>CAZEAQ010000011.1:5787-21669 GCA_964510145.1 uncultured Bordetella sp.
AAAAATGAAAAAGGCTACGCATGCCCTAAAGCATAACCGTCAAATTTTTTGAAATTTTGGCTTCGTGCAGAATCAAATCTCAGACAAGGAGATCCCATGAGCCACCCCCCTATTGATTACAGCCGCTACCAAACATTCAACATCACACGCCGTGGGCCAGACAACAGCGTGATCGACTTGCAAATGAAAGCAGGCGGCCCCGGTGGCAATGGCAAATTGCCAACCGCCGGGCATGAAGGCCATTGGGAGTTGAGCGAAATTTGGCGCGATATCGGGCGCGATGACAGCGTGCGTTGCGCGGTCTTGCGCGGCGAAGGCTTGGGCTTTTCGGGCGGTGGCGATTTGGCGCTGGTTCAAGACATGGCGAGCGACTTTGAGGTGCGTTCACGCGTTTGGAAAGAGGCGCGTGATTTGGTCTACAACGTCATCAATTGCGACAAGCCCATCGTCAGTGCGATGCACGGTCCCGCTGTCGGCGCTGGCTTGGTGGCAGGTTTGTTGGCTGATATTTCTATCGCCAGCAAGACCGCCAAAATTGTGGACGGTCACACCCGCCTTGGCGTGGCGGCGGGTGACCATGCAGCCATCATTTGGCCGTTGCTGTGTGGCATGGCCAAGTCAAAGTACTACCTCATGTTGTGCGAGCCGGTCAGCGGTGAAGAGGCGGAGCGAATTGGGCTGGTGTCGTTGGCCGTGGATGAAAGCCAATTGCTCGACAAAGCCTATGAAGTTGCAGATCGTTTGGCGACCGGCAGCCAAACTGCGATTCGATGGACCAAGTACGCCCTCAACAATTGGCTGCGACAAGCAGGCCCCACGTTTGATGCGTCATTGGCCTTGGAATTTATGGGCTTCGCGGGGCCTGACGTACACGAAGGCGTCGCTTCCTTGCGTGAACGGCGTGCGCCCAAGTACGTTTAAGCGCATTTAAAAACGCAGTCGCGCACTGATGCGCAACGATCTTGGCTCTGCAGGGTGAACATGTCTGTCGTTCACAGCAGCGGTTTCTGCCCCAACTTGCGAGGCGTAGTAGTACTGAATATCGTTGTTGGCGCGGTTGGTGACGTTAAAGATATCCAGCGACACATCGGCGTTAGGACTTAGTTGTCGAGAGAGGCGCACCTGAGTGCTCAGGCTGGCGCTGGACTGCACGCTGTTGTCCGACGTCAAAGCCGCAGGCCCGATGTAGCGCAAATGAAAACTGGCTGTCCAAGCCTTGAAGTCACCACCTAAACCTCGAAGCACTGCAGACACATTCGCCACCCGTTGCACTGCATTGGGTATGAAGTTGCCCTCGTCCGCTGGAGCAGTGCCGCTGTAGCGTGGGCGAGTCCATGCGAAGTTGGCGTCTAGCCAAAACTTTTCGCTTGGGCGCCATTGATTGCTCCACTCCAGTCCGATGCGTTCGCTTGGGCGTCCTGCTTTGGTTTCGCCCGCATCACCCAAGTAGGTGAGTTCAGAGTTAAAGCGCAAACGCCAAACGGCGATAGCGGTATGCAGCGTATCAAGGGCTTGTGTTCGAACTCCTATTTCGTCGCCCCGCGCCCGCGTGAGACCTGAATTTGCGCTTGAACTTGAGTTCAGACTCCGCGCATCGTTGCTGTGAAAACCATAACCGGTGTTGATGAAAAGTTCGGTGTGCGACCAAGGCCGCAAAATAATTGACAACTTGGGCGATGCGAGTTGGCTGGTGTGAGAGGCGTTGGGCACGTTGAGTTGGTCCCATCTCATGCCTGCAATCGTTTTGAACCAAGGTTGCCAAGTCATTTCGTTCTCGCCGTAAATGCCAACCAGCGTTTGTTGAATTGAATCGTCACGCACCGTTTGTGTGACCACTCTTTGTTGGGTGTTGAGCAAACTCACCCGAAGGTTGTCTCGGCGAACTTGAATCCCAAGTGTGTTGACCATTGGCGTGTTGTTCCACCCAAACCCCTGCCAACTTTGTGAGGCTGAACCGCCAAGAACAGTTCGGTTATCGCGTTGTGCAAACTGGTCGCTCGTGCCAGTGCCATTCGAGGCGGTTTGATAGGTGAAGTTGGAGTAAAGGTCTAAGTCGTAGCGAATCGCGTACCAATTGAACTTGCTTGAAGCGTGATCGGAACTGTCGCGCCAGTCTCCAGACAAACTGGTGCGAGAGGTATGTCCACCATCGGACGGGTCGAGTGAATCGAATCGACCAAAGGGTTGCCCAAGGTAGCTGCCGCTGTCGATTAATCGTTGCGGGACTTGGTCAGTCGCTGTCCATTGCGCTCGATAGGCTGAAAGGCTCGTTGACCAACCTCGCGCTTTGCTGCCTTGACTTAAGGTGATCAGTGCATTTTTTTTATTTAGGTTTTCCGGCACTGTCCATGGCCCGTTTTGGCGCATTTGTTCCAGAGCCATGAGCAAATGCCTATCTTCGCTCAGCGACTGTGAGCCTGCGACAAGGGCTCTGCGATAACCGCTTTGGCCCAGACTTAAGTCCACAAAGGGCTGTGCAAGTCGAGTGCGATAAACAAAATTGGCAGAGCCCGCCGCAGAAAAATCGCCATCAGACGCAAAGTAAGGTCCCTTGCGATAGTCAACACGTTGAACTAACTCAGGAATTAAAAAATTCAAGTCGCTATAGCCGTGTCCGTGTGCGTGCGTGGGTAAATTTACCGGCACACCGTTGACCTGTGTGGCGAAATCAGTGCCATGGTCTAAGTTGATACCGCGTAAAAAATACTGGTTTGCTTTGCCGTCCCCCGAGTGTTGGGTAACGACCATGCCGGGAATGTTTTCAAGTGCATCAGCAGGACGCAGAAGCGGTCGATTCTTCAAAAGCGAAGGCCCCACACTCCCTTGCGAGGCGGATTCACTCTCGCCAATTTCAGCGTCATAGTGATCGGTAATCTCAACCTCTGGCATCAAGCTGTGTGCAAATACGCTGGCGCTCAAGACGTTAGCGAACAAGACGCCAAAAAAATACGCGCCTAATTTTTTGCCGTGCAAGATGGGGTCACGTAAATGCATGGATAAAAGAGGTTCTCAGCCTGAAGGCGCATTTAAATTTAAGAGCCGCTAGAATTTAACCCATGCAATACCTACGAAACGCGAAACAACTCGCCCGCCTAGTGCTGGTGTGGTTTGCGTTGTCCGTGGGCGTTGCTGTGGCTTCGCCGTTTGTTCATCCGCAAAGCATGGACTTGGTGTGTACCAGCACCGGCAGCATGAAGTTGGTGGTGCAAAACGATGGCGACAACACTGCATCGGGCAGCAACACCTTGGACTGTCCTTTGTGTGCTCCTTCGGGTGCGATACCCACTGCGTTCAACACCGCGTTGACGCAACCCTCTCCTCTGGCGCATGCGCTGCGGCCACTGGCTGCTGCACATATTGCGTCTGTCACTGCGCCCCCGCTCCCCTCGCGCGGGCCGCCTTCCACTCACCTTTGATTTTTTAGTTCATTCAAGGCGATCGTCTTGAATTTGCAGTTGGACTGTGCCCGTGCGCAGGCGCTCGTGTGTCGCACGCTGAATACGTCATACGCACCGAGCACCGACTGCTTCACAAAACAAAATGAGGTGGATAGACGTGAAACAAAAATTAAATTTACAGCGCAGTCAAGTCGCACGAATGGTATGGATGGGCTTATCCGTGGGCTTTGCTATTCAAGCGCAGGCGCAATCAGCGCATAGCCAATTAGTAGACACGGTGCTCATCACCGCCAAGCAAGAGTCATTAACCCAAGCTTCTATTGAGTCGGCCAAGGAGAACATCAAGGCGATACCCGGGGGTGCCTCTATCGTGGATCTGAACCAAGTTCGTGAGGGACGACAGTCCACCTGGTCTGACAGCTTGGGTTTGGCACCCGGTGTTTTTATTCAAGATCGCTTTGGCTCGGAGGAGGCACGCATCGCGATTCGTGGCTCTGGTCTCAGCCGCACTTACCACGGCTTTGGAACCAAAATCATGCAAGACGGCGTCCCGATTAACTACGCCGATGGCGTGTTTGATATGCAAACGCTAGATCCAAACGCCTCTCGGTATGTAGAGGTTCTTCGAGGGCCAAACGCCACAACATATGGCGCAACTACTTTGGGCGGCGCGATCAATTTTGTAACCCCAACGGGATACACCAGCCCCGCCATGGTTGGAAAAATAGAGGCGGGTAGTTTTGGCTACAACAAACTATTTTTAAGCACAGCCGGTGTGGGTAAACCGAGCGCAACTGCCGGAAGTGTTTGGGACTACTACATCGCTGGGTCACAGACTAAACAAGATGGTTTTCGAGAGCACGCAAACATGGAGAACCAAAAGCTGATTGCCAACTTGGGCGCCAAGATCAGTCGAGACATTGAGTCGCGTTTTTATGTGGCGGCGGTACGCAGCAGAACGCAATTGCCTGGCTATTTAACGAAAGATCAATTGGAGTTGAATCCGCGGTCTCGTAAAACGGTGGGTTGGGATGCTGACTATTTCATTAACGACAACAGCCAACGCAGAGATGTCGATGCGCAACGTGTAGCCAACAAAACCACTGTTCGAGATGGCAGCAACGTGTATGAAGTCGCTTTGTATGCGATGAACTACAAGTTGTGGCACCCCATTTCCTACGGAATCATTCAGCAGCACGTCAACACCCAAGGTGGGCACTTAAAGCTCACGCACACGTCTGGCGCGAACCAGTTGACGCTTGCTTATTTGCCCAGCGTTGGAACCACCAAGGGAACAAAGCACAGTGCAAACGTGGATGCTCTAGTTGTAGGTGCGCCCTCAGAAGACTACGAACAAAAATCTGCAAATCACAGCTTCTTCATAGAAGACAAATACAAAGTCAGCGATAAAACAACGCTGATTGGTGCGCTGCAATACGACAAAGCAAGTCGACGAGTGGCAGATATTCGCAGCGCTTCAAATAACTACGACCACAAGTTTGATCAGTTGAGCCCCCGTCTTGGCGTGACGCATGACGTGTCCCCCAACCATCAAATTTATGCGAGCGTGAGCCGCAACTTTGAAGCCCCAGTCCATGGACTTGCGGGTTCGACAACGGTGGCCAACAAGGCACAAACTGGCACCACCTTTGAGGTGGGAACAAGAGGCGAGTTGGTGGCTGATAAAAGCCAATTTGGCTGGGACGCCACGTATTACCGATCGCAGTTGCGAAACGAATTCATAGATATGTGTCCGCCGGGTTGCGCCATGCCAACCACAACGAATATTCCTAAGTCGCTGCATCAAGGCGTTGAGTTGGGGCTGAGCCATTTGTACGACCGAAAAATCGATACACGCCTCGCTTTGTTGTACAGCGATTTCAAGTTTGTCGATGACGCCTCGCATGGCAACAATGCCTTGCCCGGCTTCCCGCCATTGATCATTCGCGGTGAGGTGCTCTATCGCTTCGGCTCGCAAGTGAATGGCAAACCGAGTGTCTATTTAGGACCTAAATTCGAATGGGTTCCCAGAAAGGCACCCATGGACAATGCAAATACTTTGTACAACGATGGCTACGCGTTGCTCGGATTTAAAGTGGGGCAGGCGCTTGATAAAACGTGGTCGTGGTTTGCGGATGCCCGCAATCTGACCAATCAAAAGTATGCGACCACAACCAGTATTGCGCCCAGTTATGCGGCCAGTCCAAATGGCGCTTATTACTACCCGGGTGAAGGCCGTTCGTTGTATGTCGGCATGGAGGCAAAGTTTGAATAAGCATTTTTTAAAAGGGTTGAAAGTCATGACACATCGCCTACTAGCCATGATCTCTGTGATGGCGCTTTTAGGAGCGTCTCTACCGGCTCAAGCGCATATCGTGTTAGCAGAACCCAAGGCTGTGGCCGGCAGTTATTACAAAGCCACCTTGCGTGTCGGACATGGCTGCGAAGGCTCGGCAACCACAAGTTTGATCGTGCAAGTGCCGACTGGTTTTCAGGGTGCCAAACCGCAACCCAAAACGGGGTGGACGGTTGTCACACGCAAAGCCAAGTTAGCGCAGCCCTACAACAGCCACGGCAAAACTGTGACGGACGATGTGGTGGAGTTGCGCTGGACGGTAACAACTCCAGACGCCGCTTTACCAGACGAGCAATTTGATGAATTCGCTTTCATGGGGCGATTGCCCGATCAGGCCGGGCCGCTTTGGGTCAAGGTGTTGCAGGGTTGCGTGCAGGGTAAAAACGACTGGTCTGAAACGCCAGCATCAGGAACTTCAACGCGTGGCTTAAAGTCTCCGGCAGCGCTTCTGGATGTGCAGCCAGCCCCTCAGCATCATCACCATCATTAACAACTTATTAACTTCTGGGAATACTCCAATGAAACTCTCGCAACAACTTTCAAAACAAATCACTACGCTCGCTTTGAGTGCCTGTGTTGGCGTTGCAGCTCATGCACAAAATGTTTCGGTCACTGTCGCAGACGCATGGGCACGCGCCACCGTTCAAGGCCAAAAAGCCACGGGTGCATTCATGAAGATCACCGCGAAAGACAACGCTAAATTAGTCGCTGTGAGCAGCCCAGTTGCAGGCGTGGCCGAGATTCATGAGATGAAGATGGAGAAAGACGTCATGAAAATGGCTGCGTTACCCAATGGTTTAGAACTCCCCGCTGGCAAGGCGGTAGAGCTCAAGCCCGGTGGTTATCACGTCATGTTGATGGACTTAAAAGCACCTCTGGCCAAAGACAGCACTGTGGCACTTACCCTCACTTTCCAAGATGCCAAGGGCGTCAAGTCCACCCAAGAGTTGAAAGTGCCCGTGACTGCGCAACCGCCAGCGATGCATGGCAAAGGTGATGGGCCAGCCCACAGCCACGGACATGGCGATCATTCAGGCGCCAATCACAAGCACTAAGTTGCGCTGACGTTTGTCAGCCAAATGTCCGTTCGGGTTTGGTTTAATGCGTTTGAGAAATTACAAATTCAAAGGAGACAGTCATGACCAACCCCAGCGGTTTAGATTTCACCAAGTTCGTGCCGGGCTTTGACTTTTTAAAGAACCTCACGCCCGGTGCGGGTGCGACAGCAACCTCGGCCGCATCGCCCGGCTGGGTGGCGCCTACGCTAGACCCCGAAGAGTTGGACAAACGAATTCAAGAGTTGAAGACCGTTCAATTTTGGCTAGAGCAAAACGCCAAGGCTGTGGGGGCCACTGTTCAAGCCTTGGAAGTGCAGCGCATGACCCTCGCCACGCTCAAGGGTATGAATATGAGCTTTCACGATTTGGCCGATTCGCTCAAAGTGAAACCGCAAGAGACGAATGCGGCGTCAGAGAAGACAGCGTTTTCCTTTGAGTCTGCTCCACCTGCAGCTGCGAAAAAAACAGCCACTTCAAAAGCCAAAGCCAAAGTCAAAAAAAATGCAGAGGCTGCAGGAATCGACCCCTCCCATTGGTGGGGGGCGTTGACTGACCAGTTTCAGCACATTGCGACGCACGCCATGAAAGACATGGCAGAGCGGGCTCACAGTCATACGCAGTCAGGCACACCTAAAACAACGACCGCAACAACGGCGAAAAAGACCGCGACGGCTAAAAAACCGGTCGCTAAAAAAACAGCACGCAAAACTAAGCAACGATGAAGTTGTTTCCATACGGCCACGCAACCCACCCGCAGTGGCAAATGGCTGCTGGGCTGGTGTTGGCGCAATTGCGGGCGCACATGGCTTTGCCCGATTACGCGCAAGCGCCACCCTTGGGGCTGCTCTACATCACCGACCATTACGCCGAAGATGCGCAAGACATCTTGGCGCATTTAAGTGCCGAACTGCCAGAAGTCACCGATTGGGCGGGCACAGTGGGCGTGGGCATTGCCGCCAATAACGTGGAGTATTTTGATGAGCCCGCGTTAAGTGTGATGTTGTGCGATGTCGCGCCAGAGCATTACCGTGTTTTTAGCGGCGTCGCACCGTTGGCGCATGCGGGCATGGGTGGGTCGGCTCAGCGGTTTGTGCCGCACACGGCCCTGCTGCATGCGGACGCACAAACACCCGATGTGACCGAGCTCATTGCTGAATTGGCGCAGCGCACAGCGAGTGGCTATGTGTTTGGCGGACTGGCCTCAAGTCGGTCAGAGGTGGTGCAATTTGCCATCAAAGGCGACGGTAATTTGGCCGGCCAAGGCATGGCAACGGGAGTGTTTCGAGGCGGACTAAGTGGCGTGGCGTTTGATGCCGACGTCGCCATGATTTCGCGAGTGACGCAGGGTTGCTTGCCAATTGCGCCAGTTCACACCATTACGGGTGCCGAAGGGCATTTGGTGACGCATTTAGATGGCGAGCCCGCACTCGAGGTGTTGACGCGCGATTTGGACATTGACTTACGCAACGCACAACCTGCATTGGCCAAGGTGCGTGCCACTTTGGTGGGGTTGGCGGATGCAAAAGATCCGGCTATCAAGCGCACCGGT
Source organism: uncultured Bordetella sp. (assembly GCA_964510145.1). Classification (GTDB taxonomy): domain Bacteria; phylum Pseudomonadota; class Gammaproteobacteria; order Burkholderiales; family Burkholderiaceae_C; genus Limnohabitans. The sequence goes on from CAZEAQ010000011.1 coordinate 14,149, forward strand.
GAGTTTGACGAAGCGGTGTTGGTGCGCCACATCATCGGACTAGACCCCGCACGCGAAGCTGTCGCCATTGCACATTCAGTAGAGGTGGGGATGCAGCTGACTTTTTGCCAGCGAAACGCTGCGGCAGCTCGCGCCGATTTGATGCGGATAGGTGCAGAAATTCGCGAAGCGTTAGAGCCCGAAGAAATGACCGCAGATTTGGCCGGTTCGCTAAGCGACGAGGCCAGCTACAACCCGCATCCTGCGCGGCGCATGGCGGGTGCCATTTATGTCAGCTGCGCAGGGCGCGGAGGCCCGCACTTTGGCGCTGCAAGTGCAGAGCTGAATATCGTGCGACGTGCCTTAGGTGACGTGCCCTTGGTTGGTTTTTTTGCCGGGGGCGAAATTGCGCATCAAAACTTGTATGGCTACACAGGCGTTTTGACTGTTTTTACAACCGAGTCTTCTTGACGATGCGAGCGTTGCATTTGTTGGACTCAATCGCGCTGGTGACGCCGGAGATGGCGGGCGCAGTCATCGTCACAGGCTCTCACGGTGGCAGCTCAGCCGCTGGATTTGTGTTGGCAATGCCGCGCAAACCGTTCGCTGTTTTGTTCAACGATGCGGGCATTGGCAAAGACAACGCCGGTATCGCTGCACTGGCTTTGCTGCAAGCTCAGGGCGTTTGTGTCGCTGTTTACGCGCACACCTCGGCACGTATTGGCGACGCACAGGATGGGCTACTGCATGGTGTTATTTCGCGCATCAATGAAGCGGCTCAATCGGTCGGTCTGCAAGAAGGACAAACCGTGACCGATGCTGTGAAACTACTTCAAAGTCTGCGCATATAGGCTAAACCCCGCGTGCGCGGTCGGTCGCAAATTGTTTTCTGAATGCGCCAAATTGGCCCGCCTCAAGTGCTTGACGGACTTCGCTCATCAGGTTGAGGTAGTAGTGCAAGTTATGAATCGTGGTGAGCATGGGGCCAAGCATTTCGCCGCACCGATCTAGGTGATGCAAATAGGCGCGACTGAAACCACCGCTGGCTGAGCCATCAGAGCGTGTATGACCTTGGCAGGTGTAGCAAGAGCAAGTGGCATCAAGTGGGCCGTGGTCGGCTTTGTGTCTTGCGTTGCGAATTTTTAAATCGCCAAATCGAGTGAATAAGGTGCCGTTTCGTGCGTTGCGTGTGGGCATGACGCAGTCAAACATATCAACCCCTTGTGCGACACCTTCGACTAAATCTTCTGGGGTGCCCACGCCCATGAGATAGCGTGGTTTGTGCGCGGGCAAACGGTGCGGGGTATGCGCCATGATTTCGAGCATTTGTTCTTTGGGTTCACCCACACTCACGCCGCCTACGGCATAGCCGGGAAAGCCCATCTCGACCAATGCCTCAAGCGACTCTTGTCGCAAGTTTGTAAACATACCGCCCTGCACGATGCCAAATAAAGCGTTGGGATTCTCTAAGCGTTGAAATTCGTTTTTGCTGCGCAAAGCCCAGCGACGACTCATCTCCATAGACTGACGGGCTTCAGCCTCCGTCGTGAGATGGCCTTTGGTTTCATAAGGCGTGCATTCGTCGAGTTGCATGACGATGTCGCTATTGAGCGTGGTTTGAATTTGCATACTCACCTCGGGCGACATAAAGAGTTTGTCGCCGTTCACGGGGGAGGCGAAGGTCACGCCCTCTTCGGTAATTTTGCGCATGGCACCCAGCGACCACACTTGAAAACCACCGCTGTCGGTCAAGATGGGTTTGTTCCAGCGCTCAAAGCCATGCAGTCCGCCAAAGCTTTGCATGACGTCTAACCCCGGCCGCATCCAAAGGTGAAAAGTGTTGCCCAAAATAATTTGCGCACCCATTTCTTCTAGGCTGCGCGGCATAACGCCTTTGACTGTTCCGTAGGTGCCCACGGGCATGAAGATGGGGGTTTGCACAACGCCATGGTTGAGCATTAGCGTGCCACGTCGTGCATGACTACCCAGGTAGCTGCCGTCTGTTGCGGGAGTGTCGGTTTTAAGAACTTCAAACTTCAACATGGTTGGCTTTCTCTAAAAGCATGGCATCGCCGTAGCTAAAAAAACGATAACTCTTTGTGATGGCGTGACGATAAATTTGTTGGATGCGATCAAACCCTGCAAACGCACTCACCAACATCAGCAAAGTGCTTTTGGGTAAATGAAAGTTGGTCACCAACACGTCGACAACTCGAAACTCAAAGCCCGGCGTGATGAAGATTTGCGTATCACCACTCACTTGCCCATTAAGCGCCCACGACTCTAACGTGCGAACGCTTGTGGTGCCCACTGCAACCACACGTCCGCCGCGTTCGCGGCAATCCGCAATGGCTTGAATGGTTTCTAAAGGAATGTTGTACCACTCGCTATGCATGCGGTGTTCGGCAATGTTTTCTGTTTTGACGGGCTGAAACGTGCCTGCGCCCACATGCAAGGTAACGCTGGCGCTTTGCACGCCGCGTTTTGCAAGGGCTTGCAAAATGCCTTCATCAAAGTGCAACGCCGCCGTGGGCGCTGCGGCTGCGCCGGGGTGCTTGGCGAAGACGGTTTGATAACGCCGCTCGTCCTCTGCTTTTTCTTCGAGGCTTTGGTGCTGTTCGTTTGCGGTGTTCTGATGTCGCTCGATGTAAGGCGGCAAAGGCATGTGGCCATGCCGCTGCATGAGGGTGTGTGGGTCGTCGCTTAATTTGAAGCGAAAGAGTTGGCCATGTTCATCGGGCCATCGCCCGAGAAGGGTGGCGGTAAATCCGCCTTGGGCCAATCCACCCGCCATGTGTAACTCTGTGCCGATGGGCGGCTTTTTGCTCACTTTCATGTGAGCGACGACTTCGTGGTTTGTCAGTACCCGTTCGACTAAGAGCTCTAGTTTTCCGCCTGTGGGTTTTTCGCCAAATAAACGCGCTTTCACAACTTGGGTGTCGTTAAAAACCAAAAGATCGCCAGGCTGTAAAAGTTCAGGGAGGTCTTTGAAGGTGCGGTCTGCAAAAGAGTCGTGACGACCATCCAGCAAACGTGACGCGCTTCGTTCTGCAGCGGGATGTTGAGCGATAAGCGACTCGGGTAAATCGAAATCAAAATCGCTAAGTGAATAAATGTGAGACATGTGCTTGAGGGCCGGACGGGCCCGTTCCAAGTTAAAACGACAGAGGCACAATTGTCACATGACTGATTCCAAGTCCGCTGCTAAACCTCTGTCTGCGCCACAAAAAGCCTTGCGCAAGCTTGGGCTAAATCGCGACATTGATTTGGCGTTGCACTTGCCTTTGCGCTACGAGGATGAAACGCAAATTGTTCGGCTGTCAGACACAAGAGAAGGTGACCTTGCGCAAATTGAGGCCACGGTGATTTCTTGTGAGGTGGCCTACAAACCTCGCCGTCAATTATTGGTGGTGGTGGACGATGGCTCTGACACCTGCACTTTGCGGTTTTTTAGTTTTTATCCGTCGCAACAAAAAGCCTTGGCAGTTGGAAATCGTTTACGTTTGCGTGGAGAGGTGCGAGGCGGATTCATGGGGCGCACCATGATGCACCCCAGTTTTCATGTGGCAGGCGGCGCGTTGCCACAAGCCTTGACGCCTGTGTACCCCACGTCTGCGGGGCTGCCACAAACCTATTTGCGTAAAGCGGTGCAGGGCGGTCTGGTGCACGCTGCGCGGCAAGGTGCTTTTTCAGAAACGATTCCTTTGGAGTTTTTGCCCCCTTCATTGAAGGCCACGCAGAAGGGGCGATCAGAGGAGTTTTGGAGTTTAGAAAAGTCTTTGCATTTTTTGCATCATCCAACGCCAGACGTTTCTATGGCGCAGTTGGAGGACAGAACGCATCCTGCTTGGCAACGCTTAAAGGCTGAGGAGCTGCTGGCGCAACAACTGTCGCAACTTCAGTCCAAGCGCGAGCGAAATAGGCTCAAAGCGCCCGCGTTGGTCTTGAAGCAAGGTGGATTGCACGAACAGCTATTGGCTGTCTTGCCTTTTGGGCTGACTCAGGCTCAACGCCGCGTTGGCGAGGAAATTTCTAAAGATTTGATGCGACAAGTTCCAATGCATCGATTGCTGCAGGGCGATGTCGGGTCTGGCAAAACAGTCGTGGCGGCACTTGCCGCAGCGGTGGCAATGGATGGTGGTTGGCAATGCGCATTGATGGCCCCTACCGAAATATTGGCGGAGCAACATTTTCGAAAATTGATAGGTTGGCTAGAGCCGCTGTTGACGCCATTGGGTAAACGCGTGGCATGGTTGACAGGAAGTCAAAAAAAGAAAGAGCGCACCGAAATGCTCGGACTGATTGCGAGCGGCGAGGCTGCGCTCGTTGTCGGCACGCACGCTGTGATTCAAGAGCAAGTGCAGTTTAAAAATTTAGCATTGGCCATCATTGATGAACAGCATCGTTTTGGCGTGGCACAGCGTTTGGCGTTGCGCGAAAAGATGAATGCACACGACGGCTTGCAAGCGCAAGAGCCGCACATGCTCATGATGAGCGCCACCCCAATTCCAAGAACGTTAGCCATGAGTTATTACGCAGATTTGGATGTGTCGACATTGGATGAGTTGCCGCCAGGCCGAACACCCGTCGTGACAAAAGTTGTCTCTGAAACAAGGCGCGACGAATTGGTCGAACGCATTCGTCATCAGCTAGAGGAGGGTCGACAGGTTTATTGGGTGTGTCCTTTGATTGAAGAAAGTGAAGCACTTGATTTAACCAATGCCACCGAAACGCATGCGCAATTAATGGAGGCTTTAAATCCTTCGGGTGCTAAGCCCGTCTTGGTTGGGTTGTTGCACTCGCGCATGCCTGTGCCAGAAAAAAAGGCGGTCATGGCGCTATTTGAGAGTGGCGAAATGGGTGTGCTGGTGAGCACGACGGTGATTGAGGTGGGTGTCGATGTGCCCAATGCTTCGTTAATGGTGATTGAGCACGCCGAGCGGTTTGGGCTTTCGCAACTTCACCAATTGCGGGGTCGTGTGGGGCGCGGCGCAGCTGCATCGGCTTGCGTGTTGATGTATGCCGTCGGTGAGAGTGGGCGCGTGAGTGAAACAGCACGCGAGCGTTTGCGGGCCATGGTTGAAACCTCTGATGGCTTTGAGATCGCAAGACGCGATTTAGAAATTCGTGGGCCGGGAGAGTTTTTGGGTGCTCGCCAATCAGGCGCTGCTTTATTAAGATTTGCAGACTTGGCTGAAGACACGGCCTTGCTCGACTGGGCGCGTCAATTGGCCCCGCGCATGTTGGACGATTATTCGGAAATGGCGAGCCAACACATTGCCCGCTGGTTGGGTGGAAAATCTGATTTCTTGAAGGCTTGACCTGATGACTCTGACCGAACTCAAATACATCGTTGCAGTAGCAAGAGAAAAACACTTTGGTCGCGCCGCCGAAGCGTGTTTTGTGTCTCAGCCTACGCTGTCTGTGGCGATAAAAAAATTAGAAGAAGAGCTCGACGTGAAGTTGTTTGAGCGAAGCGCGAACGAGGTGGCGGTGACTAGTTTGGGAGAGGAAATTATTCGCCAAGCGCAGAGTGTTTTAGAGCAAGCGGCGAACATCAAAGAAATAGCTAAACGCGGTAAAGACCCGCTAGCGGGGCCTTTAAAGCTGGGTGTGATCTACACCATCGGGCCGTATTTATTGCCAAGCTTGGTGCGTCAAGCCATTAGCAAAACCCCACAAATGCCCCTCATGCTGCAGGAAAACTTCACCGTGCGATTGCTTGAGATGCTGCGCACAGGTGAGATTGATTGCGCCATCATGGCCGAGCCTTTTCCAGATACAGGTTTAGCGACGGCACCTTTGTATGACGAGCCATTTATGGCTGCCGTGCCTAGTAATCATCCCTTGGCCGCGTTGCCGCAAATTAGTGCAGATGCTTTAAAAAACGAAACGATGCTTTTGTTAGGGAACGGCCATTGTTTTCGTGATCATGTGTTGGAGGTATGCCCCGAATTCGCTCGTTTCTCTAGCAATGCGGAGGGAATACAAAAGAGCTTTGAAGGGTCGTCGTTGGAGACGATTAAACACATGGTGGCAGCCGGAATGGGCGTGACGTTGGTGCCTCGTTTAAGCGTTCCCAAAGAGGCGCTGGCTGCGCAAGGTAAACGCAAAAAAAGCGAAGAAACATACGTGCGTTATTTGCCAATTGCAGATAGCAAAGGGGGCTTGCCGCCTACCCGTCGCGTGGTTTTGGCTTGGCGGCGTAGTTTTACGCGCTATGAAGCGATCGCCGCGTTACGTAACGCCATTTACGCCTGTGAACTGCCCGGGGTTACGCGCTTGTCATGAACCCGATTCGCAAACGGTTTGCGTTGTATCTTGATTTGATTCGATGGGATCGGCCGGCCGGATGGTTGCTATTGCTATGGCCCTCTTTGTCTGCACTGTGGGTGGCTGCGCGGGGCTGGCCCGGTTGGCATTTGTTGATTGTGTTTGTACTGGGCACCATCTTGATGAGAAGCGCGGGATGTTGTGTGAACGATGTGGCTGATCGCGACTTTGATCGACACGTCAAGCGAACTGCAAATCGACCTGTGACATCGGGTGCAGTTTCAGTGCGCGAAGCATTGGGCTTAGGCGCTGCGCTGGCAAGTATGGCGTTTGCCTTGGTGTTGACCACTAACTTGGCTACCGTAATTTGGTCTTTTGCTGCATTGGCCGTTGCTTTAATTTACCCCTTCGCTAAACGCTACGTCTCCATGCCACAAGCTGTGTTGGGCGTTGCATTTAGTTTTGGTATTCCGATGGCGTTTGTGGCCGTTCGTGGGGCGGAGTTACAACTTGTTGACATGAATTGGCAGACGCTTATTCAGATCGTCCCGCCGCAAGCTTGGGGCTTGTTGATTTTTAATCTATTTTGGGTTCTGGCTTATGACACCGAATACGCCATGGTCGATCGAGATGATGACGAGCGTATTGGCATGAAGACCTCAGCCATAACGTTAGGGCGCTATGACGTCGCCGCGATCATGGCGTTTTATGCAATTTATTTGGCGGGGTGGTATTTCATGCTGGCCCCCGAGACATTGGGTTGGCCATGGTTACTCGCCATAGCACTCTCTGCGTTTCAGGCGGTTGCACATTTTGTGCTGATCAAACACCGAACTCGCGAGGGCTGTTTTTTAGCCTTTCGAATCAATCATTGGCTGGGAGCTACTGTTTTCGCTGGGATCGGATTTGGCTATCTATTTATCTGACGATCGTCTTAGCGATTAATGAGTTTTTGACTTCTTGGACTTTTTCTTTTTAAGTTTTTTCTTTTTCTTCTTCTTATTGGCTTTGTGAGTTGTCGATTTTTCGGGCGCTGAAGGCGTCACAACATCTGTTTGTGAGACTGGTGTGGCCGTCTGTGTGGAGGCTGTTTGAGCTTCAGAAGTCAAAGGCATTGCCAAAGTAAAGGCAGAAATCAGGGCGAGTAAAAGTTTTTTCATGATGTTGATTTTTAAAATTAACTTATCAATTGTGTCATTCAGAGATGACTAGCGGCCAAACTCATCGCCTAACTCGTGTGCGCGTTTTTGGGCTGCCATCAAAGCTGTT
>CAZEAQ010000012.1:0-8181 GCA_964510145.1 uncultured Bordetella sp.
CAGCAAATTTCATAGGAGGCCCAATCATGGCCACATTCAAGAAATTCAACAAAGATAAGCGTCCAAAGCGCAACACTCAATCATTGCTTTTTAAACGTAAGCGCTTCTGTCGCTTTACCGTTACTGGCGTCGAAGAGATCGACTACAAAGATGTCGATACCCTGCGTGATTTCATCGCTGAGAATGGCAAGATCATTCCGGCGCGCTTGACAGGAACACGCTCTATTTATCAACGTAAGCAGAACACGGCCATCAAGCGAGCGCGCTTTTTAGCATTGGTTCCGTACAGCGACCAGCACAAAATCTAAGGAGATCGACCATGCAAATCATTCTGCTCGATAAGGTTGTGAACCTTGGTAATCTTGGCGAAATCGTCCGTGTTAAGGATGGCTATGCACGTAATTTTTTGATTCCTTCAGGCCGCGCTCGTCGTGCGACTGAAACAGCAATTAAAGAATTTGAGGCTCGACGTGCTGAGCTTGAAAAGGCGGCTGCAGTCAAATTGGCTGAAGCACAAGCACAAGGTGAAAAGTTGGCTGGCAAATCGATCAAACTTAGCCAAAAAGCTGGTGTTGATGGTCGTTTGTTCGGTTCTGTGACCAATCATGACATCGCTGAAGCGTTGGCCAAGGAAGGGTTTGCGGTAGCTAAGGCACAGATCCGTATGCCACATGGTCCGATTAAAGTTGTGAGTGACAACACAGTCGGCGTTTCTTTGCACACAGATGTTCTGGTAGAAATTAACGTTTCTGTCTACGGCGAAACCGCTTAATCTTTTTAGGCTAATGAAGCCGCTCTTCGGAGCGGCTTTTTTATTTGTACCCTGCATTTCCCCAGATAACGCACGCGTTATCCACAGGTTTATCCCCCTCGGTTTTTATTAGAGCATTTAGGATGTGTGCTTTACAGGATTTCTATGTCTGCTGCTTTGCCCAGTCTGAATGAAGACTTCTCCACAGATAGCCAAATTGCTCAATTGCGTATTCCTCCGCACTCGATTGAGGCGGAGTCGAGCGTGCTGGGTGGCTTATTGCTCGACAACGCGGCTTGGGATCGTGTGGGGGATTTGCTGCAGGACGGTGACTTTTATCGTTACGAACACAAGCAGGTCTTTGCTGCAATCGGAACCTTGGTCAACTCAGGGAGACCAGCCGATGTCATTACGGTTTACGAGCACTTGCAAGCATTAGGTAAAGCTGAGGAAATTGGCGGGCTCGGATACCTCAACTCTTTGGCTCAATACGTCCCAAGTGCTAGCAATATTCGCCGTTATGCAGAGATTGTTCGAGAGCGAGCTATTTTGCGAAAGCTCGTGACTGCGAGCGATGAAATTGCGACAAACGCGTTCAATACTCAAGGACGTGCGGTTGCTCAAATTTTGGACGAAGCAGAGCAAAAAATATTCAATATCGGAGAAGAAGGCTCTCGGATGAAGCAGGGTTTTCAGACCATGCCTCAGCTGGTTGTTGACTTGTTGGATCGCGTGCAAGAGATGGCGGATAACCAAAACGACATCACTGGGGTTCCTACTGGATTCTTTGATTTTGATCGTATGACTTCAGGTTTACAGCCAGGGGACTTGATCGTTTTAGCAGCTCGCCCATCGATGGGTAAAACTGCACTTGCAATCAACATTGCTGAACATGTGGCGTTAAACGAAGGTTTGCCTGTTGCCGTTTTTTCAATGGAGATGGGAGCATCTCAATTGGCGATTCGTATCGTCGGTTCGATTGGGCGAATTGATCAAGGTCATTTGCGTACAGGAAAATTAAGTGATGATGAGTGGCCTCGCTTAACGGAAGCCATTGAAAAATTGCGTAACGTCTCGCTTCATATCGATGAAACACCTGGTTTGACGCCCAGTGAGTTGCGAGCTAACGCGCGTCGTTTATCACGTCAATGTGGAAAATTAGGGTTGATCGTCGTTGATTATTTGCAACTGATGAGTGGCTCTAGTAGTAATAGCAGTGGTGATAACCGGGCAACTGAGATTGGAGAAATTTCCAGAGGCTTAAAAATGTTAGCCAAGGAGCTTCAGTGTCCTGTTATTGCTCTATCACAGCTTAATCGCAGCGTGGAAACGCGAACCGATAAACGACCCATGATGAGCGATTTGCGTGAGTCAGGTGCTATTGAACAAGACGCGGATGTGATTATGTTTATTTACCGAGATGATTACTACAACAAAGACTCAAAAGAGCCAGGGGTTGCAGAGGTGATTATTGGTAAACAACGTAATGGCCCTACAGGCACTATCAAGTTAGCTTTCTTAAAACCGCTCACCAAGTTCGAAAGCTTGGCAAGTGGTTACAGCAACGGTGACTATTAAGCTTTAGAGTACTTCGCTCGCAAAGTCTGCTAATCGCGAACGTTCTCCGCGGGCAAGAGTGATGTGTCCGCCATGTGGCCAGCCTTTAAAGCGGTCAACTGCATAAGTCAAACCGGACGAGCCCTCAGTTAGATAGGGTGTGTCAATTTGAGCCAAATTACCCATGCAAATGATTTTTGTGCCCGGGCCTGCTCGTGTAATCAAGGTCTTCATTTGTTTGGGCGTTAAATTCTGCGCCTCATCGATGATGAGGTATTTGTTCAAGAAGGTACGACCGCGCATAAAGTTGAGGCTTTTGATTTTGATTCGACTGCGAATTAAATCGTTGGTTGCAGCTCGTCCCCATTCGCCAGCACTTGTTTCAGTTTTGGCCAATACCTCTAGGTTATCGTCGAGCGCCCCCATCCAAGGCCCCATTTTTTCTTCTTCAGTCCCCGGTAAAAAGCCAATGTCTTCGCCAACGCTCACGGTTGCGCGAGTCATGATAATTTCTGTGTATCGACGGTCGTCAAGAACTTGCGTTAATCCTGCTGCAAGTGCCATCAGGGTCTTGCCTGTGCCCGCTGTGCCTGTCAATGTGACGAAGTCAATTTCGGGATCAGTTAGCAAATTCATAGCGAAATTTTGTTCGCGGTTACGCGTAGTGACTCCCCAAATGGCATTCTTTAAATGCGTGAAGTCTTTGAGTGTTTTAAGCACAACTGTTTTACCGCGAATCTCTGTCACGCGTGCGTAGAGACTGGGTTCGCCCGGCGATTCGTAATACACAAATTGATTGATGTGCAGGTCTGGCACCAAAGGGCCAGTTAAACGATAGTAGGTGTGGCTACCACTTTGCCAACTTTCAACAGATTTGCCATGCTTAATCCAAAAATCTTCTGGAAGAGCCATTGCGCCTGAGTAAAGCAGATCGCCATCTTCCAGAGTTTTGTCGTTTTGGTAGTCCTCTGCAGCCAAGCCTAATGCGCGTGCTTTCACACGCATATTGATATCTTTCGATACAAGAACAACTTCGCGCGGCGTTTGCTTGATACGAAGCGCCTCGACCACACCTAAGATTTGGTTGTCAGCCTTGCCTTGGGGTAGGCTAGATGGAAGGTTGAAATCAAGAGGCTCCGTTTGAAAAAAGAGCCGACCTGTGACCTCCTTATGCCCAGTTCCATCAAGCTTGATGCCAGTCATGATGTCAGAGTCATGCGACGCAACTAGCGCATCCAGTGTTCGACTCGTTTGACGGGCGTTTCGTGCAACTTCAGTCATGCCTTTTTTGTGACCGTCGAGCTCTTCTAAAACGATCATTGGCAGAAATACGTCGTGTTCCTCAAAACGAAACAGGCACATTGGGTCGTGCATCAATACATTGGTATCGAGAACAAACAACTTGCTAGGACCTGTACGTTTAATCTTCTTAGCCACAGGTGCAGCGCTGCGTGCAAGCGAAGATTTACTGACGGGTGCACTCAAAGGAGTTGTCTTGGAAGACTCAAACTTCAGATTTGAACCTTCGTTTTCCACAGCTGTTGGATGGTCATTTGTTGTGCGGCCCGGCTTTCGATTAGCTCTTGATGGACTAATTACTTGCAAATTGTCTGTATTGAGAAAGGTGGCGCGTTTCGAAGGGGCGGGTGGCAATGGCATAAATTAAATTTAAATTGAAAATGCGCTACGCAGATTAGAAATAGATTTCAAAAAGTGAAAAAGCCGCCTTTGTCAAGGCGGCTTGAAGTTGAAAGGGCACTCGCTTTTGTCAGAGTCATAAAAACACTATAACCGAGCGTTTTGACACTTTAGTGCCTTTAAGCAGATGCCTTTTTGAGAGCTTTGACAGCCTTGAGGACTTCATCGACATGACCAGGTACTTTGAGGCCGCGCCACTCTTCTTTGAGTAAGCCGTCGGCGCCAATTAGGAAGGTGCTGCGCTCGATGCCCTTCACTTTTTTGCCGTACATAATTTTGTTCTTTACAACTCCGAACATATGACACATTTTTTCTTCTGTATCAGCTATAAGTTCAAAGGGAAGTTCTAGTTTTGTTTTGAAATCATCATGTGATTTCATGTTGTCTCGAGAGACGCCAAAAACTAAGGCGCCAGCTTTTACAAAGTCTTTGTATTTGTCACGAAATTGCATGGCCTCAGTTGTACAACCGGGGGTGTTGTCTTTTGGATAAAAGTACAACACAAGCATTTGACCATTGTGAGAGTTGTTTGTAACCTTGATGCCACCTGTTGCATTGGCTTCAAATTCGGGTAGGGGTTTATTGACAACAATTGCCATAGCGCTCAATCAGGTGTGACAGTGAAGACGGGCCGAACGAAGGAGGCGACTGTCTAGACAGCCCCCTTACGGCAACCCATTATTTTAACGTAGAAACTGGCACCTCTATAACTAGGGCAGCAGCCACTTTTCTGCCTTCGCCTGCCAATATGTTGTAGGTTCGACAGGCGGCTTGCGTGTCCATGGTTTCAAGGCCGACGTGCTTATTAATGAGATCAACTTGCCATTGAGGATTCGGGAATTTGAGCCGCGTTCCGCTTCCAAAAATAACTAATTCGACGTTTAAATTAGCGAGTTCAGAAAAGTGAGTCAGGTTCAATTCCTCAAAACTATTGCAGCCCCAAATTTGGCGCACGCCATCAGAAGTAATGACAACGCTTTGCGTTACCTTTTCGCCGTTGATGGCTATCCATCCTGGCCCATAGGCGGTGATGGACTGTGTCTCGATGCGATCGGGTTGTAATTTCATAAAAATCCAGAGATCTGTGGTCAAATTATAGGTTTTCACCCCGTAAAAGAGCCCTCGGAGGGACTTTGAAGAAGATCCAAAAATCAAGCAAGCTATCCAACGTCTGTTATGACATTCGTGGTCCCATCATGGATCGCGCTCGTCAAATGGAGGAGGAGGGGCACAAGATCATTAAGCTAAATATCGGCAATTTAGCCGTCTTTGGCTTTGATGCACCTGAAGAAATTCAGCAAGACATGATTCGCAATTTGCCTGCTTCGGCTGGCTATTCGGATAGCAAAGGTATTTTTGGCGCTCGCAAAGCGGTGATGCACGAAACACAAAAACAGGGCATCAAGGGCGTTACCCTTGATGACATTTACCTTGGTAACGGTGCAAGTGAACTGATTGTGATGGCCACCAATGGTCTGCTGAACAATGGTGATGAGTTGTTGTTGCCAGCGCCCGATTACCCTCTTTGGACTGCCGCGGTCAGCTTGTCAGGTGGCACGCCGGTGCATTATTTATGTGATGAGGATAACGGTTGGATGCCCAATATTGAGGACATCCGTTCAAAGATCACCACCAATACCAAGGGCATTGTGGTGATCAATCCAAATAATCCGACGGGTGCTTTGTATTCAGACAAATTGCTCAAGCAAATCGTGGAAATAGCTAGAGAGCACGGGCTTATTATTTTTGCTGACGAGGTCTACGACAAGGTTTTATATGACGGCGTTAAGCACACGCCCATCGCAAGTTTGAGTGATGATGTGTTGACGCTGACCTTCAATTCGCTGTCCAAGAGCTATCGTTCGTGTGGCTATCGCGCTGGGTGGATGATTGTGTCGGGCGATAAAAAACCAGCGGCTGATTACATTGAGGGATTAAATATGCTCTCGAATATGCGTTTGTGCGCTAACGTCCCCGGTCAGTGGGCCATTCAAACCGCGTTGGGTGGTTATCAAAGCATCAACGATTTGGTGAACCCTGGTGGGCGTTTGCGCAAACAGCGTGATCTGGCTTATGACTTAATTACCGCCATACCCGGTGTGTCCTGTGTGAAGCCTCATGCTGCGCTTTACATGTTTCCTAAGTTAGATCCCAAGATCTACCCAATTCAAGACGATCAAAATTTCTTCTTGGAATTACTACAAGAAACGAAGGTGATGTTGGTTCAGGGAACTGGTTTTAACTGGCCCAATACAGATCATTTCCGAATTGTGTTTTTACCCCATGAAGACGATTTGCGTGAAGCAATTTCTCGTATCGCTAAATTCCTAGAAACTTATAGAAATAGAACATCCGCATGAAACCGATTCAAGTTGGCCTATTGGGCATTGGTACTGTAGGCAGTGGCACCTATGAAGTGCTGAAGCGAAACCAAGAAGAAATTAAGCGCCGTGCAGGTCGCGGCATTGAAGTCACGATGGTGGCAGACCTGGATGTGGCGCGTGCAAAAAGCATTGTGGGTGAGAAGGTACAAGTGGTCAGCGATGCTCGTCAGGTCATAGCGAATCCTGATATCGACATCGTGATTGAACTGATTGGTGGTTACGGCATTGCCAAACAACTGGTTCTGGAGGCTATCGATTCAGGTAAACATGTGGTGACTGCCAATAAAGCTTTGTTGGCTGTGCATGGCACAGAAATTTTTGCTGCAGCTCATAAAAAAGGTGTGATGGTCGCTTTTGAAGCTGCTGTCGCAGGGGGCATTCCAATCATCAAAGCGCTGCGTGAAGGGTTGACTGCTAACCGTATTCAATGGTTGGCGGGCATCATCAATGGCACCACCAATTTCATTTTGTCTGAGATGCGCGATAAAGGTCTAGCCTTTGACGATGTCTTAAAACAAGCGCAAGCGTTGGGCTACGCCGAAGCTGATCCAACGTTTGATATTGAAGGTGTTGATGCGGCTCACAAAGCCACCATCATGTCGGCAATTGCCTTTGGCGTGCCAGTTCAGTTTGAAAAAGCCTATGTCGAAGGTATTACCAAATTAGAGTCGCAAGATATTCGTTATGCAGAGCAATTGGGCTATCGCATTAAATTACTCGGCATTGCCAAACGCACTTCTTCTGGAATCGAACTCAGAGTTCATCCTTGTTTAGTTCCTACTAAGCGATTGATTGCTAACGTAGAAGGTGCAATGAATGCCGTGATGGTTCAGGCGGATGCAGTCGGAACCACTTTGTATTACGGCAAGGGGGCTGGCAGTGAGCCGACTGCTAGCGCAGTCATTGCAGATTTGGTGGACATCACGCGTTTGCACACAGCAGATCCTCTAAACCGAGTACCTCATTTGGCTTTTCAACCCGATGCCATGAGCAGCCTACCTATCTTGTCTATGAACCAAGTGGTGACTAGCTATTACTTGCGATTGCGTGTGGCGGATCAAGCGGGCGTATTGGCAAAAGTTACAGGCATATTGGCGCACGCTGACATTAGTATTGACGCGGTGTTGCAGCGGGAGGCCGGTGAAGGTGAGAGTCAAACTGACCTCATTATCTTGACGCATGATTGTGCAGAAGCAAAGATGAACGAGGCCATTGCTGAGATGCAAAAACTGGCCACTGTGCTGGCCCCAATCACTCGCATTCGCAAAGAAGAGTTGAACTAATGCTTTATCTGTCTACGCGCGGTCACCCTGAGCGCAAGCGGTTTTGTGAAATTTTGTTGGAGGGTTTGGCTCCAGACGGTGGTTTGTACCTGCCAGTGCAATACCCGCAAGTCAGTCATGAGGCGCTCGATCGATTAAGGGATATCTTTCAAACGAAAGGCTATGCAGCCTTGGCTTTTGAAGTGTTGTCGCTTTATATTGACGACATACCTGCCGCAGATTTAAAAGTTCTATGCGACAAGACCTACACGCAAGAAGTATTCGGCACAGATGCCATCGTTCCGGTTCGTGCCCTTGAAGACGGTATGTGGATACAGGCACTGTCGAACGGACCCACACTCGCATTCAAAGACATGGCTATGCAGTTGTTGGGTAACTTGTTTGAATACGAATTGGCGCGACGCGGTGAAGAGCTCAATATTTTTGGGGCAACCAGTGGTGACACGGGAAGCGCGGCAGAGTACGCTATGCGCGGCAAAAAAGGTGTGCGTGTCTTCATGACTAGTCC
>CAZEAQ010000012.1:8281-10824 GCA_964510145.1 uncultured Bordetella sp.
AGTGGAAACTTTGGCAATGTCTGCGCAGGGCATGTGGCGCGAATGATGGGCCTGCCGATTGACAAGCTTGTGGCTGCGACGAATGAAAACGATGTGCTTGACGAATTTTTCCGAACGGGTGTTTACCGAGTCCGCGGCAGTGCGGATACGCATGAAACATCGAGCCCTTCGATGGATATTTCTAAAGCGAGTAACTTCGAGCGGTTTGTTTTTGATCTAGTTGGGCGTGATGCCAAGTTGACAAAAGATTTATTTCATCGGCAGCTATCTGAATCAGGGAAATTCGATTTAAGCCCAAACTCGCATTTTTTTGAAGCTGGCGCAAGATATGGTTTTTCCAGCGGAAAAAGCACACATGCCGATCGCTTAAAAACGATTCAACAAGTATTCAAAGAATTTGGGCAAATGATTGATACGCATACCGCTGATGGTTTGAAAGTGGCGCGAGAGCATCAAAAAGCAGGCGTTCCCATGATCGTTCTTGAGACAGCTTTGCCCATTAAATTTGCTGCAACGATTGTTGAAGCTTTGGGTCAAGAACCCACGCGCCCTCAAAAATTCGATGGCATGGAAAACTTGCCGCGGCGTGTACATGTCATGAAAGCTGATGTAGCGCTCATCAAAGCCTATATCTCTGAACACTGCGATCACGCATGAAGGTCGTGTCCTTTGCCGGGTATTCCGGTTCAGGAAAAACCACGTTAGTGGAGCAGCTCATTGGGTGTTTGCGCGTGCGCGGATTACGCGTGTCAGTCGTCAAACATGCGCACCACGATTTTGATGTTGATACACCAGGAAAAGACAGTTGGCGTCATCGCGAAGCAGGGGCATTTGAAGTGGTGGTTGCTTCTAATCAGCGTTTGGTACTTCAGCGTCAGTTTGAGAAATCAACGCAACTATCGGTTCATCATTTGCTTGCCGAGGTTTATGACGGAGTGGATTGGGTGTTAGTCGAGGGCTTTAAACAAAGCGACTTGTTGAAAGTTGAAGTATGGCGCGAAGACTCTAAGCAACCGGTTCGTTACATAGAAGACGATTTTGTTGTCGCTATTGCGACGGATTCACCGATGGCACTGCCAGAGAAAACTCAACGGCCTGTGCTTGATTTAAATGACCCAGATGCAATTTGCGAGTGGTTACTGGCCAATCAAGATCGTTTTAATTACAACGCACCGCACCTATGAATCGTCCAGCATTGCTCTCTCTTGATGATGCGCTGCCTCAGTTGCTAGCTAATGTAAAAGAGCATCCGCATGCTTTGTACGGATGCAGTAATAGCGTTTCCACTTTCGATGCGGATGGATTGGTATTGGCACAAGACATCGTGTCTGAGTTACAGGTGCCACCGCAAGACAACAGCTCGATGGATGGTTATGCCGTTCGAGCCAGTGACTGCCGTGTTCATGGTGCTGTACTTAAAGTGACGCAACGCATTCCAGCAGGTAGCCATGGCGTTGCTCTGGGGCACGGAGAGGCGGCTCGAATTTTTACTGGCGCACCGATACCTGCCAATGCAGATGCTGTTGTCATGCAAGAGGACTGCGATGTATTGAATCCCGAAGAAATTAAAGTCAATAAAGCCGTCATTTCTGGAGAATGGATTCGTCGGTCAGGAGAAGATGTCACCCAAGGCGCTACCGTTTTAAAAAAAGGGACGCGCTTAACGCCAGCAGAGCTTGGCTTGGCTGCCAGTATTGGCTTAGCTCATTTAAAAGTAGCTGCTCAGCCGCGAGTCGCTCTATTTTCAACGGGTGATGAGTTAGTGATGCCCGGCGATGTAGCGCCGCAAAATATGTTGCCAGGTGCAATCTACAACTCAAATCGGTTTTTCTTGCGTGCGCTTCTTCAGCGCTTTGGATGTGTGGTGACCGATTTAGGCATCGTTCCAGATCAACGTGAGGCAACGGTTGCTGCGTTGCGTGATGCGGCACAACATCATGATTTGATTCTCACCAGTGGCGGTGTCTCGGTGGGGGAGGAAGATCACATCAAGCCAGCTGTCGAGTCTTTGGGCGAATTGAACCTGTGGCAATTGGCCATTAAACCGGGCAAGCCTTTTGCCTACGGACGAATCAAGTCTCAAGTTGGGTCTTGTCATTTCATGGGTTTGCCGGGTAATCCAGTTTCTAGCTTCATCACCTTTTTATTACTGGTTCGTCCCTTCTTATTGGCCATGCAAGGGTGTGTAGAAACTGAAGTAACTAGAGTCAATATGACCGCTCATTTCGATTGGCCCCGTGCGGACAAACGTCGCGAGTTTTTACGTGTGAAACGGAATGCGCAAGGGGGACTAGATTTATTCCCAAATCAAAGCTCAGGCGTTTTAACTTCTGCTGTTTGGGGTGATGGTGTTGTCGATAACCCAGCAGGGCAAATCATCAAAAAAGGCGATAGTGTTCGCTATATTTCTTTTGCGGAGTGGCTGCGATGAACGTCACTATTAAATACTTTGCCTCTATCAGAGAGGCTTTGGGGCAAAGTCACGAGGAGGTCATCACGCAAGCGATCACTTTGCATGAGCTGCGTGATGAACTCATTGCAAG
>CAZEAQ010000012.1:10924-16152 GCA_964510145.1 uncultured Bordetella sp.
AGAGAGCGAAATGATGGAAGCGCTGTGTCAAGCATGGAGTTGGAGCACTATCCAGGGATGACTGAAAAATCTATTTCGATGATGCTGGATCAAGCGAAAACGCGATTTGATATTTATGCAGCTCGTGTTATTCACCGCGTAGGGCTTTTGAAGCCCGAAGATCAAATCGTGATGGTGGCTGTCACTTCGGCTCACCGCGGAATGAGTTTTCAAGCCTGTGAGTTTTTAATGGACTACCTAAAAACGCAAGCGCCGTTCTGGAAAAAAGAGGTCACCCCTGAGGGGGCGCGTTGGGTCGATGCACGCGTGAGTGATGATGAGGCCCTGGCTCGTTGGGGCATCAAAGCCGATAACTCCACGCATTGATCCACATCAAAAAAAGCCCTCTTGAAATGTTGACGCTTAGCCTCAGGTATGAGGCAATTCACTATCTAGTTTCGGAGTTCTTATGCGGATCGACAAACTGACCACTAAATTTCAAGAGGCTTTGGGCGATGCTCAAAGCTTGGCACTCGGTGGCGACCACGCCTACATAGAACCATCACATGTACTGGTTGCCATGTTGCGCCAAGACGATGGTCCCAAGTCTCTGTTGCAACGTGCGGGGGCTAATGTGTCGGGTTTGTTGTCTGCGGCAGAAGACTCTATGAATCGGTTACCTAAAGTTCAAGGCCAAGAGCAAGTTCAAGTTGGACGCGATACGGTTTCATTGGTGCAGGCCGCTGAGAAAGAAGCTATCAAGCGCGGCGACCAGTTTGTGGCAAGCGAGCTATTTTTGCTGGCAATGTGTGACAACAAAGGCGCTTGGGGAAAGTTGGCCACTCAAAATGGATTGAATCGTCAAGCGCTTGAAACCGCGGTCACGGCAGTGCGTGGAGGGCAGAAAGTTGATCACGCCGATAGCGAAGGTCAGCGCGAAGCATTGAAAAAATATTGCCTCGATTTGACGGAACGTGCGCGCCAAGGAAAGTTAGATCCTGTCATTGGTCGTGATGACGAAATTCGTCGTGCTATTCAAGTGTTACAGCGTCGCAGCAAAAATAATCCAGTTTTGATTGGCGAACCCGGTGTTGGTAAAACAGCGATTGTGGAAGGTCTAGCGCAACGAATTATGTCTGGTGAAGTGCCAGACTCGCTCAAGGGAAAACGCGTTTTGTCCCTAGATATGGCGGCCTTATTGGCTGGCGCAAAGTTTCGCGGTGAATTTGAAGAGCGCTTAAAAACTGTTCTCAAAGAACTTGCTCAAGACGAAGGTCAAACCATCGTCTTTATTGATGAACTTCATACGATGGTGGGCGCTGGAAAAGCCGAGGGTGCGATGGACGCAGGCAATATGTTGAAGCCTGCTCTTGCACGCGGCGAATTGCATTGTGTGGGGGCGACCACCTTAGATGAGTATCGAAAATATATCGAAAAAGATGCAGCGCTTGAGCGTCGTTTCCAAAAAATTATTGTCGGCGAACCCAGTGTTGAGGCGACGATTGCCATTCTGCGCGGGCTTCAAGAAAAGTACGAAGTCCATCACGGTGTAGAAATCACCGATCCTGCAATCGTGGCAGCTGCAGAGTTGTCGCATCGCTACATTACTGATCGTTTTTTGCCAGACAAAGCTATCGATTTAATTGATGAGGCAGCAGCCAAGATAAAGATTGAGATTGATTCCAAGCCAGAAGTCATGGACAAGCTGGATCGTCGACTGATTCAACTCAAAATTGAACGCGAAGCTGTGCGCAAGGAGAAAGATGAAGCTTCCCAAAAGCGCATGGAGTTGTTAGAAGAAGAGATCGAGAAAGTTGGTAAAGAGTATGCCGACTTAGACGAAATTTGGAAGGCCGAAAAATCTTCAGCACATGGTGGAGCGCAAATCAAGGAAGAAATTGATCGCATGCGTCATCAGATTGAAGAACTTACTCGCAAAGGTGATTTCAATAAAGTTGCCGAGTTGCAATACGGAAAATTGCCTGAGCTTGAAAAACGGATGAAAGAGGCCAATGCGCGTGAAAGTGGCAAAGATCCTGCCTCGGGCGGTAATCGTTTGTTGCGAACGCAGGTAGGTGCTGAGGAAATTGCTGAAGTCGTTGCACGCGCAACTGGAATTCCTGTTTCTAAACTCATGCAAGGCGAGCGCGATAAGTTGTTGCAAATGGAAGATAAATTACACCAGCGCGTGGTGGGTCAAGAGGAGGCGATTACCGCCGTAGCGAACGCAATTCGACGTTCCAGAGCGGGTCTTGGGGACCCCAATCGTCCAACAGGTTCTTTCTTATTTCTTGGCCCCACTGGTGTCGGTAAAACCGAGTTATGCAAGGCCTTGGCCGGCTTCTTATTTGACAGTGAAGATCACATGATTCGTATCGATATGAGCGAGTTCATGGAGAAGCACTCTGTCAGTCGCCTAGTGGGTGCGCCCCCCGGCTATGTGGGATATGACGAAGGAGGCTATCTCACGGAGGCAGTTCGCCGTAATCCCTATAGTGTTTTGTTGCTTGATGAGGTCGAAAAAGCTCATCCCGATGTATTTAACATCTTGCTGCAAGTGTTGGATGATGGCCGTTTAACAGATGGTCAAGGCCGCACGGTTGACTTTAAAAATACAGTCATCGTGATGACTTCAAACATTGGCTCTCCCATCATTCAAAGTATGGTGGGGCATGACGCTCAAGATATCAAAGATGCCGTTTGGGATGAGCTTAAGTCTCACTTCCGTCCAGAATTTTTGAATCGTATTGATGAGACGGTTGTGTTCCACGCGCTGGATGCCAATCACATCATGCGGATCGCCGATATTCAGCTCAAAATTTTGTCTGAGCGATTGGCCAAAATGGATTTGGATTTCAAGGTTTCGCCTGCAGCGTTGGAAGAGTTAGGCAAGGTTGGGTTCGATCCTGTATTTGGGGCCCGTCCGCTTAAACGCGCGATTCAGCAACGTATAGAAAATCCGTTGTCGAAGTTGCTTCTAGAAGGTAAGTTTTTGCCCAAAGACACAATCGCCGTCAGTGTCGATCCGGTCCGTGCTCCGGGCGAGTTTGCATTCGCCAAAACAGCAGCTGAATAAACCTCTATCTTGGGGCATGTCTTGAAGTCTGTCCCCTAGTAGACCTTGCGCAGAGGCCTAACCGAGTAGGATTTAGGCTATGTTTTTGCACAACCCGATTCCATCTTCTTGGCGTGAAGATGTGGCTGTCATCAGTTTTGTGGGTGTCGCCCATGCGTGCTCTCACTTTTCGCATCTTCTATTGCCGCTGATGTTTCCTGTATTCATTGCCACTTTTGGCTTGAACTACTCGGAGCTGGGTTTTTTGATGACTGTATTTTTTGCAGTCTCCGGATTTGGACAAGCGTCTGCCGGATTCGTTGTCGATCGCGTTGGCGCTCGCCCCGTCTTGCTAGCCGCATTGCTATTTATGGCCAGCGGTTGCCTTGTTCTATCTGTTGCGACTGGGTATTTAGGTTTGATGCTTGGGGCGGCCTTGCTTGGAGTCGGTAACTGCGCCTTCCATCCAGCAGACTTCACCATCTTGAACCAGCGTGTAACTTCCAGTCGTTTAGGGTATGCCTTCAGCGCCCATGGTCTGACTGGAAATCTTGGATGGGCCGTAACGCCTGTATTCATGCTCGGGTTGACGAAGGCGTTTGATTGGCGAGCTGCGTATGTTGGTGCTGCGTTATTGCTAACGGTTGTCTTTACATTGTTGATTTGGCAAAGACGTTTTATTTACGCCAAAGTCGCTGATCATTCTCAAAACACGACGGGCAGCTCTTTTGATTTTTTGAAAATTAAAGTGGTCTGGTGGTGCTTTGCTTTTTTCTTTTTATCGACAATGACGCTCTCTGTGGTGCAGAGTTTTTCTATCTCGATATTGCAGTCTCTATATCAAGTCACATTTGAAGCGGCGTCTTTCACACTCACCGCCTACATGTTGTGCGCGGCTGCTGGCGTGTTTGTAGGAGGCTTTGTTGCTGCAAGATGGTCGAACCACAGCGATAAGGTTGTTGCAATCTGTATGACTTTGGGCGCTTTTTTTATGGCGCTCTGCGGGAGCGGTTGGTTAGACGTTAACTTGATGATGGTGGTGCTTGCCAGCACAGGATTGGCGATTGGAATAGGCGGTCCTTCGCGCGACATGATGATTAAAAAAGCGACACCTCAAGGAGCTACTGGCCGAGTTTATGGAATGGTTTACTCAGGTTTGGATGTGGGTTTTGCTATTTCTCCACTTCTATTCGGTCTCTTGATGGACAGAGGTTTATTCGGAGCCTGTTTGCTGGGTGCGGCCTTTGTTTTGTTACTTAGTGTTTGGGTCGCTCTGGGTGTCGGTCGTCGCACGACAGCTCGTGCTTGATATTTAGAAAGAAATTCTCATGACAAAACAAATTGCAGGGCATTTGTTGGTTGAGTGTTTGATTGAGCAAGGTGTGACGCACGCTTTTGGCGTTCCCGGCGAGAGTTATTTGGCAGTGTTGGATGGTTTTCATGCCTATCGCGATCGCATTCAGTTCATCACCAATCGTCAGGAGGGTGGGGCGGCTTTTATGGCGGATGCTCAAGGCCGCTTAACGGGGCGTCCAGGCATTTGTTTTGTGACGCGAGGCCCAGGGGCTACTAACGCATCGATTGGCATTCACACAGCCTTTCAAGACAGTACGCCGATGATTCTTTTTGTGGGTGATGTCGGTAGCGATTGCCGCGATCGAGAAGCGTTTCAAGAAGTCGATTTCAACAGTTTTTTTGGCCCAAGCACGCGTGGCATGGCCAAGCGAGTTGAACGGATTGATGACCCCTCTCGAATTCCAGAATATATTTCGCGCGCTTTTGCCACCGCAATGAATGGTCGTCCTGGACCTGTCGTATTGGTGTTGCCTGAAGATATGTTGGTGCAAAAAGTAGAGGCACGTCCCCTGCCTCGTGTTGAGCCAGTCCAAGCTTGGGCAGATCCCGGAGCGCTGCGGCAATTGCGCGAAATGCTTCTAGCTGCTGAGCGCCCTTTTGTCATTGCGGGTGGAAGCGGTTGGACAGCCCAATCTGCCATGGCATTGCAACGTTTTGCAGAGAGCTGGAAATTACCTGTTGGTAATGCTTTCCGCTTTCAAGACACCTTTGACAATCATCACCCCCAATACGCGGGCGATGTGGGAATTGGCATCAACCCAAAGCTAGCACAGCGCATTCGTGAAAGCGATTTGATTTTGGCAATCGGTCCTCGCTTAGGTGAAATGACGACTGGGGG
>CAZEAQ010000012.1:16252-21502 GCA_964510145.1 uncultured Bordetella sp.
ATGCCCGAAATCGTCAGTGTGATCAGTCGTCTTTTGCCGGAGGACGCGGTGTTGACCAATGGCGCTGGAAATTTTGCAAGTTGGATTCATCGGTTTTATAAACATCGCAGCCTTTCAAGGGCAGGGCGTGTTCAATTGGCTCCTACGGCGGGCTCAATGGGGTACGGTGTTCCAGCTGGTATTGCTGCTAATTTGCTCACAGGGAGAACCGTATTCACGATTGCTGGCGACGGCGATTTCTTAATGAACGGACAAGAGCTCGCGACTGCCATGCAACATGGAGCCAAAAGCATCATCGTGATTTTAAATAACAGTGTGTTCGGCACGATTCGGATGCACCAAGAGCGAGAGTACCCGACGCATCAAAGTGGCTCTAGATTGGCTAACCCTGACTTTGCTGCGTTAGCGCGTGCCTATGGTTATGAAGGCGTTCGCATTAGCAAAACAAATGAGTTTGAAAGCGTTTTCAAAGATGCCTTAGAGCGTCCGGTTGGAACGCTGATTGAAATCATCATGGATGAAGACGTCATTACGACTCGAGGAACGTTGAGTGCTATTCGACAAACTGCGTTGTCAAGAAAAAAGTGAAACGTAAAAAAGGCCGCAATTGCGGCCTTTTTTTAAGCGCGGTGAGCGACTTATTTCAAATGCTTGCCAATTAAGCCAGCTAATTCAAACATGGTGACTTGAGCTTTTCCGAAAACGGCTTTGAGCTTTTCGTCAGCATTGATATTGCGCTTATTAACTTTGTCTTGCAGTCCGTGTTTCTTGATGTAAGTCCACATTTTGCTGACGACTTCAGTGCGGGGAACCGCTGCATGGCCAATAACGGCAGCCAGAGCCGCGCTAGGTGTCATGGCCTTCATGAAAGCTGCGTTGGGCGTGCGCTTTTTAGCGGGCGCTTTTTTTACAGCTGCCTTTTTAGCAGGCGCTTTCTTTGCAACAACTTTTTTAGCAGGCGCTGCTTTTTTGGCGGCTACTTTTTTAGCGGGGGCTTTTTTCGCAACAGCTTTCTTCGCGGTTACTTTTTTAGCGGGTGCAGCTTTCTTAGCTGCTGTTTTTTTAGCTGGAGCTTTCTTTGCAGTTGCCATGATGATTTCCTTCTAGAAGTGTTTGTTATTGCTCTCTACAGATCTCTCGAGAGCAATGCGGATGCTAATAGAGAAAATTAGTGTTTCCAAGGTAAAGGCCAAAAAATTCAACAGCAAATGTTGTTTTTTTAAAGGTAAAAAGGTTCTGAAACTGAGCTAAATTTTTCCCTTTCAAAGGCGCCTTTACTTGGCCACTATTTGGAGTTGGTGAAAAATTATTTCGTAATACAAAATTTAAATATGTTGCACCGCAATATTTTTTCTCGATATGAGAAATTATATTTCGCTATTCAAAATATTATTCGTAAAGCATTGATTTATAAGATAATAAAAAAATTCTTATATAAGACATAAGATCTTGTTAAGCTCTTATAGAAGACTTATAGTCTTTCCATCGACAACAACCTTCTGGAGTTAACCATGCCTCAATCCTTGACTGAACAACTTAGCCGTGAACAACAAATCGCAGCGCTTGAAAAAGACTGGGCGACTAATCCACGTTGGAAGGGCGTTAAGCGTGGTTACTCTGCTGCTGATGTGGTGCGTTTGCGTGGCAGTATGCCTATCGAACACACCTTGGCAAAGCGCGGCGCCGAGAAACTATGGGAAAAAGTAAATGGCGGCGCCAAGAAGGGCTATGTCAATGCATTCGGTGCCATCAGCGCTGGCCAGGCTATGCAGCAAGCCAAAGCTGGTTTGGAAGCCGTCTATTTGTCGGGTTGGCAAGTCGCTGCCGATGGCAATACTTCTGAGACCATGTACCCAGACCAGTCGCTTTACGCTTATGACTCGGTGCCAACGATGGTTCGCCGCATCAACAACACGTTTAAGCGTGCAGATGAAATTCAATGGAGCCGCGGAATCAACCATGGCGACAAAGAATTTATCGACTATTTCTTGCCGATCGTTGCAGACGCAGAGGCAGGTTTTGGTGGCGTGTTGAACGCGTTTGAATTGATGAAAAATATGATTGCCGCTGGCGCTGCGGGTGTTCACTTTGAAGACCAATTGGCTGCGGTAAAGAAATGCGGTCATATGGGCGGCAAAGTGTTGGTGCCAACGCAAGAAGCGATCGAGAAATTGATTTCTGCACGTTTTGCTGCTGACGTAATGGGCGTGTCCACCATCGTGTTGGCCCGCACTGATGCCGAGGCTGCTAACTTGATCACTTCAGATCATGACGCAAACGACAAGCCATTCTTAACGGGAGAGCGCACCCAAGAGGGTTTCTATCGCGTTAAAAACGGTTTGGAACAAGCCATTAGCCGCGGTGTTGCTTACGCCCCATACGCTGACTTGGTTTGGTGCGAAACCGGCGTTCCAGACATTGGTTTTGCGCGCGAATTTGCACAAGCAGTCCTTGCTGCATGTCCAGGTAAATTGTTGTCTTACAACTGCTCGCCTTCGTTCAATTGGAAGAAAAACCTCAACGACAAGCAAATCGCTTCGTTCCAAGAGGACTTGTCGGCATTGGGCTACAAGTACCAATTCATCACATTGGCTGGCATTCACATTAACTGGTACAACACATTCCAGTTTGCCAATGCTTACGCACAAGGCGAAGGGATGAAGCACTATGTGAACATGGTGCAAGAGCCCGAGTTCGCTGCACGCGATAAAGGCTACACCTTTGTGTCACACCAACAAGAAGTGGGCGCAGGCTACTTCGACGATGTGACGACTGTGATTCAAGGTGGCTCATCTTCGGTCAAAGCCCTCACAGGTTCTACAGAAGAAGAACAATTCCATTAATCAGTCAAGAGTGAATGACAGGCTGTGGCGGCGTAAAATGCTGCCCAGCGTTTAGACACTTCTCCAAGCGCGGCCTTTGCCGCGCTTTTTTATTTAAGACATATGGTTCAGATTACTCTTCCCGATGGTTCGCAGCGCGAATTTAATGGCCCCGTCACGGTGGCTGAAGTCGCGGCTTCAATTGGCGCTGGATTGGCAAAAGCCGCTTTGGCGGGCAAAGTGGATGGCAAGGTGGTTGACACCAGTTACACGATGAATAGCCATGCAAGTTTGGCCATCATCACGGCTAAAGATGCAGAAGGCTTGGAGGTTATTCGACACTCCACAGCGCATTTATTAGCCTACGCGGTCAAAGAGCTTTTCCCCGAAGCTCAAGTCACGATTGGCCCGGTCATCGATAACGGATTTTTCTACGACTTCTCTTTTTCGCGGGGTTTCACGCCAGAAGATTTAGTGGCGATTGAAAAGCGCATGACCGAGTTGGCAAATAAAGACGAGCCCGTGGTTCGAAGAGTCTTGCCGCGTGATGAGGCGGTCGCTTATTTCAAAAATTTAGGCGAGCACTACAAAGCTGAAATCATCGCCAGCATACCGAGCAACGAAGATGTGAGTTTGTATCGCGAGGGTAACTTCGAAGATTTGTGTCGTGGCCCCCACGTTCCAAGCACCGGAAAACTTAAGCACTTTAAGCTGATGAAAGTTGCTGGCGCTTATTGGCGAGGCGACCACAAGAATGAGATGTTGCAACGCATCTATGGCACTGCTTGGGCCAGCAAAGAAGATTTGCAGCTCTATCTCAAGCAGCTCGAAGAAGCTGAAAAACGCGATCACCGAAAGTTAGGGCGCGAGCTTGATTTATTCCATATCGATGAGCACGCGCCCGGACTGGTGTTTTGGCACCCCAAAGGTTGGACGGTATGGCAAACCATTGAGCAATACATGCGTCAGGTTTACCGTGACAACGGGTACCTTGAAGTCAAGGGGCCACAAATCATTGACAAGTCGCTGTGGGAAAAAACGGGTCACTGGGACAAGTACCGTGACAACATGTTCACGACTGAGTCAGAAAAGCGCGATTACGCTTTAAAACCGATGAATTGCCCCGGTCATATTTTGATCTTTAAGCAAGGCATTAAGAGCTATCGCGACCTGCCGCTTCGATACGGTGAATTTGGTCAATGCCATCGTAATGAGCCATCAGGAGGCTTACACGGCATCATGCGCGTTCGTGGCTTTACGCAAGACGACGGCCATATTTTCTGCACAGAAGACCAAATCTTGCCGGAATGCGATACCTTTACGAAGGTGCTGAAGAAGGTGTATCAAGATTTTGGGTTTACCAATATTCTTTACAAAGTGTCGACTCGCCCTGAAGCGCGGATAGGTTCTGACGAGTTGTGGGACAAAGCCGAAAAGGCGTTGATGGACAGTTTGCGCGCCTCTGGTTGTGAATTTGTCATATCCGAGGGTGACGGTGCTTTTTATGGCCCCAAGATTGAATACACACTCAAAGACGCCATTGGTCGAGAGTGGCAATGTGGCACGATTCAGGTCGATTTCAATCTGTCTGAGCGACTTGACGCCGAATACACCGCCGAAGATGGATCGCGTCAACGCCCAGTGATTCTTCATCGCGCGATTGTGGGAAGCATGGAGCGATTTATCGGGATTTTGATAGAGCAGCACGCCGGAGCGCTGCCCACATGGCTGGCACCCATTCAAGTCTCTGTTCTCAATATCACCGATTCGCAGTCGGAATATTGCCAAGAAGTTGTAAAAACGCTGCGAAATCAAGGGCTTAGGGTCGATTTAGACCTCAGAAATGAGAAAATTACGTATAAAATACGGGAGCATTCAATGCAAAAGCTTCCCTATATCTTGGTCGTTGGCGACAAAGAAAAGGAAGCCGGTGCCGTCGCAGTGCGCGCCCGAGGTAACCAAGATCTCGGTGTGATGTCTTTAGAAGCCTTCTCGCAAAAGATTGCCTCAGATATCTCTCTCAAAAGCTGATTTCACCTTGAAATTGCCAAGAGTTGTGCGCAGCACACTTGTGTCGGTTGTTTTTGATTTTTAAGGATAGTCACCATCGTTACAGAATTTCGCGATCGCCGTCAGCGCGAGGAACGCAAACATCGCCTTAACCGGGAAATCATGGCCCCGGAAGTCCGCCTCTCTGGTCCTGATAACGAGCCCTTGGGTATCGTGAGCTTGGCTGAAGCCCTCCGTATGGCTGGTGAAATAGACGTTGATTTGGTTGAAATTGCCGCAACTGCTGTTCCTCCTGTTTGTCGCTTGATGGACTACGGTAAGTTCAAGTACCAAGAGCAAAAAAAGGCGGCGGAAGCGAAATCTAAACAAAAAGTGATCGAGGTTAAGGAAATTAAATTCCGCCCCGGTACGGACGACG
>CAZEAQ010000013.1:0-13967 GCA_964510145.1 uncultured Bordetella sp.
ATTTCGGAGCGCTTCAGGGATTCTTCAAACAGGGCGGCAAAAGATTCAGACATTTATTTCCTTTGTCTAATCACGGGAAAGAGGGCAGCACCATTGCTGCGCCACATGGGCCTGCGATTAGCGGTGGTTTTGTGGCTAGCGCCACGGGTTAAGTTGTCGATCCGTTTGACCAGTGCGCCATGCAGCGCGAGAGGAGCCAAACGGGCCAGGGGCAGCTTTTTCTAAAGGTTAGAAAGGCTGTTTGCTTTGCCACCAGTTCAACACTTGCTCGACCGAAGCTTCGATGGAGAGCGCAGAGTTGTCTAGCAACGTAGCATCTTGTGCTGGTTTTAAGGGCGCCACGCTTCGCGAAGAATCGCGTGCGTCACGGGCCTCTAAATCGGCGCGAAGACTGTCGAGTGTAGTCGAAATACCCTTTGAAATCAATTGCTTATGACGTCGTTCGGCTCTCTGAGCGGCACTTGCGGTCAAAAACACCTTCAAAGGCGCATGGGGAAAGATGACCGTTCCCATGTCTCTACCGTCCGCTAAAAGTCCAGGCAGTCGTTGAAAACTGTGTTGAAGATCTACCAAAGCACTACGAACGGCCGGTAAAACTGAAACTTTAGAAGCATTCATGCCGGCTTGTTCCGTGCGAATAGCATCGCTGACGTTTTCTTCTCCTAACCAAACGGTTTCGCCTTCAAACCGGACAGGAAGCGTGCGGGCAAGTTCGGCAATGCGCGACTCGTCGTTGGTTTCTAGCGACAAACCAGCTTTTAAAGCTGCGTAAGCCGTGACTCGGTAAAGAGCGCCCGAGTCTAAATAGTGGTACCCCAGCGCTTGAGCCACACGGCTGGCCAGCGTGCCTTTGCCAGAAGCGGTGGGGCCGTCAATACAGATGACGGGAATGTTGTGTGGACTCGCGTGCGTCACAGAGAACAACGCTTCAAAGTAGTCTGGAAATGTTTTGGCGACGCACTTTGGGTCTTCAATGCGAACGGGTCGTTGATCGGCGTTGAAGGCGGCGAGTGAAAAACACATCGCAACGCGGTGATCGTCATAGGTGTGAATGCTGGCAGCTTTCCAATTGCCGGGTGCGAGTGGGTGAATGCGAAGCCAATCGTCGCCTTCTTCGACGGTGGCACCCAGTTTTCGGCATTCAGTCGCCATAGCAACGATGCGATCGGTTTCTTTCACTCGCCAACTCGCAATGTTGCGCAGTGTGGTGGGGCTGTTGGCATACAAAGCCATGACGGCTAAGGTCATGGCGGCATCTGGAATGTGATTGCAGTCGAGTTCGATGCCTTGAAGCGGCCAAGTACCGCGTTGAATGTGTAGCCAATTGGGCCCGCTCGTGAGGCGAGCGCCCATTTGCGCGGCAGCCTCCATAAAGCGAATGTCGCCCTGAATGGATGCCGCACCAACACCTTGAATGCGAATGCCATCGCCCTGCGCAATCGCTCCGAGTGCGATGAAATAGCTGGCAGATGAAGCGTCAGCCTCAACGTGAATCGTGCCCGGCGATTGGTAGCTGCAGCCCTTGGAAATAACAAAACGTTGCCAGCCTTCGCGCTTCACATCAATGCCAAAACGAGCCAACAGGTTGAGTGTGATTTCGATGTAGGGCTTGCTGATGAGTTCGCCCACCACATCAATCACGATGTCTTGTTCTTGCGCAGCCAGTGGCAGCGACATGAGTAGCGCAGTTAAAAACTGGCTAGATACATCGCCACGAACTTGAATGGGCGCATCGAGTTTTAACTTGGGTTTACCAATGCGCAGAGGCGGATAGCCTTCGTTGCCTAAGTAATCGATATGACAGCCAAGCAAACGCAGGGCATCGACCAAATCGCCAATCGGGCGCTCGTGCATGCGAGGTACACCTTTGAGGGTGAAGTCGCCACCCAGAACAGCCAGAGCTGCCGTGAGCGGGCGCATGGCAGTGCCTGCGTTGCCCATGAAAAACTCGATGGCTTCTTCATGTTTGAGTCTGCCACCTAGCCCTTGAATGGTGACGGTTGTGTCTTGTATGTCTAAGCCGCAACCGAGCTTTTTAAGGGCTTCGAGCATGACGCGTGTGTCATCCGAATCAAGCAGATCGTGAACCACTGTTGTGCCTTGACACAAAGCGGAGAGCAACAACACACGATTGGAAATGCTTTTCGAACCGGGCAATGTGACCGTGCCCGATGCGCCTTGCATCGCTGGTAAATCTAGAAATGCGGTAGCGAACATGACGCGTCTTAGTCTTCTGAATTTGTGCTGCAAGCATTTCCGGCTTGCAGCGTCCAAGCGGCCCGAACTTCACTGGCTTGCTGAATGAGGCTTTGCAATTGCTGTGTATCGCCTTGCTTTAGTGCACGTTCAAATTGATCGAGTGCTTGCCGAAAGTGCGAAATTTGTGTGAGCACTTCTGCATGATTGGCGCTCAAAATGTCTCGCCAAACTGCAGAGTCACTGGCGGCAATGCGTGAGAAGTCGCGAAAGCCAGGGCCTGCCATATTCAGAAATTCGGCGCCTAGTGCTTGTGACGTGATGCCATTGACAGCTGCAAACGCAAGCAAATGCGGCAAGTGACTCACCGCCGCAAATGTTTCGTCATGTGCTTGCGGCGTCATGATGCTGACGTGGCTGCCCATCGCGTTCCAAACATCATGCGCAGTTTGAAGACGGTGAATGCTGGTCTTGGGCAGCGGCGTCAAAATGGTTCGCCGATTTTGATAGAGCGTACTTTCAGCGTGTTCAATACCGGCCACTTCTTTGCCTGCGATTGGATGAGCAGGCACAAAGCATGAGATCTTTTCACCCAAAGAGTTTTGAGCAGCAGTGATGACATCGCATTTGGTGGAGCCCACATCCATCAAAAGTGCGCTGGGAAGCAAAGCATCACGCATTGCGGCAAAACTTGTTTGAGTCGCGCCAACGGGGACCGCTAACAAAACGAGATCGGCACCTTCAACCGCTTCGGTAATGCTTTCACACGCGTGGTCGATCACTTGCAGCTCGACCGCGCGTTGTCGCGTTTTGTCGGAAGGACTGAAACCAACGACTGTTTCCACACAGCCTGCTTGACGCAAGGCGAGCGCAAATGAACCGCCCATCAGGCCGCAGCCGATCAGCGCTAGCCTTTGAAACTTCATTCGGAAATGGGGTAAGAACCCAAGACTTTGTAAAACGCGCACAAGCTTTGCAACTCTTGCAACGCTGCGGCGACATGAGGCTGGCTGACGTGCCCAGCGATGTCGATGTAGAAGTAGTACTCCCACTGTCCCGATTTGGCTGGACGCGACTCAAACCGCGTCATGGACACGCCATTATTTTTGAGAGGCACCAGTAAGTCGTGCACAGCGCCAGGACGGTTTGGAACGGACACCACCAAGCTCGTGCAGTCATTGCCAGAAGCGGGCGGTGTAGCCAGTGTTTGGGGCAGGGCGATCACTGCAAAACGCGTTCTGTTGTAGGCCTCGTCTTGAATGGCGTGATGCACGATGTGCAAGCCAAATTGGCTTGCTGCTCTCTCGCTGGCCAGTGCAGCCCAAGCGGGATTGCTGGCTGCTAGTCGCGCACCTTCGGCGTTGCTAGCAACAGCACGTCTCTCAACATGTGGCAGGTGTTGCGACAACCAGCCTTGGCATTGCGCCAGAGCTTGCGGGTGCGCCATGACCACTTCGATGCCAGCATCTGAATTGGTTTGTCGCATCAAGTTATGGCGCACTAAAAGACTGACTTCGCCAACAACGTGAACGGGTGAGCGTAAGAACAAATCGAGCGAACGGGCCACCACTCCTTCAGTGGAGTTTTCCATGCCGACGACGCCATATTGCGCTGTTCCTGCGGCTGTAGCGTGAAACACTTCGTCGAAGTTGGCGCAGTAAATTAAATTGGCGGCGCTGCCAAAAAACTCAATCGCAGCTTGTTCGCAGAACGTGCCTTGTGGGCCGAGAACTGCTACGCGTTGTGGCGCTTCAAGTGCCAAGCACGCCGACATAATTTCGCGCCAAATGGATGCAACGTGTTCGTTTTTTAGGGGGCCTGGGTTAGCTTGTGTGATCTTTTCAATCACTTGCGCGACGCGGTCAGGCCTGAAGAATGGCGACCCTTCAGCACGTTTGATTTCGCCCACTTGCTCAGCTACTTTCGCGCGCTCATTCACCAATTGAAGGAGCTGTTTATCGAGCGCGTCTATTTGCAATCGCAAGGCGGCGAGGGCGTCGGACTGGATGGGCTGTTGACTCATGGGCGACTTGTCCAGTTAGGCTTTTGTTTTTTCAAACTCTCGCAGGTAGTCCACCAGTGCTTGAACCCCAGCTAAAGGCATAGCGTTGTAAATGCTGGCGCGCATACCTCCGACTGATTTGTGACCTTTGAGTTGTAGCAAGCCAGCATCTTTTGCGCCAGTTAAAAACGCTTCGTTACGCGATTCGTCTGCTAAAAAGAAGGGCACATTCATGCGAGAGCGGCAGTCATGCGCAACGTTGTTGCTATAAAAACTGGAGCTATCTAAAAAGTCGTAAAGCAATTTAGCTTTTTCGATGTTGCGACGCTCCATGGCCGCCACACCTTGCAACCCCGCCTCAGTTTGGCGCTTCAACCATTGGAACGTGAGTCCCGCCATGTAGATGCTGTAGGTGGGCGGCGTGTTGTACATCGACCCATTGTCAGCAACAG
Source organism: uncultured Bordetella sp. (assembly GCA_964510145.1). Lineage (GTDB taxonomy): Bacteria > Pseudomonadota > Gammaproteobacteria > Burkholderiales > Burkholderiaceae_C > Limnohabitans. The sequence goes on from CAZEAQ010000013.1 coordinate 4,651, forward strand.
TTTTATAGTTAAACGCGCTCGGACAAACCTTGAGTGCATGACCCAATAAATCTTCGCGAACCACCACGACCGTGACACCCGCAGGACCTATGTTTTTTTGAGCGCCACCAAAAGCCAAACCTACTTTCGACCAATCGATGTTGCGCGATAAAACATGCGATGAAAAATCAATCACTAAAGGTGCATGACACCCCAAAGCTTTGAGATCGGGGAGCTGATGAAATTCAACCCCATGAATCGTTTCATTGGTGCATACATGGACGTATCGAGCGTCAGAACGCAACTTCCATTGGCTTGGCGCAGGTATTGATTGGAATCCGCTATCTAATCCCGTTGCAGCCAAATGAACTGTGCAATATTTGCTGGCTTCTTTGAAAGACTTTTCACTCCAGCTACCTGTCACGACGACGTCGATGGATTCGCCTCGAGATAGATTGAGCGGAACGATTGCGTTTTCGGCCAATCCACCGCCCTGCATGAACAAAATTTTGAACTCTGCTGGAACGGCTAACAACTCTCTGAAGTCTGCTTCGGCTTGTTCATAGATAGAGATGAACTCTTTGCCTCTGTGGCTCATTTCCATCACGCCCATGCCGCTGTTTTGCCAATTGGTCATTTCGGCGGCAGCTTGCTGAAGCACCTCCAGCGGCATCGTCGCTGGCCCAGCAGAGAAGTTGTAGGCGCGGGTCATGCCTCGCCTGTTGCCTCTTCGCCGTCGGTATCGTGGCCGGCATCGTTTTCAACAATGCGCTGGAGTCCACTGAGTTTTGCGCCTTCGTCCAAGCCAATGAGCGTGACACCTTGTGTGGCGCGTCCCATTTCTCTAATTTCAGCCACACGCGTGCGGACCAAAACGCCAGTGTCGGTGATGAGCATGATTTCGTCTTCAGCTTGAACGAGTGTGGCCGCCACAACTTTGCCGTTACGCTCAGATTGCTGAATGGCAATCATGCCTTTGGTACCGCGACCATGACGGGTGTATTCGCTGATGTTGGTGCGTTTGCCATAGCCGTTTTCAGTCGCCGTTAAAACGCTAGCGCGAGCAACTGTTTCGTCCGTCGCTGCATTGGGGTCTTCTTGTTCAGAAACCAGCATCGCAATGACGCTTTGATTTTCTTCAATCATCATGCCGCGCACGCCGCGAGCGCTGCGACCTAGAGGACGAACGTCGTTTTCGTCAAAACGCACGGCTTTACCGCCGTCGCTGAATAACATCACGTCATGTTTGCCATCGGTCAGCGCAGCGCCAATTAAGAAATCGCCTTCGTCTAAGTTGACGGCGATGATGCCGCCTTTGCGGGGGTTGTTGAACTCATCCAGTGATGTTTTCTTGACTGTTCCCATTGACGTGGCCATGAACACAAATCGGTTGTCCGGGAAGGTTCGTGCTTCACCCGTGAGCGCCAAAACAACGTTAATTTTTTCGCCTTCTTGCAGGGGAAACATATTGACGATGGGGCGACCGCGCGACCCGCGCGACCCAGCTGGAACTTCCCAAACTTTGAGCCAATACAGGCGTCCTCGGTTTGAGAAGCACAGCAAATAGTCGTGTGTGTTGGCAATGAAGAGTTGATCTACCCAATCATCTTCTTTGGTGGCGGTGGCCTGCTTGCCTCGACCGCCACGTTTTTGTGCGCGGTATTCGCTGAGTGGCTGACTCTTGATATAGCCGCTGTGACTCAGCGTGACCACCATGTCTGTTGGCGTGATGAGGTCTTCTGTTCCTAGGTCTTGTGCGTTGTGTTCAATCACGCTGCGACGAACACCCAGCTTGGTTTGTCCAAATTCTTGTTTCACCACAGTCAGCTCGTCACCAATGATGGTGGAGACGCGCTCGGGCTTAGCCAAGATGTCAAGCAGATCATCAATTTCGGCCATCACGTCTTTGTATTCGTTGACGATCTTGTCTTGCTCGAGGCCGGTTAGACGTTGCAGGCGCATTTGCAGAATCTCTTGCGCTTGCGTATCGCTTAAACGATAGAGTCCGTCACCGCCCATACCAAACTCTTTTTCGAGTCCATCTGGGCGATAGTCGTCTGCGTTGATCACGCCGCCGTCCGCGCGTGTGCGGGTCAGCATTTCACGCACTAATTGGCTGTCCCATGAACGTGTCATCAGCTCGGCTTTGGCAACCGGCGGCGTCGGCGCATTGCGAATGATGGCAATGAATTCATCAATGTTGGCCAGCGCAACGGCAAGTCCCTCAAGCACATGACCACGCTCGCGAGCTTTACGCAACGTGTAAATCGTGCGACGGGTCACCACTTCGCGGCGGTGTTCTAAGAAGACTGTAATTAAGTCTTTGAGATTGCAAAGTTTGGGCTGTCCGTCAATCAATGCAACCATGTTGATACCGAAGGTATCTTGCAGTTGAGTTTGTTTGTATAAGTTGTTGAGTACAACTTCAGGGACTGCGCCACGCTTGAGCTCAATCACCAAACGCATGCCCGATTTGTCGGACTCGTCTTGAATATGGCTGATGTCTTCAATCTTCTTTTCGTGAACCAGTTCGGCCATGCGTTCTTGCAAGGTCTTTTTGTTCACTTGATAGGGCAATTCATCCACGATGATCGCTTGGCGCTGCCCCCGATCAATGTCTTCAAAGTGGCATTTGGCCCGCATCACGACCCGTCCGCGTCCAGTGCGATAACCATCTTTGACGCCGCTGATGCCGTAAATAATGCCCGCTGTTGGAAAGTCGGGCGCAGGAATAATTTCCATCAACTCATCAATGCTGGCTTCAGGGTGACGCAACATATGCAAGCAGGCATCGACGACTTCGTTGAGGTTGTGCGGTGGAATGTTCGTAGCCATGCCCACAGCAATTCCTGATGAGCCGTTGACCAATAGATTGGGAACACGGCTGGGCAATACCAAAGGCTCTTTTTCGGAACCGTCGTAGTTTGGCCCAAAGTCAACGGTCTCCTTGTCAATATCGCTCAACATTTCGTGAGCGATCTTTGACAAACGGATTTCCGTATAACGCATTGCAGCCGCGTTATCGCCGTCTACTGAACCGAAGTTACCTTGTCCGTCAACCAACATGTGACGCAGTGAAAAGTCTTGCGCCATTCGAACAATGGTGTCGTACACCGCGCTGTCGCCGTGTGGGTGGTATTTACCGATGACGTCACCCACAATACGAGCTGATTTTTTATAGGGGCGGTTCCAGTCGTTGTTGAGCTCGTGCATCGCAAAAAGTACGCGACGGTGCACAGGCTTCAAGCCATCTCGCGCATCGGGAAGGGCGCGACCAACGATCACACTCATTGCGTAATCTAGGTAACTGCGACGCATCTCCTCTTCGAGGCTGATGGGCAAGGTTTCTTTGGCAAACTGAGTCATGAAGAGGGGCGTTGAGCGGGGAAATCGAGTATTTTAGGCGTAAGCATCTGGTTCACTTGGCCGTACGACTTGGATCCTCGGGCTAAATATTTTGAAGTAATAGATTTCAAAACTAGAGCTATTTAATGTGTGCAATAATTTATTCTTTGTACATTAGTGTTCGTGTATGGCGGCTAATGAGGCTTTTTGTGCGTTTAATTGTTCCTTGGGATGTCAATAATGAAAATTTTTAAAAGTACTTTAGTGAGTGGATTGATTTGTTTGGCTGGCTTAGCCTTTGTCAATTCTTTCGCCGTCGCTCAAACCGTGGACAACTGGGTCAACGCCTCGGGTGAGGTCTGGAAGGACGCAAGTGGTAACTGTTGGCGCAACGCTAACTGGACGCCAGCGACTGCAGCCAAAGAGTGCGGGGCTATTGTTGAAGCGCCCGTGGTTGTCAAATCTACTCCAGCCGTGGTAGCTGCTGCAACAAAGATTACGTATGCCGCAGACGCATTTTTTGACTTTGATAAGGCTGTGCTAAAGCCAGCCGGCAAGGATAAGTTGAACGACTTGTTGTCAAAAATTAAAGGCATCAATCTTGAAGTCATCATTGCCATTGGACACACGGATTCGGTGGGTTCTGACACTTACAACCAAAAATTGTCTGTGCGTCGTGCTGAATCGGTAAAGGCTTATTTGGTCTCCAAGGGCATTGAAAAAAATCGTATCTTCACCGAGGGTAAAGGTGAAAAACAACCGGTTGCCGATAACAAAACAACACAAGGACGTGCAAAAAATCGTCGCGTTGAAATAGAAGTTGTTGGGACCAGTTCTGTGAAGTAAAAATCCCAGCTTTTGAAAAAACCCCGCATTTGCGGGGTTTTGTTTTTGAGGGACGCTTTTAAGTTTCAACGACAATTGTTGAATGCAAACCAAAGAGCCACACTCCAATGTTGATCCAGCTGAGCTGGCAAAGTTTTCAGACCTCGCACATCGCTGGTGGGACCCTGAGAGTGAATTCAGGCCGTTGCATCAAATCAACCCCTTACGGTTGGATTGGATAAACAGTCTGGCTCCTTTGCAAGGTAAAAAAGTACTTGATGTGGGTTGCGGTGGAGGTATCTTGACAGACGCCATGGCCCGAGCGGGGGCTGATGCCCTTGGAATTGATTTGGCAACTAAGTCACTCAAGGTTGCACAACTTCATGCGCTCGAGGCGCAAACGCCTCATGTGCAATACAGAGAGGTATCTGTAGAAACGCTTGCTGCTGAAATGCCAGCAAGTTTTGATGTCGTTACGTGCATGGAAATGCTCGAGCACGTTCCAGATCCATCCTCGGTTGTTCACGCTTGCGCCAAGCTGGTGAAGCCGGGGGGGCATGTGTTTTTCTCGACCATCAATCGAAACGCTAAATCATTTTTGTTTGCGATTGTGGGGGCTGAATATGTGCTTAATTTGTTGCCCCGTGGAACGCATGAGTACGCCAAGTTCATTCGTCCAAGCGAGCTAGCAAGCGACTGCCGTAATTCAGGGCTTGAGTTGATGCACACGCGAGGGATGGAGTACAACCCATTGACTCGTCGCTATTGGCTCAGTGATGACACCAGCGTGAACTATTTAATCGCGACACAAAGAGCGAACTAATGCTTAAAGATATTCGTGCTGTTTTGTTTGACTTGGATGGCACATTGATTGACAGTGCGCCAGATCTGGGCGCAGCCGCAGACAAGATGCGCACTGATCGAGGGCTTCCATCTCTGCCTTACGAGTTGTATCGTCCCTTAGCAGGTGCGGGCGCTCGGGGCATGCTCAAAGTTGCTTTTGACATCACGCCTGAGCATCAAGACTTTATGGCTCTACGCGAAGAATTTTTTTCAAATTATGAAGCCTCATTGACTGCTCGCACATATGTGTTTGAGGGTGTTCAAGATCTCATCATTCGTCTGCAATCACTGGGCATGCCCTGGGGTGTCGTGACCAACAAGATGGCGCGTTTTACGGATCCATTAACTCGAGCGATGCCTTTGTTTTCGACAGCTGCAACGATTGTGAGTGGTGACACAACGCCGCACGCAAAGCCACACCCCGCTCCTTTGTTTGAAGCGGCAAAGCAAATCAATATGGCTCCCGAGTTTTGTCTCTATGTCGGCGATGATGAACGCGACATCGCGGCCGGTCGGGCAGCGGGTATGCCGACAGTGGCCGCAACTTATGGGTATTTGGGCGAGAAAACAGACGTAACAAGTTGGGGTGCCGATTTACACATCGATTCCCCAATCAAGCTTTTGGAACTACTTGTCGAATCCTGATGCGTGTAATCCGCATGATTGCCTTGCACTCATATTAAAGGCCGCAATGTTTGCGAGAGTTGCTGAAGTAAAGGTAGCCAACGCAAAGGTAAGTTTGGTGAGGTGGGTTTCGCTCCTGAGCTGACAATATTCAACGCGGCAACTGTTTCGCCTCTCTCATTGCGCAGCGGGACTGCTAACGCTTCAACCCCCAGTTCGTGCTCCTCAACGGCATGGCAGTAATCTTGACGTGCAACTGCGTTGAGTCTTTTTGTTAAATCTTTAACGTTGGTTAATGTCTGCGGTGTGAGGCGAGAGAGGGGATAGTTGTCTAGCCAATCTTTGCGGGCTTGGCGGTCTAAGTTGGCCAACAAGACTTGTCCAGTGGAGGTGGCGTGCGCTGGAAGACGTGTGCCCACATGCAAACCGTAGGCCAATAATTTATGGCTCCCGCTTGCTGCGCCTAAGTTTTCATGAGTGGGTTGAAAGATGCCACGCGCAATGATGATGACAGCATCTTTTTGTAGCACTGCAACCGAACAAGACAACTTCGTCGCCATGCTCAGCTGATGTAGGGTCGGTTGAACTGTTTTGGGTAAACGCGCACCAGAAAGGTAGCTGCCTGAAAAGCCCAAAACTTTGGCCGATAGCCAGTAGTACTGGCCATCTGTTTCGAGATAGCCCAATTGAGTCAGCGTGAGTAAATGTCGCCTTGCAGCCGCGCGGGTCAACCCCGTTCGTTGAGCCGTGAGCGTGGCGTTGAGTCTTTGTCGTTCGGTGTCAAAGCTCTCTAATACGGCCATGCCACGGGCGATGCCCTCTATCCAGTCTGCAGAGCGAATAGCCGGTTGTTTTTTGTCTGTTTGCGCGATCATCGTGCAAACATTCTAATCATCGTGCAGCTTTGATATTCACGTTTCTATGACCTGCAAATAGCCTTTAATCTCTCGTCACTTGAATAATTTGGAGACGCGCATGCGCACGCAAGTAGTGATTGTTGGAGCCGGTCCTTCTGGTTTGTTGTTGGGACAGTTGTTGCATAAAGCGGGGGTTGATGCAATTATTTTGGAGCGTCAAAGCCCCGAGTACGTGCTTGGTCGTATTCGAGCTGGCGTGCTTGAGCAGGTGACGATTGATTTGTTGACGCAAGCTGGCGTTGGCGCGCGTATGAATCAAGAGGGTTTGGTTCATACGGGATTTGATTTGCTCTTTAAAGGCGAGCGTCATCGCATAGATCTTGCTGGTTTGACCGGTGGAAAAAAAGTCATGGTTTACGGTCAAACTGAAGTCACGAGAGATTTGATGGATGCCCGCCAGAGTGCAGGTTTAACCACGATTTACGAAGCAGACGAAGTGGCCATTCATAATTTCGATACTGAGCGGCCTAGCGTGTCCTTTAGCAAAGACGGAAAAAATCACACCATCGAGTGCGACTTCATCGCGGGGTGTGATGGTTTTCATGGTGTCTGCCGTGCCAGCGTGCCGCGTCACTCAATTCAAGAATTTGAGAAGGTGTATCCGTTCGGTTGGCTGGGGGTTTTGTCAGACACGCCGCCCGTTCACGAAGAGCTGATTTACGTCAACAGTCAGCGCGGTTTTGCGTTGTGCTCACAGCGCAGTTTGACGCGGAGCCGTTATTACTTGCAAGTGCCTTTGACCGACACGGTGGATCAATGGAGTGATGATGCATTCTGGGCAGAGTTGAAATTGCGCTTAGATAAAAAAGCAGCTGATCATTTGGTCACGGGCGCTTCCATTGAAAAAAGTATTGCCCCATTGCGTAGCTTTGTGACGGAGCCGATGCGTTTTGGACGCCTGTTTTTAGCTGGCGATGCCGCTCATATCGTGCCACCGACTGGAGCGAAGGGACTTAATTTGGCAGCCACAGATGTGAAGTATTTGTCTGATGCGCTGATTGAAGCGTGCATTGAAAAATCGCAAGCTGGAATCGATCATTACTCCACCCGTTGCTTGGCTCGCATCTGGCGCGCCGAGCGATTCTCTTGGTGGTTTACAAGTTTGATGCATCGCTTTTCGAACGAAGGCGAGATTGCCCAAAAATTCCAAGAGGCTGAATTGAACTACTTAGTGAACAGCGAGTCGGGTTCTAGAACAGTGGCTGAAAACTATGTGGGTCTACCGCTTAACTTTGGCGAGTAAAGCGCATCAAAAAATCATTGATCGACGCTGGCGCTCCAGCGATCGTTCCAAGCGTGTTCTATTTTTCGTCGGTCACGTTTGGTAGGCCGCCCGTTTTCGATGCTGTGTGCAGGTTCAAAAGCTAGTCGGTTTTGTTCCGCTTGTTTGGTGCGTTGCGAAATGCTTTCTGCTGTTTCGGTGTAAAGCATTTGAGCCACTGGAGCGGGTCCACGCGTCGCGCTGATGCCTTGAACAATGACAGTTTTTGTCACATGGCCTTGCCTCAAAGTCACGGTATCTCCCACTTTGACTTCGCGGGAAGGCTTCACGTCTTGTCCGTTAATTTGGACGCGATGTTTGCTCACTTCATCGCTGGCAAGGCTGCGCGTTTTATAAAAACGTGCAGCCCATAGCCATTTGTCGATCCGTAAACTTTCCATCAGTCAGTAAATCAGTCAGTCAGTGCATCAAGCACGCTAGTGAGGTCGACACCCGTGTACGTGGGTTTGGGGCCGATTGTTTCGTAGGGCAGGCCTTGTCGATTGACCCACAAGGTGGCGAACCCAAACCAAGTGGCACCCAATGCGTCCCAGCCGTTGCTGGAGACAAACAAAATATCTTGGCTTGAATGCGGAATAACTTGTTGCACCAGTCCGTAGCTTTCAGGTGAAGTTTTAAATAAGCGAATTGAATCAACCGAAAGCGTGTGATCAATTAACGCTGTCATGCCTGCGCTGTTGACAGCGGAGCTCAACATATCAGGACTGCCGTTAGAGAGAATGGCCGTGGTCAGTCCTCGCTGTTTTAGCGTTTTTAATACGCCCAGATTTTCAGGAAAAGGCGTGAGCTTGGCATATTGCCCCATGAGTGCTTCGATGTGTTCCGGCTTGACTTGCAGTTGCAGTCGTTCAAGCGTGTAGTCGAGCGCGAGCCGAGTTAAGTCCCAAAACGATTGGTAGTGTCGACTGCCCTCGGGTCGATGCGGGTCAGACATCGTAATTAGACGCGTGTAGTCGATTTGTTTATCTCGCCACAAATTAGAAATGGCTGCGCCGCGGCCTGGATAAATTTTTTCTGCCAATGCACTGACTGAATAAACATCAAACAGCGTGCCGTAGGCATCGAAAACAACAGCTTTGATGGACATGTTTAAGTCTCGTTAGGCATTAGGCAGCATTTGTCGCCGCTTGCAGGGCGCTCGATCGTGATGCGGGCGATATTGGGTAGCGAGGCTTTTAAATCGTTGTAAATAAAAGTGCAGAGGTTTTCCAAAGTGGCGGGTCCGATGTGGGGGACTTCATCTAAAAAATGATGGTCGAGTTTCTCGCGAACTTTCTCCACTTCTTGTCTTAAAAATGCGAGGTCGATCATCATTCCCGACTCAGGGTCAGGTTGTCCGCTCAGGGTGACTTCAGCGTGATAGGTGTGCCCATGAATGCGAAGGCTGCCTGCTGCATCAATTTGACGACGCAAGGTATGTGCTGCTTCGAAATAGAAGCGTTGGCTTAGTTCATAGTTCATCGAATACCAATTAGCTTGTGTGTTTGAAGGCTCAGTCGCCA
>CAZEAQ010000013.1:14067-16160 GCA_964510145.1 uncultured Bordetella sp.
GTTTCGACGGCAATTTTGAAATTAAGTTCGTGCAATGCGTCAATTAACGCATCGTCAACTTGTAAAAGGGGTTCACCACCAGTCAAAACAACGAATCGGTTAGCGTCGTCTTTGACCGGCCAAAAACTAGCGATGCTTTGCGCTAAGTTTTTGGCAGTTTCAAATTTGCCGCCATGCGTTCCATCTGTCCCCACAAAGTCTGTATCGCAAAACTTGCAGATGGCAGCGTTGCGGTCTTCTTCGCGCCCGCTCCACAAATTGCATCCGGCAAAACGGCAAAACACAGCAGGTTGTCCTGCATTCGCCCCTTCACCTTGCAAGGTATAGAACAGTTCTTTTACGCTGTAAGTCATGGCTGTATTTTCGCAGCAAGCGTTACAGCCTAAAGTTACAGCCTAAAAGACAGCGGTTTTTTATAAAGTCGGGTAATCCGTGTAACCGGCTTCATCTCCGCCATATAGCGTGGCTTGGTTCACTTCGTTAAAGGGGCCGCCTGCACGAAGGCGGGCTACCAAATCGGGATTGGCAATGAAGGGGCGGCCAAACGCGACTAAGTCCGCGCCATCCGCAACTGCCTGTTCGGCAAGCTTTAAGTCGTAACCGTTATTGACCATCCATGCACCTTGACCTCCAGCGCTACGGTAGGCCGCTTTTAGGGCCGGGTAGTCGAAGGGGCGGTCTTTGAGTTCGCGTGGTCCACCCGTTGCGCCCTCGATGATGTGAATGAAGGCCAATTGCAGTGGGGCGAGCTGGCGCACCACATAGTCGAACAAAGGTTGTGGCTCGGCATCATGAACGTCATTGGCCGTGGTGACGGGGGACAAACGAATGCCTGTGCGCTCTGCGCCAATCGCGTTGACGACAGCTTGCGTGACTTCGATGAGAAGGCGTGCACGGTTTTCAATGCTGCCGCCGTAATTGTCTGTTCGCTGGTTGCTGTTGGTCTTTAAAAATTGGTCAATTAAATAGCCATTGGCCGCGTGAATTTCAACGCCATCAAATCCTGCTTCGATTGCGTTTTTTGCCGCTTTCACGTAATCGTTCACGATTCCTGGAATTTCCTCAATTGCCAAAGCACGAGGCGCTGAAGTTTCTACAAAACGCGCTATTCCTTTTTCAACGAGAACTGTTTTTGACTTTGCTGTGATGGCGGACGGAGCAACCGGGGCGCCTTCATTGGGTTGTAGAGAGGTATGCGAAATGCGGCCCACATGCCAGAGTTGGACCACAAATTTCCCACCGTGATCGTGAACAGCCTGAGTCACAGGTTTCCACGCATCAACTTGTTCTTGGGTATACAAACCCGGGACATCCGAATAGCCTTGACCTTGATGGGTAATGGCCGTGGCTTCCGAAATGATCAGGCCTGCACTCGCTCTTTGGCTGTAGTACTTGGCCATGAGGGGGCGGGGCACTGCGTTAGGGGCACGATTGCGCGTGAGGGGTGCCATCACGATGCGATTGTTCAAAGTCATCGCGCCGCAGGTGTTGGTGTCGAAAAGAGTTGTCATTAAAAAGGTCCATAAAAAACCAGCAAAGCTGGCTTTTCATACTTGAAGAGGTTTAAAGTTTTTTCAAGGTCCTTGAATGCTTATTTATGTGTTGTCTAAGAAATCAAAAACCAAGGCCCATTGACTGGGAACGTTGAGTGCCGGTGCGTGTCCGCAACCCTCGATCTCCTCAGTGCGAAGCATGCCAAGAAGGCCGGGGCCTCTGCGGTGCATTTCTTGAATGGTGCTCGGCAAAATGAGATCTGAGTTTGCGCCACGCATCACCATCACAGGCATGGTGAGGGAGTCATACAAAGCCCACATGTCGTATTCGGGCTTGTCTCTAAAGAACTGTTGAATGATGTTGGGGTCATAGTGCGGAGTGACTCGGCCATCTGGCAGGCGTCGGGTGGACGTTTCGGCCAGGTGCGTCCACTGCGCGTCGCTCAACAAACCAAAGGGCGCATAAGCTTGTCGAAAAAAAGCTTCAAGCTCAGGCAGAGTGTTAAATGCAGGTGGGTTTCCTGCATACGCTTTGATGCGTTCTACGGCCTGACTCGAAATTTCGGGCGCCATATCGTTAAGCAATAAGCTACGAATTCG
>CAZEAQ010000013.1:16260-21463 GCA_964510145.1 uncultured Bordetella sp.
ATGCAGTTACAAGATATTTTGTTTTCTCAAGGCTTTGGAACGCGTCGCATTTGTGCGGGCCTGATTCAGCAGGGCTTGGTCCAAATTGACTTAGGACAAGGTCTAGTCGGTTGCCAAGACGCATTGTTCGATGTCGAGGTTCGCGAAGGGCTGATGTATTCGGTACAGGGCGTTTTATGGCCTTATCACGCCAAGGCCTATGTGTTGTTGCACAAGCCTGCGGGTTACGAATGTTCACACAAGCCTTCTGCGTGGCCCAGTTTGTATACGTTGCTGCCACCTGCTTTAAGACAGCGCCCTCAAAAAAGCGCGGTTCAGGGGGTGCAGGCTGTTGGGCGGTTAGATCAAGACACCACAGGCATGCTGGTGTTGACTGACGATGGTCCGCTCATACATCGCATGAGTTCACCCAAACACCATGTACCTAAGGTGTATGAGGTGACCACAGAAGATGCGTTGGACGATAAACAAGTGCAACGCTTGCTGGAAGGCGTTGTTCTTGACGATTCACCCAAGCCGGTCAAAGCGTCGGCTTGTGTGGCTGTCGCCGAGCACCATTTGCGCCTTACTTTGACGGAGGGCAAATACCATCAAGTTAAACGGATGTTGGCTGCAGTAGGGAATAAGGTGATTGGGTTGCATCGGTCGCAAATTGGTGCGATGCCTTTGCCCGCCGACTTAGCCCCCGGCCAGTGGCGCTGGATTACGGACGACGAGCTACGGCTGTTGTCTTCGGCGACTTAGCTCTGAGGCATGCCGATCACGATGTGTGTTTTATTTGCGCTGAATCAAATCGAATCTTCATTTCAAACCACCTGAATATTGGGGGTAAAGGCTTCGCTCGTTACACTAGGAAGTCGTTTTTTGAAAGTCAATTCTTCGTGATTTCTATCCAACGTCTCAAGCTAATTATTGCTAGTTCACTGCTTTTTGCAGTTTCAATGGCTCAAGCGGCCAATCCTATTTTTGTGCTCAATTCGCAGGATGCGAATGTCAGCGTGATTAACCCGACAACGTGGCAAGAAACCAAACGCATTGCGACGGGCAAAGAGCCGCATCACATTTATCTGACACCCGATGAAAAGTCGGTGATTGTGGCAAACGCAGCCAGCGATTCATTGACTTTTATTGACCCGCGTACCGCAGAAATTCAACGCGTTGTTCGCGGCACGATGGACCCGTATCAGTTGCGCTTCTCGCCTGATATGAAGTGGTTTGTGACGGTGGCAAACCGCCTCAACCACATCGATGTTTATCGCTGGGACGGTAAAGAACTCACACTGGCGAAACGAATTCCTTCAAGCAAAACCCCAAGCCACATTTGGATCGATACAAAAAGTACGACTGCTTACGCCACGATGCAAGACAGCAACGAGTTAGTCGCGGTGGACTTAGCCACTCAAACAATCAAATGGCGCTTCAAAACGGGACAGATGCCGGCCGATGTGTTTGGCACGCCCGATGACAAATATTTGTTGGTGGGCCTAACGGGCGACAACCATGTGCAAGTGTTTGATGTTTCGGGTGCACAACCCAAACTTTTTAAGACGATTCCCACGGGCGAAGGAGCGCATGCTTTTCGTGCGCTGGGTGACGGCAGACACGTTTTTGTCGGCAATCGCGTGGCAAACACCATCAACAAAATAGACTACACCACGCTCGAATCTGTGGCGCAATTTAAAGCGCCCGGCGGGCCTGATTGCATGGAAGTATCTGCAGACGGAAAATTACTTTTCGTGTCCTCACGTTGGATCAAAAAAGTGAGCGTGATTGACCTATCGACGGGGCAGTTGGTGCGGCAAATTAAGGTGGGCAAATCGCCACACGGCATTTGGACGCTTGATCACGCCAAGCGCTATTGATGAACAGAGGCTTGCTAATGTCGGCTACAAATCAAAGGCGTATTGGCAAGAGTTTTTTGTTGGCTGTTTGCTTTTTTGCAGCAAGTTTTTCTGTTCAATCTAAAGAGCCTGTCAGCGTTATCCATAAAGACGACATCAACGCGGCGACGCCCGCGTGCCGCCAGCCTCTTTATTTAACTTTCGATACAGGTCATATGGGCGTCGCACCTTTGATCGCAGACGTATTGAAACGGCATAACGTCAAGGTGACTTTCTTTGCCGCCAATGAGCCCACCCAAGAAGGCGATGGCAGTTTGGGCGATCACTGGGCACCTTGGTGGAGGGCTCGTGGCGCAGAGGGGCATGCGTTTGCATCTCACACGTTTGACCACGTTTATTGGCGTGCAGACTTGCCAAGAGGAACTTGGCAAATGCGTCCCAGCGCCGGGGCGAACAAAGGGCATACAGAAGTGTGGACGACGCAGCGTTACTGCGATCAATTGCAATTGGCCAACACGCGGCTTCAACAAGTGACCGGCGTATCGCCATTGCCTCTATTTAGGGCGCCCGGCGGCAAAACGTCGCCTTCGCTGCTCGCGGCAGCTAAACAATGCGGCTTTGCGCATGTGGGGTGGGCGGAAGCTGGGTTTTTAGGCGACGAATTGCCAAGCAGCCAATACCCCAATTCCATGCTCTTACAGCGTGCACTGCGCAACATCAAGTCTGGCGATATTTTGATGGCGCACTTAGGCATCTGGTCAAGACAAGACCCTTGGGCACCGGCAGTCTTAGAGCCCTTGATTGAAGGCTTGAAAGCCAAAGGGTTTTGTTTTGCGACCTTGAAAGAGCATCCACAATTTAAGGCATGGATACGCTCATAGATTTTTTTGCCAATACGCAAGCCGCTCTGTACGAGGGCGTTATGCAGCCGTTGGCTTTTGCCATGGGGCTGGGTAATCGTTTAGAAGATGTGTTCAATGCGTCGGGTTGGTTGCTGGTTGGATTGCTACAAATCGCAGTCATGTTGTTGGTCATTGGACCGTTGCAACGTTGGCGTCCCGTCGAGGCGGTCACAGATTTACGAGCGATTCGCACGGACGTGATTTACACCCTCATTCATCGTTTAGGAATTTTTAGAGTTGTCCTTTTTCTGTCGATAGATCCTTTGTTTGACCTGCTCTTGGGCGAGTTGCGTGTGCATGGATTTGGTACGTTTCATTTGGAAGATGTTTGGCCGGGCGTGACCGATGGGCCTTTCATAAGTTTTGTGATGTATCTCGTCGTTTTTGATTTTGTGAATTACTGGATACATCGCGCCCAGCACCAGTGGAATTGGTGGTGGGCGTTGCATGCGGTGCATCATTCGCAACGCCAAATGACGCAATGGACAGACAACCGAAACCATCTCTTAGATGACGTTTTTCAAGCGGTCATTTGGGTATTTGTGGGGCAATTGATCGGCATTGCGCCCAGTCAATTTGTGGCAGTCGTCGCGCTCACACAATTGTTTGAAAACTTTCAACATGCCAATTTGCGAGTGAGTTTTGGTCGTTTAGGCGAACGCTTGTGGGTCAGCCCTAAGTTTCATCGTCTGCACCATGCGATTGGATTAGGGCATGAGATGAAGCCCAAAGAGGCTAACAAACCTGCAGTTTTAGGTGGACACAACTTTGGTGTCTTATTTCCTTGGTGGGACCTGTGGATGGGAACAGCTAATTTTGAGTCTGACTTTCAGCCGACTGGAATTCGCGATCAAGTTGAAGAAGGACGCGATTACGGAGAAGGTTTTTGGTCTCAACAAATATTAGGAATTAAACGTTTCATTTCTGCGCTGGGCGTGACTTTCGAATCTTGATCGCCTGCGGTATGCTTTTGGCATGCGTTTGTTTTTAGATTCTTTCTGGCGCGCTCTTGCTTATTGCATGATGCCGCGTGTGATGACTCTCTCACTGTTGCCGCTGGCGATGTTGCTCGTGCTGTCGGTAAGCTGGGGTTATTTTTATTGGACACCCACCCAAGAGTGGGTTCGTGAATTGTTGGCCTCTTGGCAAGTCTTGCAGGGAATGATGGACTGGCTGCAAGAGCACGGAGCCAGTAGTTTTCAGAGTGTGATGGTTCAGTTGGTTGTGATCTTCGCCATCACGCCACTCTTGGTCATTATTTCTATGCTGGCCATATCGTTCATGATGTCGCCCGCATTGGTGGACTTGGTGGTTCAACGTCGCTTCTCGCATTTGGCAATCAAGCGTGGCGGTTCTGCCGTCACCAGTTTGGCCTGGACGATTGGTTCCACGTTAGCGGCCTTATTGGCAATGATCATTTCCTTGCCACTGTGGGCAGTTCCTCCGCTCATGTTTGTCATCCCTCCGCTAATTTGGGGCTGGTTGAGTTACCGCGTGATGGTGTTTGATGCGTTGGTCACCCATGCAAGCCGGGAGGAGCGAATTGCAATTGGTCGAAAGCATCGCGGTTGGTTGCTACTGATTGGTGTCATGACGGGGTACATGGGGGCATTGCCCAGCGTAGTTTGGGCATCGGGCTCTTTGTTTGTTGCCGCTTTCTTGGTTTTAATTCCGTTGGCCATTTGGGCCTACGCCGTTGTATTTGCATTTACTTCGCTCTGGTTCACGCACTACAGCTTGGCTGCACTAGAAGCCCTGCGCGCTGAGTCGGACACTGTGGTCGTCGGTGCATCGGTGCCTGTGCCCTTGCTAGCATCTGAAGATGACACATTCACGCCACCCCCTGCCAACTCCTAATTTAGAAATGCGCCCTGAGATTGGGTTAATCATTGTTGGCGATGAAATTTTGTCAGGCAAGCGCGCCGACAAACACATGCCCAAGTTAATTGAGCTTCTCAATGAGCGAGGGCTATCGCTCGACTGGGCCGACTATGTGGGCGACTCGCCAGAGCGCATCACGCGAACTTTGAAACGCGCTTTTGAGAGTCAAAGTGTGGTGTTTTCTTGTGGCGGTATTGGCGCTACGCCCGATGACCACACGCGCCAATGCGCGGCACGCGCTTTAGGTGTTGATTTATTGCTGCATCCTGAAGCCGAACAATTAATTCGACAGCGAATGCAAGACATTGCCAAAGAGCAGGGCGTTCCCTACGAGCCCGATCGCGATGACAACGTGCATCGACTCAACATGGGTGTGTTCCCCGTGGGTGCTTCGATCATTCCCAATCCGTACAACAAGATTCCTGGATTCACCTGCCAAGGCCAAGGCGGCGGAGCGGTGCACTTTGTGCCTGGCTTTCCTGTGATGGCTTGGCCCATGATGGCTTGGGTGTTGGACAACCATTATTCGCACTTGTTTCGCCATGCGGCTTGGATAGAAAAATCAGTCATTGTGTACGG
>CAZEAQ010000014.1:0-3230 GCA_964510145.1 uncultured Bordetella sp.
CCATTTTTGTGAACCGATAAAAAGTGATGTCCGCCGGCTGCCGCTTGAATCGCATCGGTTGCGATTTTGATGTTCCCATCGGTGCCATTTTTAAAACCAATCGGGGCTGATAAACCAGAAGCCAATTCGCGATGCACTTGACTTTCAGTGGTTCGTGCGCCAATGGCTCCCCAAGAAATGAGATCACCAATGTATTGAGGGCTGATGGCATCTAAAAACTCACTGCCAGCGGGTAAGCCCAGACGATTGATCTCAATCAGCAACTGGCGTGCAATGCGTAAGCCCTCGTCGATGCGGTAGCTCTCATCTAAGTAGGGGTCATTGATCAAACCTTTCCAGCCGACCGTGGTGCGAGGCTTTTCAAAATAAACACGCATGACAACCTCTAGCGTGCCCGCATATTTCTCTCGCAGTGGCTGCAAGCGACGCGCATAGTCAATCGCAGCTGCAGGGTCGTGAATGGAACAGGGACCAACGACGACCAGCAAACGATCGTCTTTGCCATGCATGATTTGATGAATGGATTTGCGCGTTTTTGTAATCAGCTTTTCAACGGGCGATCCTTGAATCGGAAAGAAACGAATCAAATGCTCAGGCGGCGGTAATACGGTGATGTCTTTGATGCGTTGATCGTCCGTTTGACTTGTGGTTTCAACGTGATTGGAGTGACTGTCTGAGCTCATGTGTTTCATAGTTATTACTGCCGCGAAAAACGCCGCGAAGGCGTGAAATAAAAATTATGCCGTGCCGCCCACGGTTAAACCATCAATGCGTAAGGTAGGTTGGCCCACGCCCACAGGCACACTTTGCCCTTCTTTGCCGCAGGTTCCAACGCCAGGGTCTAGTCGCATATCGTTGCCTATAAGGCTGACACGGGTTAACGCATCAGGCCCATTACCGACCAAGGTGGCGCCTTTGACAGGGTATTGAATTTTTCCGTTCTCGACCCAAAAAGCTTGGCTTGCAGAGAACACAAATTTGCCTGAAGTAATGTCAACTTGGCCGCCACCAAAATTCACGGCGTAAAGTCCTTTTTTCAGGCTTGCCACGATTTCTTCTGGCGATTTATCACCAGCCAGCATGTACGTGTTGGTCATGCGCGGCATCGGAACGTGAGCGTAGCTCTCACGGCGACCGTTACCCGTTGGCTTGACACCCATCAAGCGCGCATTCATCGCATCTTGGATGTAGCCTTTCAAGATACCGTCTTCAATCAAAACGTTACGCTGACTTGCATTTCCTTCATCATCCACATTGAGCGAACCACGTCGGTCGGGCAACGTTCCATCATCGAGCACAGTGACGCCTTTGGCCGCCACGCGTTGACCCAGTCGTCCGCTGAATGCGCTGGACCCTTTGCGATTGAAGTCGCCTTCTAAGCCATGCCCAATCGCTTCGTGCAACAAAATGCCAGGCCAACCTGAACCTAACACCACGCTCATTTCACCAGCGGGCGCAGGCCGCGCCTCTAAATTCGTCAAGGCACTTTGAACAGCTTCGTTGACGTAGTCTTGCACTAAAGCATCATCAAAATAATCAAGCCCGAAACGACCGCCACCGCCGGCAGAACCCACCTCGCGACGACCATTTTGTTCGGCAATCACTGTCAAACTCAAACGCACGAGGGGTCGCACGTCTGCAGCCAAAGTGCCGTCAGCCCGCGCCACCATCACCACGTCGTACTCGCTCGCTAAGCCTGCCATGACTTGAATCACACGCGGATCTTTAGCACGCGCCATTTGCTCTAAACGCCCTAGCAGCGCGACTTTTTCGGTACTGTTTAACGAGGCAATAGGGTCTAAGTCACGGTACAGAGAGCGACTCGACGCCACCTGACGCGCCGGCACTTTTACGCGCGCAGCCTTCGCAGCTACACCGATGGAGCGGACCGTTTGTGCAGCATCTAACAAAGATGCTTTTGAAATATCGTCGGAATAGGCAAAGGCTGTTTTTTCACCACTCACGGCTCGCACACCCACGCCTTGATCAATGCTGAAAGAACCGGTCTTCACGATGCCCTCTTCAAGACTCCAACCTTCGGAACGCGTGTACTGAAAATACAAATCAGCTTCATCCACGCGGTGCGCTTTGATGACCGCTAAGGTTTGCGCCAAATCGGTCTCGTCAAGCCCAAAAGGTTCCAGCAAAAGTTGGCGGGCAATGGCCAAGCGCTCAAGGGTCGGTTCGCGTGAAATCATGGCTTTATTCATAAAAAGTATAAAAATTATTCGTGCTGTTTAGGACTGCACCAGTTGCTTTGCTTTGGCAACTGACATCAAAATTCCGAGGCCCAGGCCCAACGTCACCATCGCCGTACCGCCATAGCTAATGAAGGGCAAAGGCACGCCAACCACTGGCAGCATACCGCTCACCATGCCCATATTGACAAAGGCATAAATAAAGAAACTCAGGGTCACGCTACCCGCAAGTAACCGCGCAAATAACGTAGGTCCTTCAACAGCAATTGTTAAACCGCGCAAGATCAAAAAGATGAACGCACCGATCAGCATTAGGTTACCCACCAAACCAAACTCCTCACCAAATGCGGCAAACACAAAGTCGGTGGTTCGCTCTGGAATGAAGTCCAAATGGGTTTGTGTTCCTTGCATAAAGCCCTTGCCCCAGAAACCTCCGGAGCCAATCGCAATCATGCCTTGAATGATGTGGAAACCTTTACCCAAAGGGTCGCGAGTGGGATCAAGCAGTGTGCAAATACGCTGTTGTTGATAGTCATGCAAGATGGGCCATCTAAAACCATCCGCACACAAAGTAGGCTCAAAAAAGATAACGAGTCCTACGCCAATCATTCCCAAAATAATGGGGGGCACGATGAGATACCAACTTAAACCAGCAAAGAAAATAACAGCTAATCCTGCTGATAAAACCAAAATGGCAGTGCCCAAATCTGGCTGACGCACGATCAGTCCAACCGGAATCAGGAGCAACAAACCCGCCACCGTAAAGTCGAGCGGCCTGAGTTGCCCCTCTCGCTTTTGAAACCACCAAGCCAACATCAACGGCATAGCGATTTTCATGATCTCGCTCGGCTGAATAACAACACCAATATTGAGCCAGCGACGCGCGCCTTTTTTAGTCAACCCAAACAAAGCAACGGCCACTAACAACGCCACGCCAACGGTATACAAAGGCACGGCAAAAGCCATCAACCGTTGCGGCGGAATTTGGGCCACCACAAACATGATGAAACCTGCAATCAGCATATTTCGGCC
>CAZEAQ010000014.1:3330-7845 GCA_964510145.1 uncultured Bordetella sp.
GCGGAATTTGGGCCACCACAAACATGATGAAACCTGCAATCAGCATATTTCGGCCATGATCAAAAAAACGGGCACCGTTAGCAAAACCCGAGGAATACATGGTCAATAAGCCCGCGCACGCCAACATAAAAATGCCAAAAGCCAAAGGCCCATCAAACCCCTTCAACAGGGGCATCAAACGCTGAAATGGGCTCGGCTTGTGAATGACAGTGGGCATAACTCAGATTATCTCTTAGCATTGAGATTCACTTCCAGAAAATAGCTTTGTCAGAAAAAACCGCCCCCTCGTCCATCCGTCATTTGCTTTATTTGCACGGCTTTCGATCGTCGCCCATGTCCACCAAAGCTCGGCTCATGGCAAAGCATATGTCGCAACACTTTCCCAACGTGGTTTGGTGGTGCCCACAACTTCCGGCAGCGCCACTAGAAGCAGCTGCGCTCATTGCCAAAGGAACCGCCGAATGGCCTGCCGCCACTATGGCTGTCGTTGGCTCGTCACTTGGCGGCTATTACGCAACATGGCTTGCGGCTCAACGCGGATGCCGCGCAGTTTTACTGAATCCTGCCGTTGATCCAGCGCGCGATTTAGCGCGACATATTGGCGAACAAACGGCTTGGCACGACCCTGCTGAAAAGTTTTACTTTGCACCCGAATTTGTCGACCAATTGCGAGCCCTAGATGTATCCGATCAACCTGACCCCTCGTCAGTTTGGGCGCTCATTGCAAAAGGTGACGAAGTGTTGGACTGGCAAGAAATGTCTGCGCGCTATCCCACCGCGCAACAAGTGCTGATTGATGGGGGCGATCACGCCATCAGCGACTTCGCGTTGTATCTGCCACAAGTGCTCAACTTCTTAGGTCTAAAAGCTTAGGCAGCGCACGAATAACAAAGCCGTCCGTGGGACAATGACAGACATGTACGCATTGTTTGAAGAAGCTGGAAAATTCCAGACAGGACGCATCCTTTCTGAGGCTGAAAATTCGTCCCAAGTGGAGCTGGAATCTGGCAAACGAGTCAAAGTAAAGGCTGCACATTTGCTGCTTAAATTTGATAAACCGCATCCCAGCGATTTAATGCGCGATGCGCAAGCCCTCAGTGCCACCATTGAACTAGATTTAGCGTGGGAATTTGCCCCCGAAGAAGAATTTGGTTTTGCCGATTTAGCCCACGAATACTTCAGCGCTCAAGCGACGATGACGGAACAAACAGCTGCCCTCATCCGGCTTTATGAAGCGCCGCATTACTTCCGTCGCGCGAACAAAGGTCGCTTTAAAAAAGCCTCAGCCGAAGTCATCGCGCAAGCACTTGCGGCTATTGAAAAGAAAAAACAAATTCAAGCACAAATAGAAGCCTGGGCACAAGCGCTGGCCCAAGGCACCTGCCCAGAGCCCATCACAAATCAGCTCTACAAAATATTATTCAAACCCGACAAAAACGCAGCCGAATACAAAGCTGTTGTCGAAGCGGCACGCGCCACACAAACAGCACCTTTAAGCTTGCTGCAAAAAGCAGGGGCCATCAGCTCGCCCTACCAATTTCATTGGCAACGCTTCTTGTTTGAGAATTTCCCCAAGGGCACAGGTTTTCCTAACCTTCAAGCACCCACCATTAGCGAAGAATTGCCACTCGCAGCAGTGAAGGCGTATTCAATTGACGATTCGCAAACCACAGAAATTGACGACGCTTTATCACTACAAGGCTTAGGCACTGGGAGCGTGACACTAGGCATTCACATTGCAGCACCTGCGTTGGCACTCACGCCTGCAAGTGCGATTGATCAAGTGGCGCGCACGCGTTTGTCGACCGTCTACATGCCGGGCTACAAGATCACTATGCTGCCTGACGAGGTTGTACAAAATTACACATTACAAGAGGGACGCGATTGCCCAGCCGTGTCGCTCTACGTCACATTTGATGAGGCGACGCTGACCCCACAAAAAACCGAAACCCGCGTCGAGCGCGTGCCTATCGCAGCCAATTTGCGTCATGACCAGCTGGATCACATCGTCACCGAAGATTGGCTCACACAAGATGCTCCATCTTCAGCAGACAACTCAGGCGAGCCTGCTATGCCACACGCTCAATTGGCATTTTTATTTCGGCTTGCGCAGCACCTCAAGACACAACGCGAAGTCGTCCGCGGCAAGCCAGAAACATTCAATCGCCCTGACTACAACTTCCGCCTTGTCGGCAACGGCAGCGCCGAGCCTGATGGCACAGAACAAGTACAAATCAGCTTGCGCCAACGCGGAGCCCCGCTTGACTTAATGGTGGCCGAAGCGATGATTTTGGCTAACAGCACTTGGGGAAATTGGATGGCTGAATTAGGCGTTCCTGCGATTTATCGCAGTCAGGCCAGTTTGCTGCCTGGCGTCAAGGTTCGCATGGGTACCAAGGCGTTGCCTCACGCAGGCATTGGTGTAGCCAGCTACGCCTGGAGCACCTCACCGCTGCGTCGATACACCGACTTGGTGAATCAATGGCAAATCATTGCTTGCGCCAAGCACGGCAGCACGGCTGCGTTGGCTGCACCTTTCAAACCCAAAGATGCAGAGCTTTTCTCTATCATTTCTGCTTTTGATGGCGCCTATAGCGCCTACAACGCCCATCAAAATGGAATGGAACGTTTTTGGACGTTGCAATATTTAAAACAAAACAACATCACCGAACTCAGTGCCACGGTCTTCAAAGTCTTTCCGGGTCAACCGCCCATGGCGCGCGCTGACAACTTGCCTTTAGTGCTCCCTGTGATGGGGTCTAACGATTTGCAGCGCGGCGCGCACATTCAAATTCGATTGGGCGATATTGACGACATCACGTTAGACATTAACGCCCAGTTGATTCGCGTTTTAGAGGACACCTCGATAGAAAGCGCCAACACAGAATCTAGCGATGAAGACGAAGACAACGCCGCCGGTCCTATCGCTTTGGCACTCGATGTGAATGACTCCACCGACACGGAGGGTCAGAGCGCGTGACATTGCATCGTTTTTCTTGGTCGCAATGGACAACGCTGCAAAAGGCGCTGTTCATTTCTGTTGTCTTCCACGGTGCGCTATTAACGTTGCGTATCGCTTCGCCCGAAAGATTTGATCGCTTATTTAGCGATACGCCACTGGATGTTATTTTGGTCAACACGCGTGCCAAAGCTGAAGAGCCCGAGAAAGCGCAAGCCCTGGCGCAAACCCAATTAGCCGGCGGTGGTGAACAAAAAAATGATCGGGCTGCCTCGCCCTTGCCGACATCGGCCACGACCACCGTTGGTGAAATAGCAGAATCTACACAGCAAAAAATTGCAGCAATGCGCAAAGAGCAATCGATGCTGTTGGCGCAAGTCAAAAATATGTTGGCGCGATTACAAAATACACAGCCCCAAAAAAACCAAGCAGCCCAGGACAACACCGACGAAAAGCGCCGTCAATTACTCAAGCTTCTCGCTGAAATTGAAGAGCGTATCAACCAAGACAATGCCAAACCTCGCAAGCACTATGTCAGCCCAGCCACACGCGAGGTGGCGTATGCGCTTTATTACGATCATCTACGCCGCAAAATTGAAGAGCGAGGCACGCGTTATTTCCCTGCGACACAAAGTGGGCAGAAGTTATATGGCGAGCTCACCATGATCATCACAGTCAACACGGATGGTCGTGTACTCAACACTGAGGTCGTGCAAAGTTCTGGCCTGACTGACTTGGACCGGCGCGCTCAAGCCATTGCCACAGCTGCTGGTCCATTCGGTATCTTTACTGAAGAGATGCGGAAACAAGCGGATCAACTGGCGGTTGTGTCGCGATTTATCTTCAGTCGCGATAACGCGCTTCGTACTCGAGGCGGCGAAGCGTTGAACTAACACTCCAAGGAAACGGCGTGAACTCCCCCTCAACTCATCCTTTGTTCAGACTTTTATTGCTGATACTGGTGGCGTTTCTGGGGCTGCAAATTTTCTTTTTGGCGCGCATCGCGGTCATGGCGCGAATTGCGCCAGAGTCGTCGGCGTTCGAAAGATCTGAATCATGGCGCCTTGTCAGTACCAAAGATAAATTGAGGTGGCGTCAAGATTGGGTGGATTACGCTCAAATTTCTAATCACTTAAAACGCGCCGTGATCGCCTCTGAAGATGATATTTTTGCGCAACACGATGGTGTTCAGTGGGATGCCATCGAACGCGCGTGGGCTAAAAACGCCAAAGCCGAACTCAAAGCCAGCAAGTTGGCATCGGGTAAACAGGCCCCAAAAATTGTGGGCGGATCGACCATCACTCAACAGCTTGCTAAAAATTTATTCCTATCTGGTGAACGCACACTAATTCGAAAAGGCCAAGAATTTATTCTCACGCTGATGCTTGAAGCGCTGCTCGACAAGCAGCGCATCTTGGAAATTTATTTGAATCATGTGGAATGGGGCGAAGGAATCTTTGGAGCCGAAGCAGCTGCTCAACATTACTTTTCTAAGCCTGCTTCACAACTCACGCCTTGGGAGGCAGCACGCCTAGCAGTGATGTTGCCACGCCCTA
>CAZEAQ010000014.1:7945-21115 GCA_964510145.1 uncultured Bordetella sp.
TCACAACTCACGCCTTGGGAGGCAGCACGCCTAGCAGTGATGTTGCCACGCCCTAAACACTATCAAAAATTTCCTCAATCAGAATATCTTGCAGGGCGATCTGAAATCATTGTTTCGCGTATGAACGGGGCACAACTGCCCTGACCCACCTATGCGAATTCTTGGCATTGACCCTGGCTTGCGAACGACCGGTTTTGGCGTTGTAGAACAACACGGCAGTCAGTTGCTTTATGTCGCCAGCGGCACGATTAAAACCAACAAAGAAGCACAAGGAAATCTACCCGATCGCTTGAAAGTTTTATTTGATGGTATTCACGAAGTGGTCAACCGCTATCAACCGGATACCTCAGCCGTTGAAATTGTTTTTGTTAACGTCAACCCCCAAGCGACCTTGTTATTAGGTCAAGCGCGCGGCGCTTGCATTACTGCTTTAGCAACTTGTCACCTACCAGTTGCCGAATACACCGCCTTACAAATGAAGCAAGCCGTTGCAGGTCATGGTTTGGCTAAAAAAGAGCAGGTTCAAGAGATGGTGAAACGCTTACTCAACCTTCCGGGTCTACCTGGTCCTGACGCTGCAGATGCCTTAGGTATTGCGATCACCCACGCTCATGCAGGGCATGCAATGGCCAAGCTTTCTTCTGCGACCGAGTTACAGCGTAAAACAAGTGGTATGTATAAAGCCGGTCGCAGCCGATAGTGGGTGCATTAACTGCGCGATGCTGCAGGCAGATTGAGCTCCACCACTGCGCCACCGTCAACGGCATTTGAAATGGTCAAACTACCACCATGTTTTTCAGCAATCGCTGACGATATTGAAAGCCCCACGCCTAGGCCACCGGCTTTACTTGTGACAAATGGTTGACCCACTTTGTCTTTAATCTCAAATGGCACACCCAGACCGCTGTCACAAACACGCAGAATGACGCGTTGCGATTGCTCTTCTAAAGAAACTAAAACCCAACGCTTTTGACAGCCTTGTACTGCCTCAATCGCATTGCGATAAACATTAAGCACAATTTGTGAAAGTTGCACGCGATCACCCGTCACGTAGCATGCTGTGTCGCCAAATTCAAAATTAAATTGCACGCTGTGTTGGCGGATTTCGTAGGCTAATAAATGCAACACATCCGTTGCAATTTGAGCGAAATCTACATGCTCAAACTCACTTTGCGTTGGACGTATGAAATTACGAATTCGCCCGACTAACTGAACGGTGTGCTCTGCACTCTTTTGAATATCTTGCAATGAATTCAAAACCTCCTCTACGTTCATTTGATCTGGCTGCGACGTAGTACTGAGGCTAGACTTAATGCTTTCTATGTCCATCAAAATAGCCGTTAGTGGCTGACTCAATTCATGCGCAAACGAGGCTGACATGGCGCCGAGTGTTCTTTGTCGCTCGAGATGTTCAATCTGCTCGCTTAATCTGCGACTTTCCTCTTCGCGAGCAGTTTGAGTTGCATAGTCAATTTTGTTTTTCTGCGCACGCTCTAGCACCATCGCCACCATGGCAAAGTTACCCACGATGGATGTCAGCAGTCCAACGCTCGCCGTTATTGCGCTATCCAAACCCTGCGTGACAGCATCTGGGTGTGAAACACCTTGGGCCACACGAAAGATGCGAATAGCCACCATGAACGTGGCAAATATAAAGACGACAGATAGCCAGCGTGCGCTTCTTAAGTGTTCACGCGTCGCTATTTTGTTTGCAAGGAATGCAATGTATGAAAACCATGCGCCGAAAATAAAAATGGCCCACTGAAAACGAAGTTGCGGGCTCTGCACAACCAAGCGCAGGTATTCAAATACAGCGACACACGCCAAGATGCTTAAAAGCATGGACTCCCAAGGCCATTTCGTTTTGTTCTCAGAACCCAGCTCTTTGCGTAAGCCTAACGCCATCATCATGAGAGCTAGCCAAGTCAGGCCATTGGCTAACGGATAGCTCACCCAATCGGGCAGTTGACTGCGCAGCCCAATCAAAATGAGCGAGATACCAAACACCATACTTCCCAAGCACCACAGATGAGTGGACGGTGAAGGTTGTTTAGATAGCGCTAACCACGAACTAAATGGAACAAAAATATAGAGCGCACCGACGGTGAGATAAACCGTGGGTACGTCAATCAAAAACATTACCAGGCTGGGGCTAGTTGCGCTAAACCGGGAGGTGCATGGCGCACATCTTCAAAAGTTACAACTTCATACGCGTCAGGCTGATGGAGTAATTCGCGCAAAAGTTTGTTATTCAAGGCATGTCCAGATCGGAATGCCACGTAAGAGGCCAACATGGGTTTACCAATTAAATACAAGTCACCCATGGCATCGAGAATTTTGTGCTTTACAAATTCATCGTCATACCGAAGGCCTTCGCTGTTGAGCACTTTGTAGTCGTCCATGACGATGGCGTTGTCTAATCCACCGCCCAGTGCGAGGCCGTTAGACCGCATCATTTCCACGTCGCGGGTGAAACCAAAAGTACGTGCTCTTGCAATGTCACGGGTGTACACATCCGTGTCCATATCGAAGACAACACTTTGCCCCGTCGAGTCGACCGCTGGATGACGAAATTCAATTTCGAAACTTAACTTATAGCCATGGTGTGGATCTAAACGAGCCCACTTTTCATTAGCGCCTTCTCCTTCACGAACTTCAACGCTTTTCAAGACGCGAATAAATCGCTTAGGTGCGTTTTGCTCAACGATACCGGCGCTTTGCAACAGAAATACAAACGACGAGGCCGACCCATCCAAGATCGGCACTTCTTCGGCGGTGATATCAATGTACAAATTGTCAATGCCCAAGCCAGCACAGGCGGACATCAAGTGTTCCACCGTGAACACTTTGGCGCCACCATTAGAAATAGTCGATGCCAAACGCGTGTCGGTGACCGCTGTGGCTTGAATCGGAATGTCGACAGGCTGCGGTAAATCAACCCGTCGGAACACGATGCCCGTGTCGGGTTGCGCAGGTCGCAAGGTCAGCTCCACGCGTTGTCCACTGTGAAGACCAACCCCCACCGCTTTAGTTAGGGACTGAAGAGTTCTTTGTTTAAGCACGACACGATTTTAATCAATCCCCTCTCTCGAGGAGATTGATTTTTTGAAATTCTTAGTCTGCTTGCTTACGCAAGAAGGCTGGAATTTCGTAATCGTCCATGCCGCCTGATGACAAGGCGTCGACTTTCGCTGCCGCTGATGTGCGGTTATTGCGGAAGACTGCTGGCGATGTCATGGAGTCATAGTTAGGCTGGGTCGTGGTTGCACCCACACCCAAACCTGCAGCCAATCCGGCTAGTCCCGCAGAGGCTGCAGCTAACACACCCGCTGGCGATGCGTTAGGTGCCTGCGTGGTGGTGAACGATCCGTTGTCTGTTCCGGTTCGCAACACTTGCAATTGCGGCGCAGCTCGGCGGCTACCCGCCAAACCTGTCGCCACCACCGTGACACGGATTTGGTCGCCCAAGCTTTCGTCGTAAGCAGTTCCGTAAATGACATGGGCATCTGGCGATGCAAATTTACGAATGGTGTTCATGGCCTCACGCGACTCTGACAACTTCAAGCCGCCCTTGGCTGCAGTGATCAACACCAGCACGCCCTTCGCGCCCGACATATCAACACCTTCAAGCAATGGGCAGGCCACTGCTTGTTCAGCTGCGATACGTGCGCGGTCTGGGCCGTTTGCTGCGGCTGTGCCCATCATGGCCTTGCCAGTTTCGCTCATCACGGTGCGTACGTCTTCAAAGTCGACGTTCACCAACGCTTCCACGTTAATGATTTCCGCAATTCCGCCTACAGAGTTTTTCAACACGTCATTGGCAAAGGCAAAGGCCTCGTCTTGGCTGGCGTCTTCACCCAAGACGTCCATGAGTTTTTCATTCAAGACGACGATGAGCGAATCTACATTCGATTCAAGTTCAGCCAAGCCAGCTTCGGCATTACCCATGCGACGACTGCCCTCGAACTCGAATGGCTTCGTCACAACGCCAACCGTCAAGATGCCCATTTCGCGTGCGACGCGAGCCACAACAGGTGCCGCACCTGTGCCTGTTCCGCCGCCCATGCCCGCCGTGACGAACAACATGTTGGTGCCTTCCAGCGCCAAACGAATGTCATCAATGGCCGCTTCAGCAGCTTCACGACCGCGCTCTGGCTTGCTTCCTGCGCCCAAGCCAGTGGATCCGAGTTGAATCACTTTATGCGCGTTGCTCACACGCAATGCTTGTGCGTCGGTATTGGCGCAAACGAATTCAACGCCCTGTACGCCCGAACTAATCATGTGCTCGACAGCGTTACCGCCACCGCCACCCACACCGATTACTTTAATTTGGGTGCCTGAGTTGAATGCTTCAACTTCAATCATTTCGATGCTCATGATGTTTCTCCTATCAATCTAAAAATTTGCAGTTGCCTTAAATACTTTTGTTGTTTCTTTTTCATGGACCTCCTTTTACGAGGGGGGTGCCATTGCTGCGTACGGTCGCCATCGCAATGCCGCACGTTGCCGAGGTGGCGGACTGCCACGCGCTAAATAGAGGAGGGATGCAGGAATCATGTTTTAGAAGTTCCCTACAAACCAGTCTTTGAGCCGATCCATCAAAGTGTTGACAGACCCACTCTTTTGCGAAACTTTCATACCGCGTTGGCGATCCATACTGGCTTCTGCCAATAAGCCCATGACGGTGGCTGCACGCGGTTGCGACACCATGTCGGCCAACGCGCTGTTGTAGTGAGGAATGCCGCGACGCACTGGCTTTAAGAAAATATCTTCACCCAACTCCACCATGCCTGGCATAACCGCACTGCCGCCTGTTAAGACGATGCCTGATGACAACACTTCTTCATAGCCTGAGTCACGAATAACCTGTTGAACCAACGAGAAAATTTCTTCCACACGCGGCTCAATGACACCGGCCAAGGCTTGTCGACTCAACATGCGTGGCGAGCGATCGCCTAGCCCCGGAACTTCGACTTGAACTTCAGGGTCAGCCAACAGTTGTTTGGCAAAACCTGATTCGATTTTTATTTCTTCTGCATCTTTGGTCGGCGTGCGCAATGCCATCGCAATGTCGCTGGTAATCAAATCGCCAGCGATGGGAATCACTGCGGTGTGCCGAATTGCGCCATTGGTAAAGATAGCGACATCAGTTGCGCCTGCGCCAATATCAACCAGGGCAACACCCAGTTCGCGCTCATCGTCTGTCAAGACCGACATACTTGAAGCAAGTGGATTCAACATCAGTCGGTCCACATCGAGACCGCAACGGCGCACACACTTAATAATGTTTTCTGCAGCGCTTTGTGCACCCGTCACGATATGCACTTTGGCCTCTAAACGAATACCGCTCATACCAATCGGCTGCTTCACATCTTGACCATCAATCACAAACTCTTGTGGCTCAACCAAGAGTAAGCGTTGATCTGTCGAAATATTGATGGCTTTGGCCGTCTCAACCACACGCGCAACGTCGGCAGCTGTGACTTCTTTGTCTTTCACAGCCACCATGCCTGTTGAATTGATGCCGCGAATATGGCTTCCCGTGATGCCTGTGTATACCCGCGTGATCTTGCAGTCCGCCATCAACTCAGCTTCTTTCAATGCCTGTTGAATGCTTTGTACGGTGGCATCAATATTCACCACCACACCGCGCTTGAGCCCGTTACTCGGTGCCACGCCTAGGCCTGCGAGTTTGAGCTCGCCACCCGGCAACACTTCGGCCACGACCACCATGACCTTGGCTGTGCCAATGTCCAAGCCGACCACCAAATCTTTGTACTCTTTTGCCATAACAGCCTCGTTCTTTCTCTTTTTCTTTCGACGCACTTAACCGCTAACGCTTGACGCCCGCATCTTGCGTGCTCACCCCGCGCACACGAAGTGCGTATCCGTTTTCATGTCGCAAGTCCGCTGCCTCTAGCGCCGAAACTTTTCGACCTAGTCGCTGCGTGACCTGTCCCAATGTTTTTTCGAGTCGCTGCATACGAGTTCTCACCTCGTCAACCGTGCCCCGACCCAGCTCAATGACGCCTCCATGCCTCAGACGTGCACGCCAGCTACCTCTGTCTGTCAACTCAAGTCTTTCAAACGCCAAGTGCAACTCTTTGAACGACGGCATCAATGCCAAATACATCGCCAACACCTCTCGCGATTGACTATCAGGTCCGCTCAGGCGAGGCATTTTTTCGTCGTTGAGATCCGTAATATCTAAGTCAGCGTCAAACACTTCGCCATAGCTGTTGACCATGCGCAACTCACCGGCCTCGCCCCAGTAAGCCACTGGCTGATGCTCTTGCAAAGTCACACGTAACCGATTCGGAAATTCACGTTGAACCGAAGCCAAGCGCACCCAAGGCACGCCTTCAAACGCACTGCGCACACGCGACAAATCTGCCGTGAAAAAATTACCTGTGAGACGCGTTGCCACATTGGCGCGCAAAGTTACTGCGTTGTTGTGCGTGACATCACCATGCACGGTGATACCTGTTAAAGCAAAAACCGGTAACCGAACCAATGCCCATAGTCCCGCTGCCAACACAAAGAAAACCACACCCACGAACATGAGCGAGGCCGCCATGTGCATCAGCTTGACGTCTAGCGGCACCGCGACCGGTACGACGGTCTCGGGTCGATGACGCATGTGGGTGGTGTAGCGCGTACTCATGCGGTTTCAGTTCCTCCGGGATGATCCAAAGTCGCACTGGCCAGCAGCGTCAAGCAAAGGTCTTCATAGCTCATACCTGCAGCGCGCGCCGACATTGGCACCAACGAATGGCTGGTCATGCCAGGCGATGTATTCATCTCTAGCAAGAAAGGCTTTCGATCGCTGGCTCTGAGCATGATGTCTGCGCGTCCCCACCCGCGACAGCCCAATGCGCGATAAGCAGCAACGACAAGGCGTTGGACTTCGCGCTCTTCGGCCTCTGGAAGTCCGCTCGGACAGTGATACTTCACGTCGTCGGTGAAGTACTTGTGGTTGTAGTCGTAAGCGCCATCAGGCGCAGCAATTCGCACCACAGGCAATGCTTTGGCGTTCACGCCATTGCCTAAAACGGGACACGTAAGTTCTTCACCTTGAATGAATTCTTCACACAATAAATCGGGGTCGTATTGCGTCGCCAATTCAGCCGCTGCACGAATGCCACTTGCATCGACAACCTTGGTCATGCCAATGGACGACCCTTCGCGCGGTGGTTTGACGATTAGCGGAAGTCCTAGCTTGGCTGGAATCGCCTCTATGTTGCTTGGCGTTTGCTCATCAGGCGACAACCAAACATAGCCTGGTGTTGATAGGCCAACCGCTGTCCAAACGCGCTTGGTCATCACTTTATCCATCGCCATGGCAGAGGCCATCACGCCAGAGCCTGTGTACGGAATACCCAGCAACTCCAGCGCACCTTGAACCGATCCATCTTCGCCATAGCGACCATGCAATGCAATGAATGCATGGGTATAGCCCTCGCGCTTGAGTTGATCCAAGCTTTGCTTGGCTGGATCGAAAGACGAAGCATTCACACCTTTGCTTTGCAACGCTTGCAGCACGCCTGTGCCCGACATGATCGATACATCGCGCTCAGCCGATAGCCCACCCATGAGCACGGCAACTTTGGCGGTTTGAATATTGAAGGCTGCGGTCATTTCTTTACTCGTCATTTCTTGGCGTTTGCATCTTGGCGTTTACTTGTTGCAGCAGCATTTGCTAGCGCCAAAACTTGTGTCGGCACTTGCCCAATGGAGCCTGCACCCATGCACATCACCACATCTCCGTCTTGTGCATGCTCTGCAATGTGCTGCGCCATCTTTTGAATGTCATCAACAAACACCAAAGCCTCATGGCCCGCCACTCGCATGGCGCGCGCAAGCGCACGTCCATCTGCCGCAGCGATGGGGGTTTCTCCTGCGGCGTAAATCTCCGATAGCCATAAGACGTCTGCGCGGCCCATGACTTCCACAAAGTCTTCAAAACAATCGCGTGTTCGCGTGTAGCGATGCGGCTGAAATGCCAACACCAAACGACGCTCGGGAAACGCTCCACGCGCTGCAGCTAATGTGGCGGCTATTTCCACAGGGTGATGCCCGTAGTCTTCAATTAAGGTGAACAGCCCACCACTCTTCGTAGCCACCTCACCGTGGCGTTGGAAACGACGCCCCACGCCTTTGAACTCAGCCAATGCTTTTTGCACAGCCGCATCCGGTACGTTTAATTCAACCGCAATCGCAATTGCAGCGAGTGCATTCAGCACGTTGTGCTCGCCTGCCAAATTGAGCGTGATCTCTAAGTCAGGCAACGTCACACCATTGCGACGCTGCACCGTAAAACGCATGCGTCCGTTGTCTGCCCGCACATTCATGGCGCGCACTTGCGCTTGCTCGTTAAAGCCATAGCTGGTGATAGGACGTGACACATCCGACAAGATGCTGCGCACAGCTGCATCGTCAGTGCACAAAACAGCTGCGCCATAAAAAGGCATGCGATGTAAGAACTCGATGAATGCACCTTTGAGCCGATTGAAGTCGTGCCCATAGGTGTCCATGTGATCAGCGTCGATGTTGGTGACGACAGCAATCACGGGCAACAAATTCAAGAACGATGCATCCGACTCATCTGCCTCGACCACGATGTAGTCGCCGGCCCCCAACTTGGCATTGGCGCCAGCGCTATTGAGCTTGCCGCCAATCACAAACGTTGGATCCATGCCTGCCTCAGCCAGCACGCTGGCAACCAAACTTGTGGTGGTGGTTTTGCCGTGCGTGCCGGCAATTGCAACGCCAGTTTTGAGTCGCATCAATTCAGCCAACATCACTGCGCGTGGCACCACCGGAATCAGCTTGCTGTGTGCAGCCACCACCTCGGGGTTGTCCGCATGCACTGCCGTTGAAGTGACCACGGCATCAGCGCCTTCAACGTTGCTAGCTTGATGGCCCACATGCGTTTGAACGCCTAAGCTTTGCAGTCGCTTTAAGGCAGCACTTTCGGATAAATCAGAACCCGAAATGACATAGCCCAAGTTCAGCAACACCTCGGCAATACCGCTCATGCCCGCGCCACCAATGCCTACAAAATGAATATGTCGTATGGCGTGTTTCATTTTTTCTCTCCCAAACCCGCCAATTGCTCGCATGCTGTGACGACATGTCTGACCGCATCCACTTGCCGCACGGCATAGGCTTTTTCTGCACACGCTAATAACGTGCGGCGTGTCATGAATTGCAAGCGATCGGCTAAGTCTTGCGCCTTGAGTTCTGACTGTTGAATGAGCCAACCGCCCCCCGCATCCACAACAAATCGTGCATTGGTGGTTTGATGATCGTCGACCGCATGAGGGAACGGCACATAAATAGCAGCGACACCGATTGCAGCAAGCTCTGTCACCGTGCTTGCGCCTGCTCTTGCAATGACTAAATCTGCTTGCGCAAATGCCTGCGCGGTGTCTTCGATAAACGGTGTCAACTCAGCTTGCACACCGGCCTCTTCATAGGCAGTTTGCAAGGCTTCAATTTGCTTTGAACCACTTTGATGCGTGACGAACGGGCGTTGATCTTTAGGAATTAGTGCAAGTGCTTGCGGCACGATGGTGTTCAACGCTTGCGCACCTAAACTTCCACCAACCACCAATATGCGTAACGGCCCTTGTCGGTTTGCAAAACGGACAGCTGGCTCGCTTTGATTCACGAAACCCTCGCGCATTGGGTTGCCTACCCACTCAGCTTTTGGCATCACATTCGGGAAGGCGCTGAACACACGATCCGCCACGCTGCTCAACACTTTATTGGCCATGCCCGCGACTGAGTTTTGCTCGTGCAAGACCAACGGTTTGCCACACAGCACACCCATCATGCCCGCAGGGAAAGTGATGTAGCCCCCCAACCCAACAATGACATCGGGTTTGAGTCGACGCATCAGACGCAAGCTTTGCCAAAAAGCGCGCAACAATTTGAGCGGTAAAAGAGCCAGCGTTTGCAAACCTTTTCCACGCACGCCCCCAAACGCAATGGTTTCGAACGCAAAACCTCTCGGCGGCACCAACTGGCTTTCCATACTCGGGGCAGGCGCACCTAGCCAATGCACAGTCCAGCCCAGTTCACGTAACTGATCAGCCACGGCCAAGCCCGGAAAAATATGTCCGCCCGTGCCACCGGCCATCACCAAGGCTGTTCGCTTCATAGGCGCCCCCCGTGCATGACCACGCGGTTTTCAAAGTCCACACGCAAGACGACCGCAATCGCAATGAGGTTTAACAATATTGCAGATCCGCCATAACTCATCAGCGGCAACGTCAATCCTTTGGTGGGCAACGCACCTAAATTCACACCCATGTTGATGAATGATTGAAAGCCGATCCAAATGCCAACACCCTGTGCAACCAATCCCGCAAACACGCGATCCATCGCAATTGCTTGACGTCCGATGTACATGATGCGACGCGTTAGCCACATGAACATACCGATGATCGCAACGACCCCCACAAACCCAAACTCTTCACCAATCACGGCCAATAAAAAGTCGGTATGCGCCTCGGGTAACCAATGCAGTTTTTCAACGCTGCCGCCTAAGCCAACACCAAATATTTCGCCTCTGCCAATCGCAATCAATGAGTGTGATAGTTGATAGCCCTTACCAATTGCATGCTCCGCGCTCCATGGATCGAGGTAGGCAAAAATTCGTTCGCGTCGCCACTCTGAGGATGCAATGATGAGTGCGAACACTGCAATCAACGCACCGGCAATTAAGAAGAACATGCGGGCGTTCACGCCACCTAAAAACAAAATACCCATCGCGATGACCGCAATCACCATGAAGGCGCCCATATCAGGCTCCGACAAAAGTAACAGTCCCACCACCGAAATCGCAACGCCCATCGGTGTGACAGCAGCGAAGAAGTTTTCTTTCACATCCATCTTGCGCACCATGTAATTGGCGGCATAAAGCAGCACACCCCACTTGGCAAGCTCGGAGGGTTGAAAGTTCATAAAGCCCAGACCAATCCAGCGACGTGCGCCATTCACAGACTTACCGATAAATGGAATCAACACCGCAATGAGCAGACCAATTGAAATCACAAAAACCCAAGGTGCAATTCGCTCCCATGTATTCAAAGGCACTTGAAACACCAACAACGCAGCCACAAAGCCAACGAATAAAGAAAATAAATGGCGCACCAAATAATGTGTTTGCGTGATGCCCATTCCTGCTCGTGGGTTGTCGGGTATGGCAATGGAAGCCGAATACACCATGATCAAACCAAACATTAGCAACGCAAATGTGACCCACACCAGGGGTTGATCAAAACCTTTGACATGCACTGGTGATGCCCCCGTGCGTGTGAACTCGGTGCCATGTACGCGAACAGGCAGCGCATCTAAATTCGTCTCAGGCTCAGGGCGCCATAAGCGAGTTATTTTTTGTGTCAAGCGGGTCAACAGGCTCATGCCATACCTCCCGCCTCTTGCGCTAAAGCATGAACAGCCGTCACAAACACTTCTGCACGATGCGCATAGTTTTTAAACATATCCATGCTGGCACACGCGGGCGATAGCAAAACAGCGTCACCCTCGTGCGCCAATTCGCTGGCACGTTGCACCGCTTCTTCTAACGTGGCCGCATTCACCAAAGTAACGCCCGTGCTTTGCAAAACTTCTTGCAACTGCGCAGCATCTCGGCCTATCAACACCGCTGCTCTTGCATAGCGCGAGACAGGTGCAACGAGCGGCGCAAAGTCTTGTCCCTTGCCATCGCCGCCCAAAATAACCACCAAACGACGATCGATTCCTAAGCCTTGAAGTGCAGCAACTGTGGCACCCACGTTGGTACCCTTGCTGTCATCAAAATACTCAATGCCGTTTACAACACTCACCGGCTCAACGCGATGCGGCTCGCCTTTGTACTCGCGCAGACCAAAGAGCATGGGCGCAAATTGAGCGCCTGTGCTTCCAGCCAAAGCCAATGCGGCCAACGCATTCATTGCGTTATGACGCCCTCGTATACGCAAGGCATCGGCTGGCATCAAACGCTGAATATGAATTTCTTCTTCGTCTTCTTTTTTACGCTTACGCGTTTCATCGGCTTCCAGAGCACGCACCAACCAGGTCATGCCGTTAACCGACTCAATGCCATAGTCGCCGGGGCGTTGTGGCATGTCTGCGCCAAAAGTGACGTAGGCGCGTTGTTGTGGTTTTTGCAACTTCACACGTTGCGGCTCCGGCAACATCGCCATCACCAATGGGTCTTCGCGATTCAAAACCATCAAGGCATGCTCGCCAAAAATGCGCGCCTTCGCGGCACCATAGCGAGCCATGTTTCCATGCCAATCTAGGTGGTCTTGCGTTAGGTTCAAAACAGTGGCGGCTGTGGGCTCAAAAGTCTCTACGCCCTCGAGCTGAAAACTTGAAAGCTCGAGCACCCACACTTGGGGCAACGCCACCTCTGAATGCTTAGCATCTTCAAGCGCTTTCGTGAAGGTGTCTAGCAACGTCGGCCCTATATTGCCTGCCACTGCAACACGCCAACCAGCGCGTTCTAACAATTGACCTGTCAATGAGGTGACGGTCGTCTTTCCGTTCGTGCCCGTAATGGCTAGCACCTTGGGGTGATAAGCCTCACCCGATGTGTCATGGATTTGCAGCTCTTGAAGAGCGTGTGCAAAGAGCGTCAGTTCTGTGCCCACCCATAAACCCGCTGACTCTGCTGCCGCCCAAACAGATGCAACCTGATCTGGACTTAGACCTGGGCTTTTAAAGACAGCGCGAATATCTTGGCCTTCAATGAGTGAAGCCTCGAAATCACTCTGCACATATGTGACTTGTGGCAGCTCTGTTCGCAGTGCTGCCAAATGTGGCGGCGCTTCGCGTGTATCCACCACTTTCACTTTGGCACCTTGACGCACGCACCAACGCGCCATCGCTAGGCCGGAATCTCCCAAGCCCAGAATTAGCACTGATTGGTTTTGAAGTGTGTGCATCGTGTTATCTCAGCTTCAGGGTCGATAAGCCCACCAAACACAGCAGCATGGTGATGATCCAAAAACGCACCACAACTTGCGTTTCTTTCCATCCGCTTTTTTCAAAGTGATGATGAAGTGGTGCCATTTTTAAAATTCGACGACCTTCACCAAACTTCTTCTTGGTGTATTTAAAAAAGCTCACTTGCAGCATCACTGAGAGTGCTTCAAC
>CAZEAQ010000015.1:0-1693 GCA_964510145.1 uncultured Bordetella sp.
AATCGCCAAGGTGGTGAACTCAAAGTAAGTGAGCGACACCTCACCGTCCTGAACCCTTGCGTTCTCAACGCGCTCAAAGTGCGGCACCAAACCTTCCGGCTGAACTGTCTCCCCGTGAATGCGGCAACGCTCTTGAAAATGCACCAAATGAGGCGAGGTATAAACCCCCGTGCGATAACCCGCCTCCAACAAACAAGCCTCCAACATGGCACACGTTGAGCCCTTGCCATTGGTCCCCGCAACCGTGATCACGGGGCATTCAAACTTCAAGCTCATGCGTTGCGCCACCTCGCGCACGCGGTCCAAACCCATGTCAATATTTTTGGGATGCAAGCGCTCGCAATGCGCCAACCAACGGTCGAGTGAATTCATGCTTGAATTGTCACCTAGACCTTGACAGCTTCACTTTGCGGCATCATGAACAACATGACGAAAACATCGACCCCCAACATCACCATTTACGGCATTCCCAACTGCGATAGCGTTAAGAAAGCGCGCGTCTGGCTCAACGATCGTGGCGTTGACTATGTCTTTCACGACTTTAAGAAACAAGGCATTCCGCCCGATGCCCTAGACCATTGGCTGAAACATGTCGACTGGGAAATTTTGCTAAACCGCAAAGGAACCACTTGGCGACAGCTCGACCCGGCCATTCAAGCTCGCGTGCAAGACCGAGAGTCGGCGCGTGCTCTGATGCTCGAACACACCAGCGTTGTCAAAAGGCCCGTTTGGGTGCGCGGCCAGACCGTGGTGGTTGGCGTCAATCCAGACCAGTGGCAAAGCGCCTTGGACTCGCTTGTCCCCTAAAATCTGCGGTTTTGCATTTCATTTTGAGCCGCACCATGACCACAGAAAAAATTGACAGCGTCAGCATCGCCACCCAAGCCAACGTGTTCTTTGACGGCAAATGCGTTAGCCATGCCATTGCAACCGCCGATGGCACCAAATTGTCGGTCGGAGTCATCTTGCCTGCTAGCTTGACATTCAATACCGCCGCACCCGAGGTCATGGAATGTGTCGCTGGTTCATGCGAATACAAACTCGATGGAAGCCAAGAATGGCTCAAATCAACGCCCGGTCACAAATTTAACGTTCCCGGCAACTCCAAATTCGACATCCGCGTGACCGAGCCTTATCACTACATCTGCCACTTCGGTTAATTCACCGAGCACATCATGAGCACCATTCTTCAAAATCTGCCCAAGGGCCAAAAAGTTGGCATCGCTTTTTCTGGCGGTCTCGACACCTCTGCCGCGTTGCTTTGGATGAAGCAAAAGGGCGCCGTGCCCTACGCCTACACCGCCAACTTAGGCCAGCCTGACGAAGCAGACTACAACGAAATTCCGCGCAAAGCGATGGAATACGGTGCCGAAAAAGCGCGCCTCATTGACTGCCGCAAGCAGCTAGCGCACGAAGGTATTGCCGCCATTCAATGCGGCGCATTTCACATCAGCACCGGCGGCATTACCTACTTCAACACCACGCCGCTCGGCCGCGCAGTGACAGGCACCATGCTGGTCGCCGCCATGAAAGAAGACGATGTCAACATCTGGGGCGATGGCTCCACCTTCAAGGGCAACGACATTGAGCGCTTTTATCGCTACGGTTTGTTGACCAACCCAAGCTTGAAGATTTACAAACCCTGGCTCGATCAATTGTTCATTGACGAACTCGGTGGACGCGCTGAAATGTC
>CAZEAQ010000015.1:1793-16839 GCA_964510145.1 uncultured Bordetella sp.
GATCCGCAGTCCATCATGTTGCGCGAAACCGCGCAACGCTGGGTGGCGCGAGCCGTCACGGGCGAGGTCACGTTAGAGCTGCGTCGCGGCAATGACTACAGCATCTTGAACACCGAAAGCCCCAATTTGACCTACGCTCCTGAGCGTTTGAGCATGGAGAAGGTAGAAGACGCGCCGTTCACGCCACTCGACCGCATTGGCCAGTTGACCATGCGCAACCTAGACATCGTGGACACCCGCGCCAAGCTTGGCATTTATGCGCACACAGGCCTGCTTTCGCTGGGCGAAGGTGCCGACATGATTAAGCTTGAAGGGCAGAAGAAGTAAACCGCTAAACCACCACTGGCTCAGGCTCTAGCCTGATGCCAAAGCGTTCATAAACGCTGGTTTGAATGGCCTTGGCGAGCGTCATCACTTCGCCACCCGTGCAAGGGTTTTCTTTTCCGCCAACATTGACCAGCACCAACGCCTGCTTGTCGTAAACGCCTGCGTTGCCAACGGTTTTGCCTTTCCAGCCACAAGCGTCAATCAGCCAACCCGCAGCGAGCTTGATGCGTCCGTCGTCTAACAAGTAATGCACAACTTTAGGGTCGCGCGCAATGATGTCGTCACATTGCTCTTGAGTGACCGTCGGGTTTTTAAAGAAGCTGCCTGCATTGCCAATCACCGCGGGGTCGGGCAATTTGGCACGGCGAATGGCGCAGACCCAATCGAATATTTGCTGCGCAGTCGGGTTGTCTATCCCCGTCTCGGTCATCTTGCGTTCTAGGTCGAGATAACCCAAAACAGGCTTCCACTTTTTTGTTAATAAAAATCGCACACGCGTGATCACGGTTTTTTCAGCCAAACCGAACGTGCTGCTTTGATGCTTGAACACTGAATCGCGGTAACCAAAAGCACACTGCGCGGCATCTAGGCTAAACGTCTGACCGGTGCTGAGGTCTATTGCATCTAGCGAATGAAAACGGTCTTGCAACTCCACCCCATACGCGCCAATATTTTGAACAGGTGAAGCGCCAACGCTGCCCGGAATAAGCGCCATGTTCTCCAGTCCAGGCCAACCGTTTTGCAAGGTCCAACTCACCAAATCGTGCCAGTTTTCGCCGGCGGCGGCTTCGACAATCCACGCCTTCTCGGTCTCTTCAACCAAGCGCATGCCTTTGAACTCAACCTTCAAAACCAAGGCTTTGACATCGCCCGTTAAGACGATATTGCTGCCACCGCCCAACACAAATTTAGGCAAATCACGCAACGCAGGGTCAGCCAGAACAGCCCGAATATCGTCCTCACTCTTGACGCGCACCAACTGAAGCGCTTTGGCGGCAATGCCAAAAGTGTTGTGCGCTTGTAGGGAGTAATTCGGTTCAACTAACATAGCGGAATTGTCTCATTTTGATTTTTAAGGCGAATTTCTATGCCCTCTTTTGACACCGTATGCGAACCCAATTTGGTCGAAGTAAAAAATGCCGTTGAGAACGCAACCAAAGAAATTGCAACTCGTTTCGACTTCAAAGGCACATCGGCTGCCGTCGAACTCAAAGACAAAGAAATCACGATGTTTGGTGACGCCGAATTTCAATTGGTTCAGGTTGAAGATGTGCTGCGCAACAAGCTGACCAAGCGCGAAGTCGATGTGCGTTTTTTAGACAAAGGCGATGTACAAAAAATTGGGGGTGACAAGGTCAAACAAGTCATCAAAATTCGCAACGGCATTGAAACCGAAGTGTCTAAAAAAATTCAACGCTTACTCAAAGACAGCAAGCTCAAAGTGCAAGCCGCTATTCAGGGAGATGCCGTTCGTGTCAGCGGTGCCAAACGCGACGATCTGCAAGCCGCCATGGCTCTCATTCGCAAAGACATGACCGACTTGCCGCTGTCTTTTAATAACTTTCGCGACTAAAGCCCAAAGCCGATGGCTCAAGCCCCCGGCCCTTGTGAGGCCGCAGGTTCATCGGTCTTCTTCTGTCCAATCTTCGACTCTTCGCCTGCCATCAAGCGGGCGATATTTTCTTGGTGACGCATTAACAGCAAGGCGCTCATCACCATCACGGCCGTTAACTCCGCCTCGCTGGTTTGCCACAGCAATTGGTGTCCCAATAAATAATAGGCTGGGGCGAGCAATGATGCAGCCAGGGCTGCGAGCGACGAATAACGGAAAAAGACAGCCACAAGCGCCCAAGTTCCGACCGTGGCCAATCCAAGCACTGGCTCAATTCCAAACAAAACACCCGCAGCTGTCGCGACACCTTTGCCGCCTTTAAAACCAAAAAACACAGGCCACAAATGACCGATAAAAGCGCAGATCGCCACCAAGGCAACGGCGCGATCGTCTAGCCCAAAACTCGGCCCTGCCAACTTGACCAACAGCACAG
Organism: uncultured Bordetella sp.; assembly: GCA_964510145.1. Taxonomy (GTDB): domain Bacteria; phylum Pseudomonadota; class Gammaproteobacteria; order Burkholderiales; family Burkholderiaceae_C; genus Limnohabitans. The sequence continues at coordinate 4,166 of CAZEAQ010000015.1, forward strand.
GAACAAAGCCCTTGATCGCATCGAAAAACAGCGTCGCCGCCGCCGCTTGCTTGTTACCCGAACGCAGCACATTGGTGGCGCCGGGGTTTTGACTGCCATAGGTTCGGGGGTCTTCCAAGCCCATGGCTCGGCTCACGATCACTGCAAATGAAAGCGACCCAATTAAATAAGCGCCCAAAGCGAGCAACATCACAGACGCATCAGAAAACATGCAACGAACCTTTCAAACCAATCAAAGCGCAGGGTCGCGCATGTCCCAACGAATCGCATCAATGGCTGACAACACATCGGGCGTGAGTGTCGTGCCCCAAGCGTCAAGATCAGCGTCGAGTTGCGCCAACGAAGTCACGCCAATGATGGTGCTAGCCACTTGCCACTTGGTGTAACAAAACGCGAGCGCCATTTGCGTGGGCGTCATGCCATGATCACGCGCCAGAGCGTTGTAACGACGCGCAGCAGCCAAGGCCTCAGGGCGGCCCCAGCGTTGTTTACGCATGGATTCAAACATCGACATACGCCCGCCATCTGCACCTTGCGGTGCGGTGGGCCCGTCAATGCCACCCTCGTCATATTTACCCGTCAACAAACCGAAACCAAGCGGGGAATAAGCCAACAACGACACATTCAAGCGGTGGCAAGTCTCGTCCAATCCGTTTTCATAAATGCGGTTGATTAAGCAATACGGGTTTTGGGTCGTCGCCACTCGCGGCAGTCCATGTGCCTCTGCCAACCGCACAAACTCGTGCACGCCGTAAGGCGTTTCGTTAGACAAGCCAATGTGACGCACTTTGCCTGCTTTGACTAATTTAGCTAAAACCTCCAATTGCTCACGAATGGGCGTGAGCGATTTCTCTTTCGTGGGGTCGTAATACGCCATGCCAAAAATAGGCGCATGACGTTCGGGCCAATGGATTTGATAGAGGTCAATGACATCCGTTTGCAGTCGACGCAAACTGCCCTCGCACGACGCTTCAATGTCTTGCGCACTCAGCCCCTCGTTCTTGCGAACCCAAGGCATTCCCCGAGAAGGACCGGCCACTTTGGTGGCGAGCACTAGTTTTTGGCGAGCACCCGGATTTTTTGCAAACCAGTTTCCGATGATGGTTTCAGTCGCGCCAAAGGTTTCGGCTTTGGGTGGCACGGCATACATCTCTGCGGTGTCGATAAAGTTCACGCCGCGAGCCAGCGAATGGTCGAGGATGGCGTGAGCATCGGCTTCGTTCACCTGCGCACCAAACGTCATCGTGCCCAAGCAAATGGGGGTGACACGCAAATCGCTGGTGCCTAACTGAACTAAGGGGTAAGTCATAACAACTCCATGAGTGAATGCTTTTGAAAAGCTGATTAGTCTAAAGCCTTGGCTCTCGCCTCTTCTTGCAAGCGCAACACACGGCGCTGCACTTTACCGGTGGTCGTCATCGGTAGCTCGGCGATGAATTCAATTTCTTTGGGGTATTCGTAAGGCGCCAATTTTCCGCGAACATGCTGTTGCAACTCCGCAATCAAAGCGTCTGTGCCTGTGAAACCTGCAGCCAACACGACATAAGCCTTTACCAAAGCACCGCGTTCTTTATCGGGCTTTGGTACGACAGCCGCATTTGCAACGGCGGGGTGCTTGACCAAACAATTTTCAATTTCGCTTGGGCCGATGCGATAGCCCGCAGCTTTAAACACATCGTCTGCACGCCCTTGGTACCAAAGATATCCGTCTTCATCACGAACGGCCAAGTCGCCTGTGCGGCACCAATCTCCGGTAAATTTGGCGTGTGTTGAGGCTTCATTTTTCCAATAGCCTAAAAAGAAAATAGGGTCAGGTTGGCCGTGTCGATTAAAGCGGTTCACCGCCACATCGCCGGGCACGCCAACCGCGCATTCTTGACCTGTCTCATCAATCACTGCCACACGATGACCGGGATAGCCTTTGCCCATACTGCCCGCCTTGGCAGGCCAGCCGACACCGTCGCGTGCATTGCCGTTCATGGCGCAGTTACCCACGATGTAGTTAATTTCGGTTTGACCAAACATTTCATTCACGGTCACACCCAATTGTTCTTGGCAATACCCAAATACCGCGTCGCCCACCGCCTCGCCAGCACTCATGATGGCTTGGAGTTGCAATTTAAATTCATGTCGCGGTTTTGGATAAGCCTTCATCATGGCTTTGAGCGCGGTTGGAAATAAAAACGTGTGCGTCACGCCGTGCTGCTGCATGAGTGTGAATGCCAGCTCGGGACTAAACCGCCCATGCCACGCCACGATGGGACGCCCAAAGTACAAAGTGGGCAAGAGAGCGTCCATCAACCCACCCGTCCAAGCCCAGTCCGCGGGTGACCAAAAAACGGCGTTGCTTTGAGAAGCACTCGCGTGCTGGGTCGGAAAACCAAACCAGTTTTGACTGCATACAAACCCTGTCAAATTACCAATCAAAGCGCGATGCGGAATAAGCGCCCCTTTGGGCGGGCCAGTCGTCCCGCTGGTATAGATCAACACGGCACCTTCTTCAGCTTTGGTTTGAACGGCCGTGAAGCTGCGCTGATGCTCAGCCAGTGCACCGGTGTAGTCCACATCCACGCGAAGTAAATCGCTGGCTTGCGCTAAATCGACACCGACAACTTGGCGCAATGCAGGGCAGTTGGCGCGAACGCTCAACACGTTTTCAACCGATGAAGCATCGACCAAAGCCACCACCGCTTCACTATCTTGCAACCGATATTCCAACGCCTCCGGTCCAAACAGCAACGACAAAGGCATCGCCACCGCCCCCATTTGCATGACCGCGATATAGGCAACCGCCGTCTCAAAGCGTTGTGGCAACACGATGGCAACACGGTCACCGCGTTTGACACCTAAATCGGTCAGCACATGACTCAATGCGTCGGCTGATTGCTGCAGTTGCGCGTAAGTAAAAGTCTTTGGGTTTGCAGGCGAACCCGCTTGCACTTGGTGCGCCATGATCGCGACGCGCTGGTGCGCATCGGGCATTGACGCCCATCGCCGGCTACACACTTCGGCCATGTTGAAACTCTCGGGCACCGACCAGCCAAACCCCTGCTGCATCTGTTCGTAAAAATCAACCATCTGTTGTTCCTTATGATCGAAAGAATGTACCCAATCCAAAAAGCTTCGCGCAGCGAATTTGTACCTATACGACACCTGCAATATCACGTTCGTCAGTGGGGCACCCCTGCGGCAAACAAAACACCCCTCGTCATGGTGCATGGCTGGATGGACGTCGCAGCCTCTTTTCAGTTCGTGGTCGACGCCTTACAACACGACGCGTGGATCATCGCCCCCGACTGGCGTGGCTTTGGTCTGACCGAAACCCCGCAGGCCGACAACTATTGGTTCCCAGACTATTTGGCCGATCTTGACCAACTGCTTGACCACTATGTGCCCAACCAACCCGTGAACCTCATCGGTCACAGCATGGGCGGCCACATCGCCACGCTTTATGCGGGTGTGCGGCCAGAGCGAATTTCTAAACTCATCAACCTCGAAGGTTTTGGCATGCCCACCTCGCGGCCGACGCAAGCCCCCACGCGCTACGCCAAATGGATGGACGAACTCAAAGCGCTGCAGCGCGGCGAGATGGATTTAAAACCCTACAGCAGCCTGGAAGGCGTCGCGCAAAGACTGATGAAAACCAACCCACGCCTGAGCGAAGACAAAGCCCACTGGCTGGCTCAACATTGGGCACAACCTAACGAACATGGCGAGTGGCGCATCTTGGGACACGCCGCGCACAAAGTGATCAACGCGCAGTTGTTCAAAGTCGATGAGGTGCTGGCCGTTTATGAACGAATTACAGCTCCCACCTTGTGTGTGGTGGCGGGCACCGACAGTTTGAGTCAGTGGTGGAAAGACAGATACACCCTCGCAGAATTTATGCAACGCATCGCCAGCGTGCCCAATATTCAGCATGCACAGCTTGCGGATACGGGGCATATGCTGCATCACGATCAACCTGAGGCGCTCGCAAGACTGATTGAAAAGTTTTTAGATCTATAAAAAATTAGCTCTATAGAATTAATCCATTCACTTCATTTTTCTTCCATGTCTGCACCCCAATTTTTACGCAACGCATTCATCGCACTGGTGTTTGCGCACCTTAGCAGCGCATGTTGGAGCGAAGAAAAATCGTTCACCAAAACGGATTTCAAAGCGCTTGCCAATGAAGCCATTGAGCTCAACCCTTGTCCAAATTTTTTAGCCAACGACAGCGCGCCCGCCCCCGCAGAGGGCCAAAAATGGGACCTCACCCTCTCCCCCTTCACCTATCACTGGAACTACAACCCAGAGCATCACCCCGTTTTTTTGATGGCAATTGACCGCCATGTGGCGGGCGGTCGCTTTTGCGGCATTTCTTTATTTCGCAATTCCTTTGGCCAACCCACGGGCTATATCTATGTCGGTCAGCAGTGGGACGGGGTGTTGGGCAACCCCAAAGTGTTTGTCAAACTCTCGGCCGGCCTGATTGACGGATATCGCGGCAAATATCAAGACAAGATTCCATTCAACAACTACGGCGTCGCCCCAGCCGTGATTCCAGCCCTAGGTTATCGCGCAACGCCCGAGGACTCGCTTCAGGTCATGCTGCTGGGCAACGCCGCTATTTTGTTTGCTTACGGACGACGCTTCTGATCATGAGAAAATCTACGTTTTCCCAGACACGTAAAGAAGACCTCGCATCATGGAAGCAGAACGCATCAACCTCATTGGCACCACCCTCACAGACTTGAGCGCTCGCACGGTAGATTTACGGAGGTATCTTTGACTTCGATGTCAAATCCGAACGTCTAAGAACCGTTAACGCATCACTCGAAGATCCCACCGTTTGGGACGACCCTAAAAAAGCCCAAGAGCTCGGGCGTGAAAAGAAAATGCTCGATGGCGTTGTGCTGACGCTCACACGATTGACGCAAGAGCTTGCCGACAACACCGAGTTGTTCGAAATGAGCAAAGCCGAAGGCGACGAAGATGGCCTACTCACCATCGAAGCCGACACACAGGGCTTGGTCAAAACCATTGAAGAGCTTGAGTTCAGACGCATGTTTAGCAACGAAGCTGATCCGCTGAATTGCTTCCTGGACATTCAAGCTGGCGCCGGCGGCACCGAGGCGTGCGACTGGGCCAGTATGTTGTTGCGCCAATATTTGAAATACGCAGAGCGCAAAGGTTTCAAAACCATCGTTGAGGACGAGTCAGCCGGTGATGTGGCGGGCATCAAAGGGGCCACGATCAAAATTGAAGGTGAATATGCGTTTGGTTTGTTGCGCACCGAAACTGGCGTGCATCGCTTGGTTCGTAAATCACCCTTCGATAGCTCAGGCGGACGACACACCTCATTTGCGTCGGTTTTTGTGTATCCCGAAATTGACGACTCCATTGAAATCGACATCAATCCCGCAGACGTGCGCACCGACACTTACCGCGCCAGCGGTGCGGGCGGTCAGCACATTAACAAAACCGATTCAGCCGTGCGTTTGACGCACATTCCCACTGGCATCGTGGTGCAGTGTCAAGACGGTCGTAGTCAACACAGCAACCGCGATGTGGCTTGGAAACGTTTGCGCTCTAGGCTCTACGATTTTGAAATGCGTAAGCGCCAAGAGGCACAACAAAAACTCGAAGACACCAAAACAGACGTGGGCTGGGGACACCAAATTCGCAGCTACGTGTTGGACAACAGTCGCATCAAAGACTTGCGTACGAACGTAGAAATTTCAAACACCCAAAAAGTGTTGGACGGCGATCTCGATGCATTTATCGAAGCGTCGTTAAAGCAAGGTATTTAAGGACCACTATGTACCGTGAAGGCACTGCCCAATTGATTCAACGCGCCGACTACACCGCGCCTGCGTTTTGGATTGACACCGTCGATTTGACGTTCGACTTAGACCCCACCAAAACCCGTGTGCTCAACAAAATGAGCGTGCGTCGAAACCTCGATGTCGCCTCTCAAGCCTTGCGCTTAGACGGTGACGAACTCAATCTCGCTCGCGTCATGGTGAACGGCCAAGGCACATCGTTCAAGATGGACGGAAACCAATTGGTTCTCGAAAACTTACCCGAAGGAAACGAGCCCTTCGAGTTGGAAATATTCACCACCTGTAACCCTGCAAAAAACACCACACTCTCGGGCCTCTACGTCAGCAACGATTCATTCTTCACTCAATGTGAAGCTGAAGGTTTTCGGCGCATCACTTATTTTTTAGATCGCCCCGATGTCATGTCCAGCTACAGCGTGACGCTGCGTGCAGACAAAAAATCTTTCCCCGTCTTACTCAGCAACGGAAATTTAGTGGAAGAAGGCGAGCTTGAAGAGGGTCGTCACTTTGCACGCTGGGTTGATCCACACAAAAAACCGTCCTACTTATTTGCATTGGTAGCGGGACAGTTTGTTTGTCGTGAGCAACGCGTCAAAGCGCGTTCTGGAAAAACGCACTTGCTACAAGTGTTCGTTCGTTCGGGTGATTTAGACAAAACTGAACACGCCATGAATTCGCTCATGGCCAGCATCGCTTGGGATGAAGCACGTTTTGGGCTGAGCTTAGATTTAGAGCGATTCATGATCGTTGCCACTAGCGACTTCAACATGGGTGCGATGGAGAACAAAGGTCTCAACATCTTCAACACCAAGTTTGTTTTGGCCAACTCGGCCACCGCCACAGACACAGACTACGCCAATATTGAAAGTGTGGTGGGCCACGAATATTTTCACAATTGGACGGGTAACCGCATTACCTGTCGCGATTGGTTTCAACTCTCTCTCAAAGAGGGCCTCACGGTTTTTCGCGATCAAGAATTCAGCCAAGACTTAGCGGTTCAAGCGCTCAAAGACAACCCCAGTGCGGCGGCCTCTGCCAAAGCTGTTAAACGCATCGAAGACGTGCGTTTATTGCGCACCGTTCAGTTCCCTGAAGACGCAGGGCCGATGGCGCATCCAGTTCGCCCTGACAGCTATGTTGAGATCAACAACTTCTACACCGTCACCATTTACGAAAAAGGTTCGGAAGTTGTTCGCATGATGCAAACACTGGTTGGCAACGGCACCGATGAATCAAGTCGTCAAGGTTTTGCCAAAGGCATGGCTTTGTACTTTGAGCGTCACGATGGGCAAGCGGTCACTTGCGACGATTTCGCACAAGCTATTGCAGACGCTAATCCCGGTTCTGCGCTTGCACAACACTTAGCGCAATTCAAACGCTGGTATTCACAAGCGGGCACACCTCGCGTCAAAGCTTCTGGCATTTATGACGCTTCCCAACGTCGCTACACCTTGACCCTGACGCAAACTTGCCCCCCTAGCCCAGGCCAAGATCACAAAGAGCCCTTTGTTATTCCAGTACAAATGGGCTTACTCAGTGACAGCGGACAAGAAGTTTTACCCAGCCAATTGCTGGTCTTGACCGAGCCCACACAAACGTTCACTTTTGACAACTTAAACACATCAGATGCAACGTCTATCGTTCCATCGCTGTTACGCGGCTTCAGTGCTCCCGTGATTCTTGAACTAGATTTCACGCCTGCGCAATGGCTCACATTGCTAGCGCATGACACTGACCCATTCAACCAATGGGAAGCAGCGCAGCGCCTCTGCTTAGGCGCCGCATTGGACGCCATCAAAACTGATACTGATCAAGTTTTAAATGCAGAGTTAGTTCAAGCGCTGCGCACCGTCTTGCGCAGCGATTCTCTGGATGCTGCTTTCAAAGAGCTCGTTCTGACTTTGCCTGCCGAAACGTACATGGCAGAACAGCTTGATGTTGTCGACCCGCAGCGCATTCATGCCGTGCGCGAAAGCATGCGTGCTCAACTCGCTCGCGAATTGCACGACGATTGGGTTTGGGCTTTCCAAACTCACCGCAACAACGGCGCATTCAATCCAGACCCCGTGTCTAGCGGTCGCCGTGCGCTCAGCGGTATGGCGTTGCACATGTTGTGCTTGGACGCGAGCCGCACACACGATGCAACATGGCCTGCTCGCACATTGCAGGTGTTCAAAGATGCACACAACATGACGGATCGCTTCAACGCTTTGAGCGCGTTAGTCAGCTCCGGCCATGAACTGGGAGCCACCGCACTAGAGAGCTTCTACAAGCAGTTCTCTCGCGAAGCTTTGGTGATGGATAAATGGTTTGCGCTGCAAGCCAGTAGCCCAGATCGTGGAGGCAACGTGTTGCCTTTGGTACGTCAGTTGATGTTGCACCCCGACTTTCACATCAAAAATCCAAATCGCGCTCGCAGCTTAATTTTTAGTTACTGCAACGCTAATCCTGGCGCATTCCACAGATCAGATGCTGCGGGTTATGTGTTTTGGAGCGAACGAGTTCTCGAAATAGATGCATTCAACCCCCAAGTTGCCGCCCGACTTGCACGCGCACTCGACCGTTGGCGCAAACTCGCCGAACCCTACCAAACGGCTGCGCATGAAGCGATCAAACGCGTCGCTGCCAAACCTGATTTAAGTAACGATGTACGTGAGGTGGTTTCTCGCGCACTCTCTCACTAAGGACTCTGCCATGAGCATTTCTCTAACCCGCTACCTCGTCGAACAACAGCGCGCCAAAGGTCGCATCCCCTCTGAGTTGCGTTTGTTACTTGAAGTTGTGGCACGCGCTTGCAAAAGTATCAGTCACGCCGTGAACAAAGGCGCTCTTGGCGACGTGCTGGGTTCTGCGGGTAGCGAGAACGTGCAAGGCGAAGTGCAAAAAAAGCTCGACATCATTGCCAACGATGTTTTGATCGAAGCTAACGAATGGGGCGGTCATTTGGCCGCTATGGCATCTGAAGAAATGGACAGCATTCACGTTGTGCCTAACCGTTACCCACAAGGCGAATATCTTTTAATGTTCGATCCGCTTGATGGCTCAAGCAACATCGATGTAAATGTCAGCATCGGCACAATTTTTAGCGTTCTCAAAAAAACTGACGCCAGCAAAGGCGTCAGTGAAGAAGATTTCTTGCAGCCCGGCACGCAACAAGTTGCCGCTGGCTATTGTGTGTATGGCCCACAAACCACATTGGTTCTCACAGTGGGAGATGGCGTTGCCATGTTCACACTTGACCGCGAGCAAGGCTCTTTCGTGTTGACACAAGAGAACGTCAAAATCCCAGCTGACACCAAAGAGTTCGCCATCAACATGAGCAATATGCGTCACTGGGACGAACCAGTCAAACGCTACATCGACGAATGTTTACAAGGCGAAGAGGGTCCACGCGGCAAAAATTTCAACATGCGCTGGATTGCTTCTATGGTGGCCGATGTGCACCGCATCATGACGCGCGGCGGTGTGTTCATGTACCCCTGGGATAAGCGCGAACCGGGCAAGCCCGGAAAGTTACGCCTGATGTACGAAGCAAACCCCATGAGCTGGCTCATTGAGCAAGCCGGCGGTGCAGCCACCAACGGCAAAGAACGCATCATGGACATCAAACCCAAGCAATTGCACGAACGTGTGAGCGTTATCTTGGGATCTAAGAACGAAGTTGAACGTGTGACCCGCTATCACTCAGCATGACTTGGCCCATTCCCGCCCTCCTCACTTGGGCCTCATCGTGGCTTATTTTTAAGGGGCTACAAAGTGTGGGGCTCAGCGAAACCATTGCTTTGGTAGTGGCTGCGTTTTGGGGTGGTTTTTTGAGCAAACTTGTGGACACCCCCATGCGCAAAGCGTTGATGGTTTTGGGTTTCCCTTTATCCATCGTCGTATCGTCCTCCACGTTAAGCGTGCCGCCTCTGGCTTGGCTTTTTTTGCTGGCACTGATCGTTCTGCTTTATCCGCGCAAAGCATGGCGAGACGCGCCGCTTTTCCCAACCCCTAAAAAAGCTTTGGTTGAATTGCCCGAGCACATAACACTTCAAGCAGGTGCGCGTATCTTAGATGCTGGCAGTGGCATGGGGGACGGGCTCATCGCATTGCGTCATGCGTTTCCTCGTGCTGAATTGCACGGGGTTGAAATGAGTTGGTTACTCAGAATTTTGAGTGCCATACGTTGCTCTTTTGCACGCATTCGACAAGGCGATATTTGGCTGGTAGATTGGCGTAGCTTTGACGTGGTGTATTTGTTCCAACGTCCAGAGAGCATGCCACGCGCGGTAGAAAAAGCGCACGCCGAATTGCGACGTGGCGCTTGGTTAGTGAGCTTGGAATTTGAGGCGCGCGAGCTTGAACCCCAAGCCGTTGTCTACGGACGTGACGGACGTCCCGTCTGGATGTATCAAGTTCCCTTTAAGCGTCGCGACAACAACTAGTGCTGGGGCGTTGACTTAGGTGATGTCGGTGTCAGCAAAAGTTTGTCTATTCGACGTCCATCTAAGTCGATCACTTCAATCAACCAGTCGTCACACGACACCACATCTCCAACCTGTGGCAAGTCTCCGCTAATCGCCATCACCAAGCCTGCGACTGTGTTGTAAATACCGCGCTCTTCATCTGGCAATTCTTTGATACTCAATCTCGCTTTGAATTCGCTCACAGGCATCAATCCATCAATCAACCATGTGCCATCTTCGCGAGGTGTCGCCCATGCTTCGTCGGTCACGGTGGCTTGAAGTAGCTCGCCCGTGATGGCCTCTAACAAGTCTCGAGGCGTCAATAAACCTTGCACAATTCCATATTCATCGACCACCAAAACCATGCGGCCATGCGCCGTTGCTCTCTCTGCGGGGCGACGAAATTGTTCTAGCAAATCTAAGCCACTCAAGGTTTCTGGAATAAATGAAACCGGCTTCGCAAGCGCATCGACTGTCATTTCAGTATTGGGCGGCAAACGCAACAACTGCGCCACGCTCACAGCACCCACTACGTTGTCAAGGTCGCCACGGCAAACGGGATACCAAGAATGTGCGCCCCCTGAACCCACTTGCGCCAGCGCTTGCGGAACAGGCAACTTCGCATCAAGCCACTCAATATCTGAGCGCGGCACCATGATGGACGTGAGGGTGCGTTCATCTAGGTGAAACACGTTTTGCACCATTTGGTGCTCGTGCTGCTCAATCACGCCCGCATCGACACCTTCTACCAAACTGGCTGATATTTCTTCTTCTGTCACGGTACGTGCACCATGCACATCGACGCGCATCAATTTCAAAATAGCACTTGTACTACTCGACAACAAATGAACAAAAGGCTTGGCCAGCGTAGCAAGCGCCAGCATGGGGGGTGCGGTCACTCTGGCAACTGCCTCTGGAAAAAGCTGGCCAATTCTTTTAGGCACTAATTCGCCAAACAAAATGGTGCTGAAGGTAATGAAAGTCACCACGATGGCGGTCGCAATTCCATCAGAAAAACCATCTGGAACGCCTTGAATTAACAACCACCCCGATAAGTCATCACTGAACGCAGCCTCGCCCACGATACCGTTTAAAACGCCAATCGAAGTGATGCCAATTTGTACAGTCGATAAAAATTGCGTGGGTTGTGCCATCAAACGCAATGCAGCATGCGCCCCCCGATCACCGGCTTCATACAATGCTGCCAAGCGCGCTTTGCGGCTTGATGCCAATGCCATTTCTGACATAGCAAAAACGCCGTTCAATAGAGTGAGAAACACAATTAACAAAATATCCATAGATGGCACTTTACTTGATTGGTGACGTTCAAGGCTGCGATGAATCCCTAGGCCGACTGTTGACACACATCGATTTTTCGCCAAGCCGAGACACGATTTATTTACTCGGCGACTTAGTCAATCGAGGCCCTAATAACGTGGCGGTATTGCGCCGTCTGATGCAGCTTGGCACTAGCGCGCAATGCTTGCTTGGCAATCACGATCTGCATTTGCTGGCTGTCTCACAACAGGTGCGTAAACCGAACCCGCAAGACACGATACAAGACGTGCTGCAAGCCCCCGACAGTCATGACTTACTGCATTGGCTGCGACATCAACACATGGCGCTTCAAGTGGGGCACGTATTGATGGTGCATGCAGGCGTTTTGCCCAGCTGGACGACTGAGCAAACTCTGTCGCTAGCCAACGAAGTTGAAACAGTTTTACGCAGCGAAGACTTTGCCTCTTTCATGCCGCACATGTATGGCGGATTACCCAACCAGTGGCACGACAGTTTGACGGGCGCAGACCGCTTGCGCGTGATCGTGAATGCGCTCACTCGGTTGCGTTTTTGTAGTGCAGACGGCGCAATGGATTTTTCGATCAAAGAAGGTGCTGACAAAGCGCCCGAGGGCTTGATGCCTTGGTTTGATGCGCCTGATCGAAAAACTCAAAACGATGTGGTGGCTTTTGGACATTGGTCCACCTTACAAAACCTTCACAGAGCCGATGTGGTGTGCTTAGACGACGGATGTCTTTGGGGCGGTTGCCTGAGCGCGATGCGCTTCACAACCGATCAAAAAAGCGCGAATGACTGGGAAAAACTCAGCGTGAAGTGCCCGCAAACACGCGACCCCTTGGCCCATTAAATACTAGCTGGACTTAAACAGCGCAGCCACCACACGCTTTGATTTGATGTTGGGTGATTTACGCAAAGACTCGGTAGAAGCCGCTGCAGCAGCAGGCGTCGCATTCGATCGCGCAGTTGCCTCATACGGCTTATCAAAAAACGGATCGGTCATGCGCGGCGCTGGCGAATAACCCGCCTCACGACGACGGCCACTGTCTGAGTGGTGATCGCCACGAGAAGACTCTCGACGCGCATCATGTCGCGGCTCATG
>CAZEAQ010000015.1:16939-19558 GCA_964510145.1 uncultured Bordetella sp.
CGCGGCTCATGTCTGGTGTCACGACTGGGTTCGCGTCTACGCTCTTGTTGAACTTCAATCGTTTCAAGCGTGATTTTGGTTTTGAGCAGTTTTTCAATATCCACCACCAAGCGCTGATCGCTTGCAGACACAAAACTAATCGCACGACCCAATGCACCCGCACGTCCCGTACGACCAATGCGGTGCACGTAATCTTCGGCGTTGAAAGGAATGTCGAAGTTAAACACCGCAGGCACATCTTTGATATCTAACCCGCGAGCGGCCACATCGGTGCAAACCAATAAATCGACTTCACCTGCTTTGAAAGCCTCAAGCGCTTTTAAGCGTTCGTCTTGGCTTTTGTCACCGTGCAAAGCACTGGTTCGGTAGCCATCGCGCTCCAAAGATCGCGCTAAGCGAGCGCAGCCTAGTTTGCTGTTGCAAAACACAAAGGCTTGTTTGATTTCTTTTGCTTGCATCAAATGACGCAAAGCTCCGTATTTGTCGTCCACACCCACGCTGTAAAACTGCTGCGTAATGGTGGCTGCCGTTTCGTTAGGGCGAGCGACTTCGATTGTGATGGGGTTTTGCAAATAGCTTCCCGCCAAACGCTTGATTTCGGGAGAGAAAGTCGCCGAGAACAAGAGCGTCGTTCGCTGTTTAGGCAAATGACTCAAGATGCGTTGCAGGTCTGGCAAGAAGCCGATGTCCAACATCCGATCGGCCTCATCCAGCACCACATATTCCACTTGGTTAAGCACCACATTTTTAGCTTCAATGTGATCGAGCAAACGTCCGGGCGTCGCCACTAAAACTTCAACGCCTTTTTTAACTTCAATGGTTTGGGGCTTCATGTCCATGCCACCAAAAACGACCGCGCTGCGCAACTGGGTGTATTTGGCGTAGGCCTTAATTTGCTGCGCCACTTGGTCTGCCAACTCACGGGTTGGCAACAAAACCAATGCGCGCACAGGGTGACGTGCGGGCGAAGTCGATGCGTTTTCGTGTTTCAGCAAACGTTGCAACAAGGGCAAAGAAAACGCTGCCGTTTTACCGGTGCCCGTTTGGGCTGCACCCATCACGTCTTGCCCCGTCAATACGACGGGAATGGCCTGCGCTTGAATGGGGGTCATGGATTCGTAGCCCATTTCGGCTACGGCACGTGCAAGCCCTGGGGCTAGCTGCAATTGTGAAAAAGAGGTGGTCATTTGTGGGGCCTATTGTCGCACTGTGACCGCTGCTTCAATTGCGCGGCCATTCGACTCAAAATTTGGTACGCCTCGCCCGCCTGCTCGTTCCAATCGCGCACCACCTGAGCTTGTGCTTGCACGACTGCTGTGTCGCCTCTAGCGGCGGGTCCGGTCAAGGCTTTTGCAGGCCCCATAGACAACACGTTATCAATCGTGCTTTGCAATAACGCTTGAGTTAGAGGTTGCATCATGTTCTGCGGCACACCGGCGCTTTGCCATGCATCGTGCGCTACGCCCTGCATAACAGTCGTGAAGTTACTCGCAAATACAGCTGCCGCGTGATACAGCGGTTTATGGTCACTGGATATCTCAAAACAACGTCCACCAATGGCCGTCAAAAATGGTTTTAGTTGACTTAAGGCTGATGCGTCGCCCTCTAATCCACAAGGCGTGCCTGCAAATTGTTTGACGCCTGTCTCTGGGGTTGCAAAATTCAAGACCGGATGCACGCTCGCCACAGAGCAACCCAATGCTTTCAAGCGAGTCAAAACCGAGGCGCTTAAAAAACCACTGTTGTGAAAAGCGATCGATCCGTGAAGCTTGAGGTGCTCGGCCTGCTTCGCCGCATCAGCCAAAGACTGCGCTGCCAAAGCCACCTGCGCATCGGGAACACTTAAAAGCCAAAGGTCGGCCGATTGCATGCGCGAGATGTCCTCAACGGCTCTGCCCGCGCCCACAAATTTCGTCGCTTGTTGAGCACTTTCATAGCGGCGCGAAAAAAAGTCTTGAACTCGAACCTGCTGTTGCTGATGCAGCAACTTGGCGAGGGTCTGCCCCACTCGCCCGCAACCGATGACGTTGAGCGTTTTCAAGTTTTAGGCAGCGTGACGCCTACTTGGCCTTGGTATTTGCCGCCACGATCTTTGTAGCTGGTCTCGCACACTTCGTCGCTTTCAAAGAACAACACTTGGGCGCAACCTTCACCGGCATAAATCTTGGCAGGCAGCGGCGTGGTGTTTGAAAACTCGAGCGTCACATACCCCTCCCACTCAGGCTCGAACGGGGTCACGTTGACGATGATGCCGCAGCGTGCGTAGGTGCTCTTGCCCAAACAAACCGTCAACACATTTCTGGGAATACGAAAGTATTCAACGGTGCGGGCAAGCGCAAAGCTGTTGGGGGGAATGATGCAAACATCGGAATGAATGTCGACAAAACTTTTGGGATCAAAGTTTTTCGGATCGACCACCGTGCTGTAAATGTTGGTGAACACCTTGAACTCAGGGGCGCACCGAATGTCGTAGCCGTAGCTGCTGGTGCCATAGCTGACGATCTTTTCGCCCGCTGCGTTTTGCCGAATCTGGCCCGGTTCAAACGGCTCAATCATGCCGTGTTGCTCTGCCATACGACGAATCCATTTATCGCTCTTGATGCTCATCATTCAACCTTT
>CAZEAQ010000016.1:0-11812 GCA_964510145.1 uncultured Bordetella sp.
CGTGAGTACCTCTATCCTCAACGCCGATTTGCACTGCCACTCTGTGGTTTCAGACGGCACGCTCACGCCTGAGGCACTTGCAATTCGCGCCAAAAGTAATGGCGTGGAGCTGTGGTCACTCACCGACCACGACGAAATTGGTGGACAAGAGCGCGCCATCGCAGCAGCTCACGCCAATGGCATGAAGTACCTCACGGGCACAGAAATTTCTGTCACCTTTGCCAATCAAACCGTTCATATCGTCGGTTTAGGGTTTGACCATCGCGACACCCAGCTCGCTGAGGGCTTGCATAAAACTCGTGGCGGACGAAGTGAGCGCGCCAAAGAAATGTCGGATGGGTTGGCCAAAGTCGGTATTCATGGCGCTTACGAAGGCGCTTTGAAATATGTCGGCAATCCCGAATTAATTTCGCGTACGCACTTTGCTCGCTTCTTGGTTGAAAGCGGTGTCTGCCAAGACACACACGAAGTGTTTCGCAAATATTTGACCGAAGGCAACCCTGGTTTTGTGCCTCACCGTTGGGCCACTCTCAAAGATGCCGTGCAGTGGGTGGTGCAAGCGGGCGGCATGGCCGTCATTGCACACCCGGGACGATATGGCTTCACGGCAAACGAAGAGTTTGCGCTGTTCAGTGAATTTAAAACGCATGGTGGACAAGGCGTCGAAGTCGTCACAGGCAGCCACACGCCTTCTGAATACGTGACTTATGCCGATATGGCGCGCGAGTTCAATTTATTTGCCTCACGCGGCAGCGACTTCCACAGCCCCGATGAAAGCCGCATCGACTTAGGCGTTTTGCCTTGGCTTCCTGGCCAGCTCACTCCCGTTTGGGAAGCGTTAGCGCACCGCATTCAATAACGTGACCCTCATTGCCGCACATGGCACAGTTTCTTCAAGTCCATCCTGACAACCCACAACCTCGGCTTCTTAAGCAAGCCGTTGCATTGCTCGATAAGGGCGGTATCGTCGCCGTTCCCACCGACTCAAGCTATGCCTTGGTTTGCCACTTAGACGATAAGGCGGCTGTAGAGCAAATGCGGCGCATCCGACAAGTGGATGACAAGCACCACCTCACTTTGTTGTGTCGAGACTTGTCTGAGTTGGCAAATTACGCGCGTGTCGACAATCGTCAATACCGTTTACTCAAAGCGGCCACGCCGGGCGCCTACACCTTCATTTTGGAAGCCACCAAAGAAGTGCCCCGGCGCGTGAGTCACCCGCAGCGCAAAACGATTGGACTGCGCGTACCCCTCAACAAAACGCTGCTCGATTTACTAGAACTCCACGGCGCCCCCCTCTTAGCGACCACGCTCATTGCGCCTGACGACACCGACCCGATGAACGACGCAGAAGAAATTCGAGATCGTTTTGAACACGAACTCGCAGCTGTTATCGACGCAGGCGCTTGTCCACTAGAGCCCACCACAGTGGTCGACCTCACGCCCATGGATGGCGGAGGCGACCCCGAGGTAATTCGAGTCGGCCGCGGGCCACTGAATACTTTGGGCCTCTAATCGGATGCGACAATCTCGCCGTGAACTTTCCTGAACTCATTCAAACCGTCCTCGTTTATGCATTGCCCGTGATATTTGCCATCACGCTGCATGAGGCGGCGCATGGTTATGTGGCGCATCGATTGGGCGACAACACAGCATGGATGCTTGGCCGCGTCACGCTGAACCCGATGTCGCACATCGATCCATTGGGCACCATCGCAATGCCCGCCTTGCTTTACTTCGCTTCGGGCGGCAACTTTTTATTTGGCTACGCTCGCCCCGTTCCTGTGAGATTTGGCAATCTCAACCACCCCAAACGCGACATGATTTGGGTGGCATTAGCCGGCCCAGCTGTCAATTTTCTGCAAGCACTTGGCTGGTTTTTGGCGCTTTACTTGCTCAAATATTTTGAAGTGACTGAAGCCTACTTTTTAAAAATGAGCATTGCGGGCGTCATCGTGAACGTCTCCATGTTTGTGTTCAATTTATTCCCCCTACCGCCGCTGGATGGCGGGCGTGTGTTGACGGGGCTGCTTCCTTGGCGACTGGCTGTGTGGCTCTCTAAACTTGAGCCTTACGGCATGTATATCGTGTTAGCACTTGTGGCCTTCAAAGCGCTAGACGATATTTGGATGCGCCCCTTGATGCAGTGGACCGTTTTTGCCCTGTCGGTATTACTCAGTCCTGTTGAATTTTTATTAGCCCATTGAATTACTTTAAAGAGTCATCCGCTATGAAAGAACGCGTTCTATCCGGCATGCGCCCCACAGGTGCCTTGCACTTAGGTCACTACCACGGTGCTTTGAAAAACTGGGTTCGGCTGCAGTCCACGATGGACTGTTACTACTTTGTGGCCGACTGGCACGCACTCACCACACATTACGAAAACCGCGATGTGATTGAAAAAAACGTCTATGAAATGGTGATCGATTGGCTGGCCGCCGGACTTGACCCCAACCAATGCACCATCTTTTTGCAAAGCCGTTTGCCCGAGCACGCCGAGTTGTTCACGCTACTTGCGATGGGCACGCCATTAGGTTGGCTCGAACGCGTTCCCACCTATAAAGACCAACAAGAAAAGTTAAAAGACAAAGACTTAGCCACCTACGGCTTCTTGGGCTATCCCCTGCTGCAAGCGGCCGACATTTTGATCTACAAGGCCAAATACGTTCCCGTTGGCGAAGACCAAGCCAGTCACGTTGAACTCACACGCGAAGCGGCCCGTCGCTTCAATCACCTGTATGGGCGCGAGATCAATGCGGAAGAAAAAATACAAGCCTCATTAGCCAAACTCCCCAAAGACAGCGTGAAACGATTCGAAAAATCACGCAAGACCTACCAAGAAACGGGTGACACCCAATCCATGGAAGGCGCTCTGGGCTATATCGCCACAGCGCCTGAGCTCGATGCACAAGACCGCGAACGACTCGGTGGATATTTCAAAGGCACGGGCAAAGTGATCTTGCCTGAGCCCCAAGCGCTACTCACGGAAGCCAGCAAACTACCCGGCCTTGATGGCGCCAAGATGAGTAAGAGCTACAACAACTCAATCGCCATCCGCGAAGACCGTGCCACGATCGAGCAAAAAGTGAAACGCATGCCGACCGACCCTGCTCGAATCAAACGCACCGACGCCGGCGACCCCGACAAATGTCCTGTCTGGCAATTTCATCTGGTCTACAGCAACGAAGGTCAACGCCAGTGGGTCAGTCAAGGTTGCAAGAGCGCTGGCATCGGGTGTCTGGAATGCAAACAGCCCATCATCGACGCCATCCTGAAAGAACAACAACCCATGCTTGAGCGCGCCGAACCTTACATCAGTAACCCCAAAATCGTGCGCGAAATCGTGGATGCGGGGACCGAAAAAGCAAGATTGACAGCCCGTGAAACTATGGATGACGTCCGAGCCGCAATCGGGCTAAACTATTAATATTGAAAAAAGCGATAGGAGTAATAAAAATGAGTATGTACATCATTGATGATCACCCTCTGGTCCGCCAAGCTGTTGCGATGCTGTTGCGCCGTATGCGCCCAGCTTCTAAAGTTATTGAATTAGATAAATTCAGCGAAGTCCAAGCTGCAATCATCAAAAATGGTGAACCTGAGTTATTCGTTCTTGATTTGTTGTTGCCCGGCGTCAAAGGGACAACGGCAGTCAAGGAAGTCAAAACCATGTATCCCGATGTTCCCTTGGCCGTTATTTCGGCCATGCCATCTGGCGAAGCCGAGGAAACCTGCATTGAGGCGGGTGCCGACATCTATATTGAAAAATCTACACCCGCAAACGAAATTTCTTCTGCATTGCAAGGCTTGTTTGCAGCAGACAGCAGCGCAGATGAAGAGACCATTCCCGTTGGCGAAACCAAATTGTCTAAGCGTCAAAAGCAACTCATCGTCATGCTGGACCGTGGCCTCAGCAACCGCGATATCGCTGCCGAACTAGACATCAGCGAGCACACCGTCAAAGTGCATTTGTGGCGTCTGTTCCGTCGTTTAGATGTGAAAAGCCGCACGCAAACCCTGCACTTCGCACGCATGCACGGCTTGCTCTAAATCGTCATCACTGCAAGGCGTCTCGAATCATCAGATCGAGACCCTTGCTGCCCGGTTTCACCGGGGTCAAACTCACCCCTAATTCGCCAGCTTGTGCAGCGGCTTGACCGCTCTTAGAGATACGCACTCGCACCGTTACCTCTTCCATACTTGAGAGTTTGACGTTTGGATTCATCGCAGTGCTGTCATCAAGCACAAAGTCAAACGGCAACTTAGCCACCGTCGTTTTCACAATCGCGACAGGCATACGAGAACCCGAGACGGGCGTTGCATAAATAAATACGGTGTCAGTTGCAGAAACTTGGCTCGCAAGCTCTTTAACCAAACTCACACGCCCGCTGATACTGGTGCGCGATGCCTGATTGGCAGAAGGCTTCGGCGGAATAGTCGGCAACCCCATTTTTTCTTGCGCTTCAGCAATCGCCCGATCCAATGCCGGTGCATCGGGTGAATCCGCTGGAATAATGGCTCGGGCACGCTCCCAGAAACGCAGCGCAGAGCGATAGTTCAGCTCTGAAAAAGAGGCGCTACCTGCCAAAAATAAAGCATTCAAGTGATGCGGATCTGCAGTCAAAACACGCTGAATGATGACCCAAGGTTCACCCGCAAAGCTGCCACCATTCTTTTGCGCCAACACCTCTGCACGTTCAATCAACAAGTTGTCATCGCGACTCAGCGCAAGCGCACGCGCTAGAGCTTCTGCAGATTCTTCAAAAAGTCCGCGTGCACGTTGCACACGCCCCAACATCACCCAGCCCTCCATGCTGTTGGGCTCATCTTGCAGGCGGCGAATCAAAGCAGTCGCCATCTGTGTGAGCTTTTCAGGCGTCATTTCTTCTTCGCTCGACACGCCTTGCTTTAAAGCCAGCGGGTCTAGTGCTTCGGGCTGCCCCAAAGCTGTGTACATGACCAAAGATGCAACGGGTATGAAAAAGATCAAGCCCGAAAGCAACAGCCAAGGTTTCTTCCAAACCACCGAGGTTGAGAGAGTGCTTGGCGCCTCTGGCGAACTTGTTGCAGTCTCGTCACCCACATCGGCTAACAAACGCAACGCCAATTCGTCTCGTGCAGCTTTGAGCTCTTCATCATTCAAATTACCGAGCAAATATTCACGATCTAAATCGATCATTTGATCTCTGTAAACCGCCGCATTGGCTTGCGCAGGGGCATGCGCAGCTTGCGCCAAATTTGCTGCAAATGCGGCCCCCTGTTGCGAACCACGCCAAAGCGCCACACCCAGAACTGCCAACACAACAGCAATTAAGAGAATGGCGAGATAAATAAAAACCAGCGCAGGGTTCACATCAACCTTTCAATAGTTGCTTCACGCGCTCACGCTCTTCATCGCTCAACGTCGCAGGCACAGCGGATTGCGAAGCGCGACGTTGGCGCAAATAACTACCGAGCGATAGCGCAGCAATCAGCAACAACAAAAACGGACCAAACCATAAAGCCCAAGTCAAAGGCTTTACCTCGGGCCGGTAGAGCACAAAGTCGCCGTATCGTGCGACTAAAAAATCTTTAATTTCTTGATCGGTTTTTCCAGAGCGAATCAACTCACGCACTTCGCGTCGTAAATCTTCCGCGAGCTCTGCGTGAGACGAAGCCAACGATTCGTTCTGACACACCAAGCACCGCAACTCTTGCGAAATATCGATCAATCGCGCCTCTAACTTCGGGTCTTCAGCCATGGGCGCAGCTTCACGACCTTTGTCTGTCTGCGCGGCACACACCGAACTGATGATCAACAAACAAGCTAACAAAAAGGGCTTCATGATTTGTTCAACGTTTCAATGAGTGGCAATATTTTCTGCGTCAGCAATTCGGGGGTGACAACACCCACGCGCTTGTAACGAATCACACCAGACTTGTCGATGATGTAAGTCTCTGGCACGCCGTAAACCCCGTATTGAATACCCACTCGACCATCCAAATCCATCACCGAGGTGACGTATGGATTGCCATGCCGCTTGAGCCAGACCAAACTACGTTCGCGAGCGATTTGCAGCTTCACTGTGGGTGAAGACTTGGCGGCTTCATCTTGCGGCTGAATTTCTTTGTAGCTCAATCCAACAATTGGCACTTGATACTTTTCAGCAAACGCGACCAACACAGGATGCTCTTCTCGGCAAGACACGCACCAAGTCGCCCAGACGTTAAACATCCAAACTTTGCCTTTCATGTCTGCAGGCGAAAAGTTGGCATCACCCGCAAGAGTTGGCAAGCTAAATTCAGGTGCTGGTTTATCCACCAACGGCGATGGAATTTCTCTCGGGTCGCGGTTCAGCCCGATGGCTAAAAACACCACCAATGCAAAAAAGAAAACCAGAGGAATCAGAACTTTCTTCATCTTATTTCCGATAACGCCGATCCAAGGCGGCCATCACACCACCCAAAACCATTAACAACACACCGCCCCAAAGCCATGGCACAAAAGGCTTGTAGTAAACACGCATGCTCCATTCGGTGCGAGCGTCGTCTAACGGTTCTCCAAGAGACACATATAAATCACGCATCAAACCTGAGTCGATACCCGCCTCCGTCATCGGCATGGCAGACGAAAAATATCGGCGCTTTTCAGGTTGCAAAACTTCAATCAATTGTTCGTTTCGCAGCACCTCAACATCGGCACGCACTGCTTTGTAATTGGGGCCACGCACTTCGTCGAGCGATTTCAAACGGAAGGTGTAAGGAGCAATCGTGACGACATCGCCGATGTGCATGCGCACATCACGCTCAACCTCATAAGACTTCACACCCGTCACACCCATCACCAACACGGCCATGCCTAAGTGCGCGATGTGTTGCCCCCAGAAAGAAGTACCGATACGACCTGGCTTATCGAGTCTTAAAACAATTTGTCGAAATGTTCCTAGCGCCACCCACGCACTCAAGAAAATGCCAAATGCAGCCCCCAAAGACCAGCCACTCAATGTGCCGTCACCCAAAACAAAAGGCAGCACAAGGGCTAAACCCAATGCACCGATAGCCGTGCCTCGCAACTCCAACGCAATGGCTCGCAAATTGGCTTCACGCCAGCGAGCCACGGAGCCCGGAACAATCAAAAACACCACAGGCACCAAGAGTGGTGCAAACACGGCATTGAAATAAGGAGGCCCCACCGAGAGCTTGCCCAAGTTCAACGCGTCAATGATTAAGGGGTAGATGGTGCCCAGCAACACCGCGCCCGTGGCCACCACCAACAACACACTGTTGGCTAATAAAAAAGACTCGCGCGATACCAAGTCCATCCGACCACCCAACGTGACTCGGGGCGCACGCCAAGCAAACAAAGTCAGCGATGCACCCACCACTACAGCCAAGAAAATGAGAATAAAAACACCACGCTTTGGGTCTGAAGCGAACGCATGAACCGAAGTCAACACGCCGGAGCGAACTAAAAAAGTTCCAAGCAATGAGAGTGAGAAAGCCGCAATGGCCAACAACACCGTCCAAGCTTTAAAGCTGCCGCGTTTTTCGGTGACCATCAATGAATGAATCAGGGCTGTGCCGACCAACCACGGCATGAGCGATGCGTTTTCTACGGGGTCCCAAAACCACCAACCGCCCCAGCCCAATTCGTAATAAGCCCACCAAGAACCCAAGCCAATTCCGAAGGTTAAAAAAGTCCAAGCAATCACAGTCCACGGGCGCGACCACCTTGCCCATGCTGCATCGAGGCGACCACTCATTAACGCCGCCACTGCAAACGCAAATGCAACGGCCATTCCGACATATCCCATATAGAGCATGGGTGGGTGAATCACCAAGCCCGGGTCTTGCAACAGCGGATTTAAATCTCTTCCATCTAAGGCTGCGGGCAGCAGGCGATCAAAGGGATTTGATGTGGTCAAAATGAACAATAAAAACCCAACAGAGATCAGCCCTAAAACACCCAACACACGCGCCACCATATCGAGAGGCAAACTGCGCGAGAACATAGCGACTGCCACCGACCACACAGACAACAGCAATACCCAAAGCAACAACGAGCCTTCGTGCCCGCCCCACACCGCTGCGAATTGATAGGGCTTAGGCAGCAACGAGTTGGAGTGTTGCGCTACATAGCTCACTGAAAAATCGTTGTTCAAAAATGAAGTCGCCAATGCTGCAAATGCCAAAGCAACTAAGGCGAACATCAAAGCAGCCGTGGGACGCGCCATGCTTTGCAAGGTCACTTGCGTTTGCGGGTCGCGAACCATGGTGCCGGCGATGGGTAACACGCCCTGCAAGAGGGCGATCACCGTCGCGAGCATCAATGAAAAATTGCCTAGTTCTGGAATCATGAATTACTTTTTCAAAGACTCCGCAGCTTTCGCAGCTGCGGCTTGATCCAAGGCGTGTTTAGCCTCGGGGGGCATGTAGTTTTCGTCATGTTTGGCCAGCACTTCGCTGGCAGTGAATAACCCGTCTTCACCCAATTTACCTTGTGCAACAACGCCACGACCTTCTTTAAACAAGTCGGGCAACAAACCCACATAAGTGACAGGCATTTCTTGCGCGGTGTCTGTGATGACGAATCGCACCTCATTTCCCTCTCGCACCAAGCTGCCCTCTTTCACCATGCCACCTGCACGAAACGTACGGCCCTTGGGCGCTTCGCCGTTGCTAACTTGCGTGGGCGTAAAGAAGAAAACCAAATTGCTTTGAAACGCATTCAACACAAACGCGGCTGCAGCGCAGAGCACCACGATGCCCGCAGCAATAAAAATAAATCTTTTGGTTCTTGGTTTCATTTCTGCCATTCTTCAGAGGGTGTTTGGGCCAGCTCTTCCAGCACCGATCGGTGCGATATACGCGCCAGCACAACTTCGAGGGCTAGCAACGCAGCCGTCACACCAACACTGCCCCACACATAAATGGCGTAGCCCCCCATGTTCCAAAACTGAGCCCAACTTTCCCACCTCATGCTCGCACCTCTTGAAGGGCTTGCACTTCTGGCAACGCATGCACCCAAGCCGCATGACTTTCGCGTTGCAAGATCAGCGTGCGAACTCTGTAACAAACCAAAGCCAGGGTGTAAAACCAAAAAGCCAACGCCATGAGCAACATACCCCACAACATGATTTGCGCCATGCTGGGCGCTTGCGTTAACGACACTGAGGCGCCTTGATGAAGCGTGTTCCACCACTTCACCGAGAAGTAAATAATGGGCACATTGATGGCCCCCACAATGGCAATGAGTGCCCCTGCACGGTCACTGCGGCGGGTGTCGTCAATAGCGGACGTCAAGGCGATGTAGCCCAAATACAGAAAGAAAAGAATAAGTTCTGAGGTCAAGCGTGCGTCCCAAACCCACCATGCGCCCCACATTGGCTTGCCCCACAAAGCGCCAGTCCACAAAGACAAAAATGCAAACAATGCACCCGTAGGTGCTAGAGCGCGAGTCATCATGCCTGACAAGCGGGTGTTGAATGTGAGACCGAGAACACTCCAAAATGCCATGGCCAGATAGATCACCATCGACATCCAAGAGGCGGGCACATGGACAAAAATAATTCGATAGCCCTCGCCTTGCTGAAAATCTGTGGGCGCCACCGCAAAGCCAATCCATAAACCCACCACCATCAACAAAGTGGCAAGCGCAGCAAACCACGGCCACAACTTACCCGCCAAGCCATAAAAGTTTTGTGGCGCAGCGAAGTGAAACCAGTGAATGCTGGACAAAGAACGGTTCATAAACGAGTCAACTATTCCAACGCAATGCGTAAGGCTGCAGAACACGCCAACGGGCTGAAAAATGCAGCCGGCAACAGCATGGCCATCAAAATCGATAAGTGCGCCTGTGCTCCCAAGCCACTGGCTTGAGCCTCCACTGCACCAGCCCCAAAGACGAGCACAGGAATAAACAAAGGCAACACCAACAAGGACAACAAAACCCCACCGCCCCGAACTCCAAGCGTCAACGCTGCGCCAATTCCACCGATCAATGACAACACTGGAGTTCCAAGCAAAAGAGTTAAGGTCAAGGTGAGCAAGGACTCACTTGGTAAGTCAAATTGCAAGCCTAAAACCGGTGCCAATAATACCAATGGCACCCCCGACACCAACCAATGCGCTAATAGTTTGGCAGCAACCAATAGGGGCATTGAAGCAGGAGACAAAACCATTTGCTCCAAGGTGCCATCGCGGTAATCGGCCTCAAATAAACGCTGCAAAGCCAACATGCTCGACAACAACGCTCCCACCCACAAAACACCCGGCGCCACCGTGCGCAACGTGTTCATTTCTGGGCCAATGCCCAGCGGGAACAAAGCAGCGACCACAACGAAGAAAAACACAGCCGTCAGCACTTCGCTTTTGCGACGCATGGCTAATTGCAAATCCCGGCGCAATACGGCCATAAAAGCGTGCGCGTTCATAGAGCGCCTTTCAACATGAAGCGCTGAAGTGACACCTCAACCCCATCAGCCCCCAACAGACTAACGGGTTGATGGCTGGTGAACAACACCATGCCACCCTGCTGAATGTGGCGCCCTATCAAGCCGCGCAGGTGGTCGACTGCCATTGCATCTAAGGCGACAAAGGGTTCATCTAGAACCCATAAAGCCGCTTGACTCGCCAGTAAGCGAGCCAATGCCGTTCTGCGTTTTTGCCCTTGCGACATCACGCGTAAAGGCAAATTTTCTCGTCCCTTTAAACCCATCTTCGCAAGGGCTTGGAGTGCTTGAGGCTGCGTCAATGGCCTGCCTGAAATGGCGGCGTCACACAGTAAATTTTCAAGCGCCGTGAGATCTTCTTTAAGCGATAAGTTGTGGCCCAAATAAAACAATGAAGTTTTAAAAGCAGACGAATCGTGTTGAATAGGTTGACCGCACCAAAGCACTTCACCCGCGTCTGCAGGGGAAAGCCCACAGACGATGCGCAGCAACGTCGTTTTACCTACCCCGTTGTCGCCCTCAAGGTGCAAAGCTTGCCCCGCATGCACCGCAAAGCTGACCTCTTGAAACAGCGGTCGATGGCCACGACTACATGTGAGGTTAGAGACGTTCAGCATGAGTTATCGTGGCCTAAATAAAAGTGCCGGCACAAGTGACGACACGCCCACCTGTGCCTAACTTAAACCGTGCAACGCCTGCGCTTCTGGTTGTGTTGACGCCACCCAGGTCAAGAACACGAATACCGCGTTCTTGCAATATTTCTATCGCCTTCCACAACACCAAATTGTGCGCATTTAAGTCTCGCCCTGCGTCTCCATTCCAGCCTACTTGATAGGTTGCAGCTTGTCCGTGAATGAGAAACATCATGCCCGCCACTCTATCTCGTCCCAGGTCCGCACGCATCGTCAAAATAGTTTGTGTAGGCTGCCCTCTCGACGGCACATACAAATCAAAAAATTGCAGTGGCAAGCCATGCAATCCCCTTTGCTCGCGCTGCTGCATTTCCGCATCAAGCAACCAGCGATATTGCCCAGCATTGGTGCCCACTTTGTGAATAGTGAGATCCGACTCTTCCGCTCGCGCTAAGCTGTATCGCCATCGACCGTCAAGCTGCGCACGTAAATCTTTCAGCGAGAGCGTCAAGTCAAGCATGACGGTGCTGTGTCCCGTCATGACACGCCGCCAACGCGAAAGACCTATCTCAGCACCATGCTCTTCTGATGGTGTAAAGGCAATGAGACGCAAATTTTTTAAGGGAATTGACTTTTTTAGCGCTCGGTATATCTGCGCTTTTTCAGCACCGGTGAGTGGCTGCAACCACACCGGTCCGAGTGAACACAAAGCCATACTGGCCCAAGAACCAAGAACACGTCGAACAATAA
>CAZEAQ010000016.1:11912-18973 GCA_964510145.1 uncultured Bordetella sp.
TTCACTTTCATAAAGATGTTTTTACCCATTGACTGAATTTCGACCGTTATTTTTTCTGGTGGTATTTTTCGATCATCCAACGCCGGAATAGTGCCCTCAACCTCACATGGCATTTTGAAAGTTTGTGCGTTTGCTGTCACCGACAGCAGTCCCAACAGCGCCACTGCCATGCATGGTTTGAAGAACAGTCTGATTTTGCAAATCATGGTCATCTCCTTATTTTAAGAAGGCAAGTTTGTTTTTGCGTGCGCTGCTCTTTGCGCACGATAAATACCACTTTGTCCTGAGCACACATAGCTCATCGTGCAAGCCAAGGCTGCAAATATTCCCACCTCGGCACCAAACATTTCCATAGCCATGAAGGTCGAAGCAATTGGTGTATTTGCTGCACCAGCAAATACCGCGACAAAACCAACCGCGGCCAAAAGAGCAAATGGCACTTGCAATAGCGGTGCTAAAGCATTGCCAAGCGTTGCCCCGATGTAAAAAAGTGGGGTCACTTCGCCCCCCTTAAATCCGGCCCCTAACGATGCAATGGTGAACACCATTTTTCCAATGAAATCGGTTGGTTGAAGTGGGTGGCTAAAGGCCTCCACCATCACAGGAATGCCCAAACCTAAATAGCGATCGAACTGTCCATTCATACCGACACCCATCACGAGGGCCACCAGAATAAAGCCTCCGATCAGCGGACGAAACGGCGCATAGGGCACGCGCTGCCTCATCCATGCGCTTAATGTGTGCGTGCTATAGGCAAACACTTTGCCAGTCAGTCCAAAAATGGCACCTGCAATCACCATGGCTAATAGCAACCAAACTGTGATCTCTGGCACTGCCGATAAAACGTATGCGGTGTGTTGTACACCCCACAGCAAACCCACCTGATCGGCCAAGATAGCGGCCAGCAAACAAGGAAGCAACGCATCGAAACGCATACGTCCAATGGCCAACACTTCAAGCCCAAAAATGGCACCCGCTAACGGCGTACCAAAAACAGAAGCAAACCCCGCGCTGATACCCGCCATCAAAATTAAACGGCGATCTTCGTGTTTGAACTTAAAAATGTGTGTGAGCTGATCGGCTAACGCACCGCCCATTTGCACCGCAGTACCCTCGCGTCCCACCGAGGCTCCAAAGAGATGAGAAACCACCGTGCCACCCAATACCAAGGGGGCCATACGCAATGGAATAATTTTTTTGGGATCGTGTATTTCGTCGATCAATAAATTGTTGCCCGCCTCTACTTGCTGCCCCAGCTTCAAGTAAAGCCAACCCACCGCAAATCCAGCAAATGGCAGACCCCAGATTAACCAACGGTTTGCTTCACGCGTTTGGGTTGCCCAATCAAGTGAAAAAAGAAATAACGCCGAGGCCGAGCCGGCCAAAACTGCAATCACCGCCGACAAAGCCAACCACTTGATCACATAAAACAAGAGGTCTAAATTGGCAAGACGGGAAATCAGCTTCATAGGGCTATTTTTACCTAAGAAGCAGCCTTAACTTCATTGAATAACAAGATCGACCTCATAAAACGATTCGCTCGAATCGCCCACGTTTGTTAGCCTTTTAGGTTGCTTAAGTCCACTTATCTTCGCCAAATTTAACTTTCAACCAGCGGGCTAATACGGCATTGAGTTCGTCTGGTTTTTCTTGGGCCATCCAATGCCCTGACTTGACAACTTCTTCCGTCAAATCTGCACATGCCTCTCGCATAGGTTCTGCTAACTTGGAGGTGAGGGTATCGCAGATGTTGTCGTAGGCTGCATGCACAAAAAGCGCTGGAATTGTTAACTTGCCACCGTTAACCGCAAGACTTGCATAGTCTTGATTAGCCTTGCCATTCATGTACCAAGAATCGGGGCCAAAAAATCCGTTGCGAGTTAGTGAGGCGGTGTAGGTTGCAAGGTCCTCCTCCGAAATCACATCCTCATCGCGTGGCAAATCAGGAAAAGGGGCATCGCCAAACCAGCCACCCAATTTGCGAACCTCTGCCGTTCGAAAAGGTTTTCCCATGCCGGCAGGATTTCCTTTACGAAAAAATGCCTTCAATACATTTTCAATATTGGCTTCAAATTGCCTGCAAGCTTTGTCAAAACTTTCTTGGTAGTACAGCATGTAATCCCACTGCCCGGCAGGGTAAGTTTCTTTTGGGTAGACAGTGCGGTCAACGTATTGAATTAAGTTTTCCACCACAAAACCGTTTGGGCAATAAGGCACGCACAAGCTCGCGACTCCAGCCGTCTTATCTGGATGATGACTGGCCATATTCCATACAACTGGACTTCCCCAATCGTGGCCAATCCAAACTGCCTGATCCCGACCGAGTGACGATAAAAGTTCCAACATATCGTCGACGATGAACGGTTGAGCGAAATCTTCGTGTCGCGTGTAGGTACTCGATCGACCGTACCCACGCATATCTGGTGCGACACATCGAAACCCAAGCGCAGCAAAAACCGGCAACTGGTGACGCCAAGAGATAGAGAGCTCGGGCCATCCATGAATGAACACAAGGAGTGGCGCATCTAAAGCACCGCACTGCAGATAACCTGTGGTGTGCCTATCTGTCTTTAATAGGTGCTCAGTAATGGGATAGGAAATACACACCTCAATGAGTTAATCGTCTAAATAGAAACAGTGATTACATAAATGCTTTTAAGCCTGTGTAGACCGACATCGCTGTTGAACCCGCCGCAATGAGGTTGCCCCCTATTTCTTCAAGTTTCTTGATTGTCTTTTGAAGATCTTCTGGAGACGATTTACCTTTGTTTAACTTAGACAGCAAGACTGTGAGGAGAGGACCGACAGGTTTCGCCTTGAGACGATGCGCTCTGTGATAAGCCATGCCACCCAAAAGCATTCCAGTTAGAAAACTGAAAGTAATGCTCGCTGAGTACTCCAAAAACTCACGCCACTCGATCATGCTTTGTGGCAGCACAGGCGTTTGGTCCACCCATCCTGTAATGGCGCTCATGCCTATGACAGACGACAAAGCCAAACCTGCCGTAGCAGCAAACCACCCTAATAAGAAGCGACGTTTAGTCTTGAATAAATAAAAGCCAAAAGGCAAAGGAAACAGTACAGAAGCGATACGCAAAAATATCATGTCCATGTCATAAATGACAGTAATCAATGCATGCGCCAGTAGTAACAAGAAAAGCGGAATGAAAAGAAATTGTCCGATGTCACGCAAGACATATATGGGCGTAGATTCGCGTTTCTCACGTAAAACTCGCTCTTCATCTAACTGCTTTTGCAGGTGTTCAATTTGCAATCGCAGATCGACTGGATCTTGGTGCGTTTGAATAGTTTGTTCAAGCGTTTCTATTTTTTCAAGCAGCGATCTGAATAAATAAACGTCACGAGTGCAAGTTTTACAAACACTCGCTCCATCATCCACAAGCGTGAGGCAATACGGACACTCCATTACTTACCGACCACCAAGTTCATCACCGTATTGGTCTCACGCCCCTCTACATCTTTAACTGTGATCTTCAGAGCGTGTTCACCGGGCGGAACTTCTGCCTTCGCGAAATCGATGCCACTTTCAGAGATTGCGCCCTTTAAGCGTGGTGTTAAATCGACTGCATTGGCTTTGAGATAAGTCACTTTGACCGCAGCTGGATCAATTTTGTTTCCTCCCCGACTCTCAAAGACAACTTTCAAATCAAATGGACCTTTGATCTCAGGAGCCGTGATATCTGGCGAGATAACTTTAATGCTTGGGCCACGCGCAATACCTCTGGTTTTGAGTTCTCCGCTTGCAGCTGGCAGCTTTGCCTCTTGAGGTGTTATCAAAGGCGCAGCAAAAGCGCTGTTGATAACAAAAGCAAACGAAGCTGTTGCTAGGCTACAGATAAAAACGAATTTACGATTCTTGTGCTGCATTTTGTTCTCCTTAAAATTCAATCTTTTAATCACCCACCAATACAAACGGCGCCCAAAATAAAGGATGCGCGTAAGTATATTTAGCCTTTGCCTTGGAATCTTTGCCATCCTTCGCTTCTGCCGGACTCAAGCTTTCGATCATGTTCACGATTGAGGCTTGCAAATACTCGGACTTATTTTTGCCCTGCATTTCTTGTTGACGCTTAAACATATTCGTCATCAATACTCTTGAAGCCTCTGAATCCACTGGCCAGTTAGAAACCAATAAAGCCCTAGCACCTGCATAGAAGAAAGCACGGCCTAAACCAGACACGGCCTCAGCACCTGCCCCCTCTCCCGAAGCCGTGTTGCAGGCCGATAAGACGACCCAATCTGCATTGAGCTTCATGGTCAAAATCTGTTCCATCGTCAAGAGGCCATCACCTTTACCTTCACCCGTCACATCAGGCGCGCTCAAAGCCAAGGCTGGCTGGGTGAGGCCGTCTAATTCGCCGGGCACTAAACCGTGCGTGGCAAACATCACCACTTTACGGTTAGATAAGTCCATCTCTAAAACCTTAGAGACGCTTGCGTCTTTATTCAAAAATATATCTTGAGCTGGATCTGCAGAAAGAGCTTTACCAATATCCTGAATCTCTTCCTTCGTATCGGGCAAGCGAGGCAATAGCGCCAACTCAGCGCTACTCACACCCAAGGTTTTAGGCACATTTCGTAATTTAAGCGGTACGCCACGAGTGTTCAATGCAGCGACAGCCCTGGCTGCCGAATTAGCTGCAATTTTGGCTTGATCCATACTGAAGTAAGGGTCACCAAATCCGACAAACTCACGACGGTTAGCTGTTGGCGCTGGCAGGTTACGCAACGCATTTAAGGCGGTTACTGAAGGTAGTTGCGCGATTGCAATATCTTTAATGAGCCAAGCGGTTTTTCGATATTCGGTGAAATCGCCACCCTTAGATCGCGGACTTTGCGTATCGGGTTTCGTCACCAATACAGCGAGAGGCAATTGCCCTAACTCCGCGTGCGGAACAGTCAACAAAACTTTCTTACCTTGAAGTGCGCTTTGCACAGGCTCCAAGATAGATTTGTAAAGGCTATGAGAGAGAGCCACATCGAAGGCCGGAATGTCATCAATCGTGGCGACGCCAGCATCTAGTGATTTTCGAAGCTTATTGACCGTTTCGGCCATTTTTGCTCGACTTAAATTAACTTGATGAAATTGTGGAGCGCCGCTCTTGGTAATGGCCCAGACAAAGCCCTCTTTGTCGGTGAAGTACCAAGAGACTAAAACTTCATCTTCTTTTAGCTGTCTTCTAACCTTAGACAACGTAGCAGGCTTTGGATCGGTGAGCTCTGCATATTCTGGAAATTTGGCTTGAATTTCTTTTCGAAGCTTACTTCTATGTTCTTTTAATTGCGCAATATCTTGCTTCAATTTTTCTTGAACGCTGGGTAATTGTTGTTCCGGCGGAGCAGAGAGCAGTCCAGATAAAAGATGTTCTAACGAATTGATGCGCCCCTGCGAATCTTGTTCATCTCTAGCCAATACAGCCAACGCCTTGTCTTTTATATTGGCTCTAGCAGCACTGGCTGTTAGAGATTTCTGAACTTTACTGCCCCGCGCTATGTCTGCCATAGAAAAGGCTTCGTCTGCATACTTAGCGCTGCCCGATGCCGACTTGGTTGCATTGTGTAACTTTGCCCACAGCGACAAATTACCCTCTAGATATTCAACGAATCGATCTTGCTCACGATTACCAACTGACGTGGACTCTGAATCGTTTGACATTGCGTCAATCATTTGAGTCATGTATTTTTTATAGATGGTCTCTGCTTCAGCAGATTTACCCAAAGTTTGTAGCGTCAGGGCTTCCAGCAATTCAAGCGACGCAATTCTTTTCTCAGATGGGTTGCTTTGCGATTTAGCACTCGCCAACAGCCTGTTCGACATTTCATGCGCTTCTTGATGTTGGTTTAACTTTAGTTTTGTTAAAACCCAGTCCACATCATTCAAGATTACTTTTTTACCCTCGAGCTGATTGAGATCGAAAGCAGCCTGCACTTCTCTAAAAAATTTATCTGCTTGTTCATACTTTTTCTGAGCTACTGAGTATTTGGCGAGATAACGATTGGCCTTAATAACGATTAACGAGTTTTTTGAGGCGTTGATTTCGTTAAAAATAGTTAAAGCGGCTTGAGCCAAAAGCTCCGCCTCAGAAAACCGATTTTGTTCAGAAATAATTGAACTCAACTCTAATAACGCAGTCCCAACCGGGAGCGAGGTTTTTCCATAGTATTTGAGGCTCACTTCAAGTGCATCGCGCGATTGAATCTCCGCCTCTATCAACCTTCCTTGCATGGCCAAAGATTGCGCAAATAAATGCTGCGTGGTTATACGTCTAGGCAAAACATTTCTAAGTAATTGTGAAGTGGCGGAAATAGTTTTCGATCTGTCTGCGCCTGGTTGGTTAATTGGTAATTTCTCTACTTTCAAAAGCCAGTCGTGCATAAACGCAGCTGATTTTCTGAGGTGGCGCTCAGCCTCTGCATATTTACCTTGATGAAAAAGATACGTTCCTCGGGTAATTGCTGCCGATATTTCCCACCAACTACCAAACTCCTCCCAAAATCGCGTTCGTCTCAACAGCACAAGTAGAGATTCATTATCTAGAAGATACTTTTCCGCAGCTGCGAAGTCTCCAATTTCAGAATATAAATTGACTAGGTTTGAGTTGTTTCCTAGTAAAAGGGGGCCTTCGTTGTAGCTGATTTTTTTTCGCGCCAATAAAGTATGTTTTAACGCTAAATCTAGATTACCCGTATTTGCTTCGAACTGACCAAGTGTTGCGATATCCTGGATTTGCAACATTGCCGTTTTACTGGTGTATTTTTCAATGACTTGTTGCAAGTCTTTTTTAGCATTATCGATTTGACCTAGCTTCGCATAAGCCTCAGAGCGTGCAAGATAAAAAGTGTTGAGCTCATCGTTTGAAGCATTTGTGGGCACAGCTTTCTCAATCCACTTTTTTGCTTCTATGAATTCATCATCGTATTTTTTTGAATTCTCAAGCACGCGAACAATATCGCCAATTGTTCTAGGCGGCGCCTTAACTGCAGCCTCATTAGCCGCCCAAGCTTTCGACAGCGACAACAGAAAAACTAAGGCGTAAATA
>CAZEAQ010000017.1:0-18766 GCA_964510145.1 uncultured Bordetella sp.
CACAGAAATTTATCCTTGGACTTTCAGCCCGCCTACTCGGCGGGCTTTTTTTATTTTGAAAGTTCTGTGCAAAAAATTCATCTGCTCTCAAGCGCTCTGCGGCTAATATGCTCGCCATGTCAGCCTCTCCGCAATCCACCCTAGACGCATGGACGGCACAAATCCGTCATGCCACCGAAACTTCTCAGCCCCTGCGCTTTCGTGGCGGTGGAAGCAAAGATTTTTTAGGCCAATCACGACTCGGTGAGGTGCTGGACACCAATGCCTACGCTGGCATTTTGAGTTACGAGCCCAGCGAACTCGTCATCACCGTGCGTGCTGGAACATCGTTGGCCGAGGTCGAAGCGGTGTTGTCTGAAAAGGGACAAAGCTTTGCTTTTGAGCCGCCACATTTTGACGAGGGCCAAGGCAAAGCCACGATCGGTGGCATGGTCGCCGCCGGGTTGAGTGGCCCTGCGCGAGCTAGCGTAGGAACGGTGCGCGACTTTGTTTTGGGCGCACGCTTCATCAATGGCAAAGGCGAGCACCTCACGTTTGGCGGGCAAGTGATGAAAAACGTGGCGGGCTACGACGTGTCGCGTTTGTTAGCGGGGAGTTTTGGTCAGTTGGGTTTGATCACTGAGGTGTCGCTCAAAGTGCTGCCTGTTCCGCCCGGTGATGCCACGCTCATGTGCGCGGGCGTATCGCAATCGCAGGCGCTATCGCTCATTAACAAATGGGGCGGGCAGCCCTTGCCCTTGAACGCCAGTGCGTGGGTGCATGACACCACGGCATCGGTGCCGCAAGATTTTTTCTTTGTGCGTTTGCGTGGTGCTGTGGCGGCGGTAGAAGCGGCGGTGACCAAACTCACGGCAGAAGTTCAGACAAGCGGCGCGGTAGTGACACGCATGAACAACGCACAAGCCGTGGCCGATTGGCGAGCGAGCGGCGAGCAAACATTGCCGTTTTTTAAAACGCCTCCATCTGAGCAAGATTGTTTATGGCGTTTAAGCGTGCCGCAAACAACACCTGAACTAAAAGTGCTGCAAAACGGCGTTGCCTGTGCGCAATATATCGAGTGGCATGGCGCGCAACGTTGGCTCTGGGCTGGCGCTGCTGAGGCAGCGCAGATACGCGAAGTGGCGACGCGTGCAGGTGGACATGCCACCTTGTTTAGAACCAGCGCAGCCAGTCGCCAAACACTGGGCGATGTGGACAAACAAGCGGGTGTGTTTACACCGTTGAACGCGGTGCAACAACGCATTCAAAGCGAGTTGAAAAAACAGTTTGATCCTGCGGGCATCTTTAACCCCGGCCGAATTTAAGAACGACACATGCAAACCAATCTGGCCCCTCAATACATTGGCACGCCCGAGGGCGAACAAGCCGAAGCGATTTTGCGCAAATGTGTGCACTGTGGTTTTTGCACTGCCACTTGTCCTACCTATCAATTGTTAGGTGACGAACTCGACGGCCCGCGTGGGCGCATTTATTTAATCAAACAAGTGTTTGAAGGCGCGACGCCAACGCGTGCAACCCAACAGCATTTAGACCGTTGCTTGACGTGTCGAAACTGCGAAAGCACTTGTCCAAGTGGCGTGCAATACGGGCACTTGGTCGATGTCGGTCGCAAAGTGGTGGACGCGCAAGTGCCCCGCCCGCTAGGCGAACGCGCATTGCGTTGGGCGCTAAAAGAAGGCTTGCCTTCACCTTTGTTTGCACCCGCTATGAAATTAGGACAAGCGGTGCGCGGGCTATTGCCCAACAGTTTGAAAGCCAAAGTGCCTGCGCCGCAAACAGCGGAGCGCAATGGCGTGGTGTGGCCCAAAGGCGTTCACACGCGCAAGGTGCTGATGTTGGCCGGTTGTGTGCAACCCGCGATGTTGCCCAACATCAACACCGCGACAGCGCGGGTGCTAGACGCGGCACAAATTCAAACCTTGGTAGCGCCTGCTGCGGGATGTTGTGGCGCAGTTAAATTTCATTTGAATGATCAAACGGGCGGCATGGCACAAATGCGCGCCAACATCGATGCGTGGTGGCCGTTTGTGGAGCAAGGTATAGAGGCCATCATCATGAACGCATCAGGCTGCGGCGTGATGGTGAAAGACTACGGCCATGTGCTGAAAGACGATGCAGCCTATGCAAGCAAAGCCAAACGCATCAGCGACCTCACACTAGATTTAAGCGAGTTGTTGCCCGAGTTAGTGCCGGTACTCAAACCCAAACTGAACGCGCAAATATTGGCCAATGCAGGCATGCAAGCGTTTCATCCGCCCTGCACCTTGCAACACGGTCAGCAACTCAAAGGCGGTGTTGAAAAGCATTTGGCCGATTTGGGTTTTGCTATTCAAGTGGCCAACACCGAGGCGCATTTGTGTTGCGGCTCGGCGGGCACTTACAGCGTGTTGAACCCAGACATTAGCTACACACTACGCGACCGTAAGCTGGGTCATTTAGATGCGCTAAAACCGACGGCAATTTTGAGTGCCAACGTCGGCTGCATTACGCACTTGCAAAGTGGCACCGACGTGCCGGTGAAGCATTGGGTTGAGGTGCTGGACGCTGCTTTAAGCTAGCGCAGCTTCAATATCTTTGGCTATTTTTTCGGGCGTATCCATCGACGCATAGCGTTTCAAAACGCGGCCGTCTTTGCCGATCAAAAATTTGGTGAAGTTCCATTTAATGCCTTCGCTACCCAGCACCCCAGGCGCTTCGGCTTTGAGCCACTTGAACAGCGGGTGTGCGTCGTTGCCATTGACGTTTATTTTTTCCATCATGGCAAAGCTAACGCCATAGTTCTTTTGGCAAAAGGCGCCAATCTCTTCGTTGGTGCCTGAGTCTTGTGCGCCAAACTGGTTGCACGGAAAACCGATCACCCGCAAACCTTGCGCACTGTAGGTTTGGTGTAGCTTTTCGAGTCCACCAAATTGCGGCGTAAAGCCACACGCGCTGGCTGTGTTGACTACTAAAACAACATGGCCCTTTAGCGTGCTTAACGCGAGGGGTGTGCCGTCAATTTGGTTGGCTGTGAAGTCGTATAAATCGCTCATATTAATTACCCGTGTAAATCGTCGTTGCGTGCAATGTGCATCAAACGCGCCAGTTCTTCGCGGTGGTGTTTGTGGTTGTGCTCGTGCCAAAGTTTAATCAGCCACATCACATAACCCACCAAAGCACCAAACGCGGTGATGGCACCAAAAGCGCTCAAGCCCATGCTGGTCGAGAGTGTGTACAAACCGCCGAGCGCCAAAATGCAAAGTTGTTCGTTTAAGTTTTGAACAGCAATGGAACGCCCCGCACCCATTAAATTGTGGCCACGGTGTTGCAGCAAGGCGTTCATGGGTACCACCAAGAAACCGCCTAAACCACCCAAAATAATCAAGAACGGAATGGCTAACCAGAGGTTGTCAATGAAGTTCATTGCCACCACAAAGCAGCCCATGGCAATGCCCAACGGCATTAGCCGTGTGGCGTGATCGAGGCGCATCTTCATCGAGGCCACGACCGCACCCACCGCAGTACCAATGGCAACCACCCCCACCAAGCTAGAGGCTTGTGTGGTGCTATAGCCCAAAGCTGCAGCGCTCCAAGCCAGCACGATGTAGCGCAAATTACCGCTCACGCCCCAAAACAACGTAGTGGTCGCGAGCGAGATTTGTCCCAACTTGTCGTGCCACAAACGTTGGTTGCAGTGCCAAAAGTCAGGCAACAGCGCTAATAAGTTATGCGCCATGCTTTTTTCTGGGTCAGCCCGCATGGGCATCAGTGCAGCGCCGGTGTAGGGAATGCGCGTGTTGAACCAAGCCGCCAATGCATAAACAGGAATTAACAAACAAATAGCTGCTTCAGCCGACGTGTCTACGCCGGTGGTAACAAATGGCAAGTCAACCGACAACAGCAAACTAGACAATCCGTGCCCCACTAATTGGCCGCCCAACAACACGCCCAAGATGATGGAGGCAATGGTGAGCCCCTCAATCCAGCCATTGGCTTTGACCAATTGCGACGCGGGTAAAAGCTCGGTCAAGATGCCGTATTTGGCGGGCGAATAAGCCGCTGCGCCCAGCCCAACCACGGCATAGGCCAAGAGAGGGTGCACACCAAAGAGCATCATCAAACAACCCACCACTTTGATGGAGTTGCTCAGCAGCATCACCTCGCCTTTGGGCTTTGAGTCTGCGAATGCGCCCACGAACGGGGCGAGCACGACATAGAACAGGGCAAACATGGGAACCAGAGCGGCGCGTTGCCACTCGGGTGCGCCATCTGACTTCAATAATTCAACGGCAGTCACGAACAGTGCGTTGTCGGCCAACGAACTGAAAAACTGTGCCGACATGATGGTGTAAAAACCGCGCTTCATGGGATATGTGGCAACTCGCAGCGTGCTGCGAGGAACGCCTTGTTTCTTTCTTTTAAATCGACACAAGGTTATATCACGCGAGTGCCACAATATTGCCTATGCCCCGCCCGATTCAAGCCTTTGTTCACACGGACGCTTTGCGTCACAACCTCTCTCGTATGCGTGCCGCAGCGCCTGATGCGCGTGTTTGGGCCGTCGTCAAAGCCAATGCGTATGGACACGGCATAGAGCGCGTGTTTGAAGGCTTGCGTGCAGCCGATGGTTTTGCCTTACTGGACTTGGATGAAGCGCAAAAAATACGCGATTTAGGCTGGCGCGGCCCCGTGCTTTTACTTGAAGGCGCTTTTGAAGCGCGCGACTTAGAGCTTTGCTCGCGGCTCGATCTTTGGCACACGGTGCATTGCGAAGAACAAATTGACATGCTGAGCCGTCACAAGACACAAGTGCCGCATCGAATATTTCTAAAAATGAACAGCGGTATGAACCGTTTGGGGTTTACACCAACGCGTTTTAGGTCGGCTTGGACGCGCTTGAATCAGCTGCCGCAAGTCGATGAAATTTCTTTGGTCACGCATTTCAGCGATGCCGATGGTCCCAAGGGCGTGGCCGCGCAAATGGCGGTGTTCGAAAAAACCACCCAAGATTTACCGGGCGAGCGCAGCACTTGCAACAGCGCTGGGTTGTTGCGACACGCGAGCCATGCCTCTGTGGCGGCCGACTGGGTGCGCCCTGGCATTGCTTTGTACGGCAGCGCCCCCGATTTTCCAGAGCGCGATATTGCGCAGTGGGACTTAAAACCCACCATGTCATTGCGCAGTCGCATCATTGCGACACAAGATTTAAATGCGGGCGACACCGTGGGGTACGGCTCCACGTTTACGGCAGACGCGCCCATGCGAATGGGCGTGGTGGCGTGTGGTTATGCCGACGGTTATCCGCGCCATTGCCCCACAGGAACGCCGGTGTTGGTCGACGGCATTCGCACCCGCACCTTGGGGCGCGTGAGCATGGACATGATTGCGGTCGATTTATCGCCTTGCCCCAAAGCGGCGTATGGCAGCGAAGTCACGCTGTGGGGCTGCGCTACTAACGGCGCGGTGTTGTCGATTGACGACGTTGCACACGCAGCCGGCACGGTGGGCTATGAGCTGATGTGCGCGGTGTCGGGCCGCGTCTCTTTCGGATAAAGCCCCAAGCCTTGCGCCTGCAAGCGCGCGAGGCCGAGAAGTGCATCGGTGAACGGTGTGTTCACGCCCGTGATTTGACCTAACTCGCGAACAGCCCCCACCAACGCGTCGAG
The DNA here is from genome assembly GCA_964510145.1 of uncultured Bordetella sp. Classification (GTDB taxonomy): domain Bacteria; phylum Pseudomonadota; class Gammaproteobacteria; order Burkholderiales; family Burkholderiaceae_C; genus Limnohabitans. The sequence goes on from CAZEAQ010000017.1 coordinate 5,646, forward strand.
CTCCACCGCGCGTTTGGCTTCGACGTCTTGCAGCATCGATGTTTTAAAAGCGCCTAATTTTTGAGTCACTGCATGGCGGTCTTCGGGTTGCTGTTCGATCGGAATGCCGAGTCGCTCGCCAATGGTTTTGGCTTCGAGCATGACGCTAGAAATAAAACTGCGCACCAAGGGGTCGTTCAAAATTTTGTCTGTCGTTGCACCGGTTAAAGCACTCACTGGGTTCACGGTCATGTTGCCCCACAGCTTGTACCAAGTGTCTTTTTGAATTTGCGGCGACAGCGTGGCGTCAAAGCCCGCAGTTTGCAGCAACGTGTGCAGCGCTTGCACGCGCGGTGTCACCACGCCCGATGGCTCGCCAATGATCAGGCCGTTGCCAAAGTGGTGTTGCACCACCCCTGCTTCACGCAGCGAGCAACTGGCGTGAACCACACAACCCACCAAGTGTTGGGGCGCAATGTGTTGGGCAATCCAGCCATTGGGGTCAATGCTGTGCAATGGCGTGTTGGCATAAGCGCCGCCAAAGCCTTGCAAAAACCACCAAGGCACGCCGTTCATCGCCGTTAACACGACGGTGTTGGGGCCAATGAGAGGCGCAATGTGCTTCGCCACGTCGGCCAATGCAGGCGCTTTGACGGCGATAACCACGAGGTCTTGCACACCTAAATTGGCGGGGTGTTCGCTGGCTGTTACTTTGACTTTTTGCGGCGCAGCCTCTCCACCGGGCGATGCGGCGCTGTGCAGTTGCAAACCCTGTTGTTGCAAAGTTTGCAGCGTTGCGCCGCGAGCCACGACCGAGAGCGTGACGCCAGCTTGTTGTCCTAAGCGAGCGCCGATCCATCCGCCGATGGCGCCTGCGCCGTAGATACAAATTTTAGAAAACGTCATTGCTGATAGCTCGCGTCGATGCGGTTGACTTGACGCACCAAAGCGTCAAACACATCAACGCCTGCGCCACCGTGTTTGTTGTCAAACTGCAGCGAGTCGCGTGTGCATTTGGCGGCCACCGGTTCAGGCACAGCAATGGGTGCGCCCATGCTTAAAGTGGCGAGTTGAATTTCGCATGCGCGTTGCAGCGTCCACAAAATTGCAAACGTTTCTGGCACGGTGCTGCCCCACGACAACAAGCCGTGATTGCGCAAGATGACCGCTTGCTTGTTGCCAATGCTCTTGAGCACGCGCGGGCCTTCTTCGGCGTGAATGGTGATGCCTTCAAAGTCGTGATACGCCACCATGTCGTGCAGTTGTGCAGAGTAAAAATTGCTCTGCGACAAACCACCTTGCAAACTCGCCACTGCCACACCTGCCGTGGTGTGTGTGTGCATGACGCAATGTGCCCCCTCGATACCGCCGTGCAACGTGGCATGCACCACAAAACCAGCGGGGTTCACACGATGCGTCGAACCATCCAGCACTTGGCCTTGCAAATTAATTTTCACTAAATTGCTGGCGGTAACTTCGCTGTAATGCAAGCCAAATGGGTTGATTAAAAACTGCTTGTCATCACCACTCACACTCGCGGGTAAGCGCACGGTGATGTGGTTGTAAATCATCTCGGTCCAACCGAGCATGTCAAAGATGCGGTAGCACGCGGCGAGTTGAACGCGCGCAGCCCATTCGTCTGGATGGCAAGTCATGTCAGTACACGCGACCTTTCTCTTGTGCGGGCTGTGTACCCGCCAAGTTGTCTTTAAATTTGGCAGCAAGCGCCGATGTTTGGCGCGCCAAGATGACGGCATCAACCCCCACCGCCACAAACAATGCGCCGAGCGACAAATAGCGTCGGGCGAGTGTTTCGTCGGCCATCAAAATGCCGGGCGCTTTGCCTGCTTTGCGAATGCGAACAATGGCGTCTTCAATCGCGGCTTGCACTTCGGGATGTGTGGGGTTGCCAATGTGGCCCATCGATGCGGACAAATCGGCGGGGCCGATAAACACCCCGTCCACACCTTCGGTGGCGGCAATGGCGTCTAAGTTTTTAAGCGCTTCGCGCGTTTCGGCTTGCACCAACACACACACCTCTTGATTGGCTTCTTTGCTGTAGTTGGGGTAGCGACCCCAACGTGCGGCGCGTGTGCCCGCGAGCCCGCGAATGCCGCCCTTGCCATCGTCTTGTGGATAGCGACACGATTGAACAATGGCGGCGGCTTGTTCAGCGGTGTCCACCATGGGAATCAACACGGTGGGCGCTCCAATGTCGAGCACTTGTTTAAGAAGTGCAGGCTGATCGTGTGGCACGCGCAGCACGGGGTTCGCACCTGGGTAAGCCGCAACGGTTTGAAGTTGTGCCAGCAAAGTGGTCAAGTCGTTGGGGCCGTGTTCACCGTCGAGCACGAGCCAGTCGAAGCCTGCGCCCGCACAAATTTCGGCGGTCACTGCGTTGCCTAAACCCATCCATAAACCGATTTGCGGTTGTTGGTTATGCAGGGCGCGTTTGAATTCATTAACGGGTGTTTTCATGGGAAGGACTCAAGTCGTGAAAGGGTTAAACAAAACGAAATTGCAGACAACCTAAAGGGCCGTAATCTGCTTCAAACAGATCGCCCGCTTTGGCTGCAACGGGGCGTGTGAACGAACCCGCTAAAACAATTTCACCGGCTTCTAGGTGTTCGTTCCAAGGGGCTAGTTTGTTGGCCAGCCAGGCAATGCCAATCGCGGGGTTGCCTTGCACGCCCGCAGCTAAACCAGTTTCTTCGACCACGCCGTTTTGTCGCAGCATGGCGCCGCACCAAGGTAAGTTGGTGGTGCGTGGGTCGACGTGCGCGGCCCCTAAAACAATGCCTGCGTTGGCGGCGTTGTCGCTGATGGTGTCAAACACTTTGCGCATCGCCTTCGTGTGGCGATCAAATTGCTCAATGCGGGCATCAATAATTTCTACGGCAGGGGTGACGTAGTCGGTGGCCGACAACACGTCTTCAACAGTGACATGAGGGCCATGCAACGCGTGCTTGAGCACAAAAGCCAACTCGACTTCAACGCGCGGTGCGATGAAGTTTTGAATGGGAATATCCAGCACCTGCCCCGGCGTGCAGGTGTAGCGCATGTGTTCGAGCAGGGTGCCGTAGTCGGGCTCGTCTATCTGACTCGACAACTGCATGGCGCGGCTGGTGAGGCCAATTTTGTGGCCAATGACGGTGTGTCCTTGCGACAGTTTGAGCTGCATCCACGCGCGGTTGATGCGATAGCCATCCTCGATGGTCATGCCCGCGTAGCGTTTTGAGAAATGCTCAATTTGAACGCCCGATTTTTCGGACTCATTCAGTTCGTGCGCGAGTTGTTGAATTAAAGCGTTGTCAAACATAGAGGTCTTGAAGTTTTTATTTCGTCACGGAGTTAAAGAGCGGATGCAAATTGCTGTGCTTGGCATCGAACACCTCTTGCCCGACATCCACTTGCAAGGTAATGCCAATGTGGCGCTTGGCAAACACGTCGGCAAAGTGTTCGCGCGTGGCGTCAATTAACGCTTGGCCTGCACGCTGTTGTGTTGCCTCGCTGCGGCCTCGTCCCATGCGTAAATTCAGGTACACAAAAGCGTAGTCACCCGAACCACCTGCGGCTTGTCCCGCCGTGCCGCCGTCGGCAACTGCGTAGTGCGCTGCGGGGTAGGCCAACACGCGCGTGCCACCGGTGGGAAACACTTGTTTTTCGTCTTCATCTTTCACGCGCAACATCGTGTCTGCCAAGGTGCGACAGAGCGCATGCATGTCGGTCTCTTGATCGAGTTGACCGGTGTACAAAATAACGAGGTGTGGCATAAATTTAAAGACGTTGAATGGCTTGATAGCCTTGCGCCGAACTGGCTTGTGCCGCTGGAATGTGTTGCCCACTTTGTGGCGTCACTTCAAACACAGCATTGATTTGCCCTGTGCCCGATGCGCCAAAGTAAGGCGTGATGATTTCAGCCGGTGCTGTGTAGTCCGACCAGCCGAGCGCTCCTAAAAGCATGGCGGTGTCGTGCATGAAACCTTCGCCGTGTCCTTTGCTCGCGTACTCCGGCAGCATGGCGCAGAAGGTGGCCCAGTCGCCGCTTTGCCAGAGGTTTAACACTTGGTGGTCGAGCTGTTCTAAAAACGGACTCCACACTTTGAATGCAAATTCGGGCGCAAGACCGTTTTGTGCAAAGCGATGGCTCAATGAACCGCTGGCTAAAAACGCCACTTTGCCGTCGTAGTGTTGTTCAACCGCTTGGCGCATGGCCCAACCCAAACGCGCGCTGTCGTTGAGGTAGTGCGCTTGGCACAACGCCGACACCGAGACGACTTTAAAGTGCTGATCGGCATTCATGTAGCGCAACGGCACCAGCGTGCCGTATTCGGGTGCCAAGGTGGTGGCATCGTGCGCCAATGTCTCGACGCCGAAGTCGTTGCAAACCTTGGCGAGCAACTTGCCTAAGGCCGGATTACCGGGCGACTCGTAGCCTAAATTGCTAATGAAGTGCGGCAATTCGTTGCTGGTGTAAGTGCCTTTGAAATGTGCGGCGCAGTTGATGTGGTAGTTGGCATTGACGAGCCAATGCGTGTCAAACACCACCAAGGTGTCAACGCCAAGTTCGCGGCAGCGACGACTGATTTCAAAGTGTCCGTCAATCGCATCTTGACGCGTGCCTTGGCGCGGGCCGGGCAACTCGCTCAAGTACATCGAGGGCACATGCGTGATCTTGGCGGCGAGTGCGAGTTGACCCATTTCAAACTCCCCAATGTGGAATGTGATGACTGCCCAACGACACGGCCACGTTTTTGGGTTCGCAAAAAACTTCGTAACTCCAAGTGCCGCCTTCGCGTCCCGTGCCGCTGGCTTTGGTGCCGCCAAAGGGCTGCCGCAAATCGCGCACGTTTTGGCTGTTCACAAAACACATGCCCGCTTCGATAGCCGCTGCAACGCGATGCGCGCGACCAATGTTTTCGGTCCACACGTAGCTGCTCAGACCGTAGGCAATGTCGTTGGCCAGCGTGATGGCTTCGGCTTCGTCTTTGAAGGGAATCAAGCACGCCACGGGGCCAAAAATTTCTTCTTGAGCGATGCGCATGCGGTTGTCTACATCGGCGAACACAGTGGGCCAAACAAAGTTGCCGTTCTTCACACGCGCCGACAACTCGGGCGCGTAAGAAGGGCGGTCCAGTCCGCCGCACAACAGCGTGGCACCCTCTTTCGGGCCGAGCTCAATGTAGCTTTTTACTTTGGACAAATGCCCTTGCGAGATCATGGGGCCGACGATGGTTTTTTCATCCAACGGGTCACCCACGGCAATGCGTTTGGCACGCTCGGCGAACTTGGCAGCAAAGTCGGCATAAATACTTTTTTGCACCAAGATGCGACTGCCCGCTGTGCAGCGCTCGCCGTTGTTGCTGAAGATCATGAAGACGGCAGCGTCTAGGGCGCGGTCTAAATCGGCGTCTTCAAAAATCACGAAGGGTGATTTACCACCCAGCTCCATGCTGAATTTTTTGAGTCCCGCGGTTTTGACAATGCGATTGCCTGTGGCGGTTGAACCGGTGAACGAAATCGCGCGCACATCGGGGTGCGCGACCAATGGTTCGCCTGTGTCTTTGCCGTAGCCATGCACTAAATTTAAAACGCCAGCGGGAATGCCCGCTTCCAAAGCCAGCTCGCCCAAACGCGCCGCCGATAAGGGCGAGAGCTCACTCATTTTTAAAACGGCCGTGTTGCCAAATGCCAAACACGGAGCGACTTTCCAAGTGGCGGTCATGAAGGGCACGTTCCACGGGCTGATGAGCGCGCACACGCCAACCGGATGAAACAAGGTGTAGTTCAAATGCGTGGGCGTGGGGTAGGTGTGGCCGTCAACGCGGGTACACATTTCGGCAAAGTAATAAAAGTTATCGGCCGCACGAGGCACCAGTTGCTTGCCTGTTTGTGAAATGGTTTGACCGCAATCGTTGGTTTCGGTGTGTGCAATTTCGGGAACGTGTTGGGCAATTAAGTCGCCTAGTTTTCGAATCAACTTGGCGCGCTCTGGCGCAGGTGTGTTTGCCCATTTTGGAAAGGCGGTTTTTGCCGCAGCAACGGCTGCGTTGACTTCGGCTTCGCCGCCAGAGGCAACCTCCGCCAACACTTCTTGTGTGGCGGGGTTGATGGTTTGAAATGTGTCGCCGTGACTGACGTGTTGACCGTCGATGAGGTGTGAAATGTGTTGCATAGTTTTTTAAGATTGCGCAGACGAATGAGCAAGTTGAATGGTGTTGACGAGAGCGCCAATGCCCTCTATTTCGGTCACGATGACATCGCCCGGTTGGCAGTCGACCACGCCGTCGGGTGTGCCGGTCAAGATGACATCGCCGACGTTCAGCGTCATGAAGCTGCTGAAGTATTCGATCAAGGTGGGCACATCAAAAATCATGTCGCTGGTGTTGCCGCTTTGCGTCACGCGACCGTTGACGGTGGTTTGAAGTTTCAAGCCCATCGGCCCGCCATAAGTTTGATGAACGTGCGCCGCATCGACCAGCCAAGGGCCAATGGGGGTGCAGGTGTCACGGTTTTTAACGCGCAAATTTGGGCGGTACCAATTTTCTAAATAGTCGCGAATGGCGTAATCGTTGGCGACTGAGTAACCGCGCACAAAGTCGTAAGCGTCAGCTTTTTTAACGCGCTTGGCGGTGCGCCCAATGACCACAGCAAGCTCGCATTCGTAGTGCATAAATTGCACGTCTGCGGGTCGCACGGTTTGTTGTTGATGACCGATGAGCGTGCTCTCGCCTTTGATGAACGCCAAAGGTTCTTTGGGCGGCTCTTTGAAGGCGAGTTCTTTTGCATGGTCGGCATAGTTCAGACCCAACGCAAGAATGGTGCGCGGCAACGACACCGCAGGCAAAGGCGGTAGCCACTGCACCGCGTCAAAAGCGACGAGGCGGCCATCGCTCAGTTGCAGTTGACCGTTGTGTTCGGTGGCCTCGAAGGTGTGGCCTTGGTAGCGCACGCGGGCGAGATGGGTGGGGTGTTTTGTCATGCCGCCATCTCCAAGGCAGGGGCACGCACCAAGGTGTGTCGCATCACGCCAAGACCTGCGATATGCGGCGCGCAAATTTCAATCACATCGCCTGCGTGTGCATGCGGGCGATGTCCGGCATCGGGGCCGTTGGTGCAAATGTCTAAGCCCATCATTAAGACGTTGCCAGCTTGTAGCGACATGAACTCACTCACCTCCGCAATTAAGTCTGGCAGGTGCCTTCTCATGTGGTTCAAGTTGAGCGTTTGTCGCAACACACCGTTAATGCGCACTTCGAGTTGCAAGGCATTGGGGTCGGGCAAATTAGACGCCGGCAACAAGGTGGGGCCAACGCCTAAAAAACCATCTAAACATTTGTATTTGACGGGCGGACGATAAAAGCCCTGCGCGTCAACGCTGTGCGCCACCGACACATCGTTGAGCAACACATAGCCACGCACATGCGTAGGCTCACCGTGTGTGTTGGGCTCGCCCATCACCACGCCTAACGTCGCGCCAATTTCGACGACGGGCACATCTGCGGGAACGGGAATATCGCTGTCATGCGCCGACCAAGTATTGGCCGTTTTCACATAAAGCACCGGTGCAACGGGTGGGGCTTTGTAGGGCGCTTCGTTCATCGATGCGCTGGCGCTTTGCCATTCGCTTTGACCGTTGAGCAGCACGCCATAAACGGTGCCGTGAATGGGCAGAGTGTGTTCTGTCATGGAGTCTCCAGCGCGATGACTTCATCGAGCAAACGATAGAGCTGTTGCAGTTTGGTTTTACCGAGGTGTTCTTCCATCCACGCGTAGTGCGCTTCAATGGTTTGTGAGAGCGTTTGCACGCGCGCTAACCCGAGTTCGGTGGCCGACACCACGGTGCGACGTTGATCGCTGGGGTCGCGTTGGCGTTGAATCAAACCATCGCGCTCCATGCGCGTGAGCACGCCGCTGAGGCTCGGCCCGATGATGAAGGCTTCGCGTGCAATGCGTCCCGTCTCAACCCCTGTGCCGCCGTTGCCGTGATCTTCGCCAAGCACGCGCAAGACGCGCCACTGTTGATCGCTTAGGCCTTGGTCACGCAGACCGGGGCGGGTGTGCGCCATGACAGATTCACGCGCTTGCAGCAGCAGGCGCGGTAAGTTGCGGTGGGTAAATGGCTGTGACATAAAACAAGTATTTATTTAGCATGTTAAATAAATTGAGCCGTAAAACCAAGAGTCTGCGCGCCTTAGCGCGTCAGGACTTACCCTGAAAAAGCACAATCACTGTTTGTATATCCAGTATCATTTGAGCCATGGCCAAAGAAAAAACCCAATACACCTGCACCGACTGTGGCGGAATTAGCGCCAAGTGGCTCGGCAAATGTCCCAACTGCAATGCTTGGAACACACTGATCGAGAGCGTTGCTGAGACCGCAGGCCCGAGCAAAAACCGCTATGCCGGCATGGCCGCATTGGCGCCCGCCTCCGAGGTGGCAAGACTCGCCGATATCGAAGCTCAAGACGTGGCGCGCACGCCCACCGGCCAAGAGGAGCTAGACCGCGTGTTGGGCGGCGGCATGGTGGAGGGCGGCGTGGTGTTGATGGGTGGCGACCCCGGTATTGGCAAATCGACCTTGCTGTTGCAAGCCATGGACGGGTTGCAACGCAGCGGAATGAGCACGCTTTATGTGACGGGCGAAGAGTCGGGCGCACAGGTGGCGCTTCGTTCGCGTCGCTTGGGGTTAGACCACAGCCAAGTGCAAGTGTTGGCAGAAACGCAGCTCGAAAAAGTGTTGGCCACGGTCGATAAATTGCAGCCCGCCATTGTGGTGATGGACTCGATTCAAACCGTGTATTCCGACCAACTCACCAGTGCGCCCGGCTCAGTGGCACAGGTGCGCGAGTGTGCGGCGCATCTCACACGCATGGCTAAATCGACCGGCACGGCGGTGGTGTTGGTGGGGCACGTCACCAAAGAAGGGGCTTTGGCCGGACCGCGCGTTTTAGAACACATGGTGGACACGGTGTTGTACTTTGAGGGCGACACGCATTCCACCTATCGTTTGGTGCGGGCGATTAAAAATCGCTTTGGTGCGGTGAACGAAATTGGCGTGTTTGCCATGACTGAAAAAGGATTGAAGGGCGTTAGCAATCCGAGCGCTATTTTCTTGAGCCAACACAGCGAACCGGTGCCGGGTAGTTGTGTGTTGGTGACGTTGGAGGGCACACGCCCGATGTTGGTCGAAATTCAAGCGTTGGTTGACAGCGGCGGGCCTTCGCCGCGTCGCCTGAGCGTGGGCTTAGACCGTGATCGACTGGCGATGTTGCTGGCTGTTTTGCATCGTCATGCGGGCGTGGCGTGCATGGATCAAGATGTGTTTGTGAACGCCGTCGGTGGCGTGCGCATTAGCGAACCAGCGGCTGATTTGGCGGTGTTGTTGTCAATCCAAGGCAGCTTGCGCGGAAAGCCTTTACCGCCCGGTTTTATTGCCTTTGGCGAAGTGGGTTTGGCTGGCGAAATAAGACCTGCGCCCCGTGGACAAGAGCGACTGAAAGAGGCTGCGAAGTTGGGCTTTACGGTCGCGGTTATTCCGAAGGCCAATGCGCCTAAAAAGCCAATTGAAGGCATGACGGTGCACGCCGTGGAGCGGGTTGATGAGGCCATTCAATTGGTGCGTGGGCTGAGCTAACCACAGCTCTTAAGAAAACCCTAAGACAAGCGGCCTAGCATGAGGCCATGTCTTTTAAAACCTATTTATTTTTGGCTGCATTGCTGGTGTTTGGTTCGCTTCCAACACACGCCGCTGCACCAGCGGATTTGTTAGCCGATTACGCGAGTCAAGCGAAACAAACTGCACAGCCTGCGCGAGGCGAGGCGTTGTTTAAAAACAGCCACGGGCAAGAGTGGCGTTGTACGTCGTGCCACGGCAGCAACCCAAGTGTGAGTGGGCGTCATGCGAGCACCGACAAGGTGATAGACCCCTTAGCCCCGGCTGCAAACCCGAAGCGTTTTACGGATGCGGCAAAAGCCGAAAAGTGGTTCAGACGCAATTGCAAAGATGTGCTGGCGCGCGAATGCACCGCCAGTGAAAAAGCGGACATCTTGGCTTGGCTTCTCACGGTGCGTTGATATGTTGAATTTAAAGAACGACCTCAAAACAATAGCGCACGCCTTGGTTGGCTTGGCCTGTTTGACGACGACGGTTTGGGCCGACAACTACAAAAGCCCAGCTCCACCGGCGGTGTACACGCAAGAGTGCGGCAGTTGTCATTTGGCTTTTCCGCCGCAGTTGTTGCCTAAAGCGTCTTGGCAACGTGTGATGAACGGGCTCGACAAACATTACGGCAGCGATGCGTCGCTTGATGCGCCAACGCAAAAACAAATCGAAGCGTGGCTGCAAACCTATGGTGGTTTGGGTAAGCGTGCGCGAGAAGAACCGCCGCAAGATCGCATCACGCGATCGGCTTGGTTTGCGCGCAAACATCACGAAGTGAGCGAGGCCACATTCAAGCGCGCCTCTATCAAGAGTCCGGCAAATTGTTCGGCCTGTCACCGCGAAGCAGCGCAAGGCGACTTTGATGAAGACCGCGTGAGGATTCCAAAATGACAGACAACGCGGTCACGCACAAACCTATCGTCGATCTCGGTTCGCGCATGGCGCACGCTTTGATGGCGTTGACGTTTATGTTGTCTTACGTCACCTCAGAGTCGGAGTATTGGCGGCTGGTGCATGTTTACAGCGGTTATGCCTTGGTGGCGGTGTTGTTGTTCAGAGGTGTGTGGGGTTGGGTCGGGCCTGCTTCTGCGCATTGGCGCGTGCTCATGCGCCGAATGGGAATGTGGTCGTTGTGGTTTAAAAAATGGCAGCAAGGCGAAGCCAACACGCCGTATTTTTGGGTGGGCGTGAGCAGCTGGACTTTGTCGGCTGCAGTGCTGGGCATTTATGCATTTGCGTTGTTGGCATGCGTCAGCGGATGGGCTACCTACAATGAACTTTTAGGCGATGGCTGGCTAAACGATGCCCTGCAAGAACTGCACGAAGGCTTGGGTAATGCCGCTATGGCCGTGGTGTGTTTTCACGTAGGGCTGGTGATGGTGTTGCGCGTGTGGCGCGGCCCACAAGCTGTACGACCCATGTGGCGAGGTTATGCGAATACTTCTGGCCGAGGATGATGAGCTTTTAGGCAGCGGCCTGCGTGCAGGCTTGGGTCAACGCGGTTTTCAGGTGGACTGGGTGCACGATGGCGTCGCTGCCGAGCGAGAGTTGTTGGGTGAACAACATCAGGCCGCGGTGCTCGATATAGGTCTGCCGAGACAAGACGGGCTAAAAGTTTTGCAAACTATTCGCACGCAAGGCATTACGACACCCGTGCTGGTGTTAACCGCGCGCGATGCAGTTGCCCAGCGCGTTGAAGGTCTCAATTTGGGGGCTGACGATTACGTGGTGAAGCCTGTCGATTTAGACGAGCTAGCCGCCCGACTCCACGCCCTCATTCGCCGCGCACATGGCAAAGCAAACACCTTGCTTCAGGTAAGCGATGTGGTGCTGGACCCTGCTGCAAGACAAGTCATGCGCGCAGGTGAATCGGTGGTTTTATCGACACGCGAATTCGATGTGTTGCATGCGCTTTTACTGAACGCAGGACGCGTGTTGTCGCGCGAGCAACTCGAGCAACATTTGTATCGCTGGGGGCACGAGGTGGAGAGCAACACGATCGAAGTTCACATTCATCACTTGCGTCGCAAGATGGGCGCGGGCTTGATAGAGACAGTCCGCGGTGTGGGTTACATCGTGATGCCGCAATGACGATGCCTCGTTCTTTTTCGCTTCAACGTCGTTTGTTATCGCGTGCACTTGGCGGTGCATTGGTTGTATGGCTCGCGATGGCGGTGTTTGTTTGGGTCGAAGCAAAACATGAGCTTGACGAGTTGTTAGATGCGCACCTCGCGCAATCGGCTGCGTTGTTGGTCGTGCAACAAAACTTAGAAAGCGATGACGACCGCATTAACAATGACGCCCCCATGTTGCACAAATACGCTTCTCGAGTGGCGTATCAAGTGTTTGACAACGGTCACTTGGTGGTGCATTCGCCAAACGCGCCACACACGCCGATGGCGCAGCACACGCAAGGGTTTCAAACCGTGACAGGGTCTGATGGGCTGGACTGGCGGGTCTTTGCTGTGTCGGGCGAGGTGCAAATTTATGTGGCCGAACAGCTCGCCGGGCGTCGTGACATCTTGTTTGCTGTGTTGCGCGGATTTTTTATTCCGCTCACCTTGGCGTTGCCCTTGTTGTTGCTTGGGCTTTGGTGGAATGTGCGTTCAGGGTTGCAGCCTTTGAAGCGTTTACGACAAGTGCTTTTAAATCGAAGCACACACTCGCAAGCCCACACACTTGACCCTGTGTCCATTGACGAAACACCCAACGAGGTACAGCCGTTGGTGGATGCGCTGAACGATTTGCTTGCACGATTGGCAACGCGCATCGAAACCGAACGCCGCTTTACCGCCGATGCTGCGCACGAGTTGCGCACACCCATTGCGGCTATTCGCACGCAAGCCCAAGTCGCGCTAGGCGCCATGACAGACGATGCAACGCGCCAACAAGCGCTGCGCGACACGTTGCAAGGCTGCGATCGAGCCTCACGCGTGGTGGAGCAACTGTTAACTCTGGCGCGCTTAGAGGCGCCTGAGGCTTTAGAGGGCGAGGTTTTCGAGATCACGCCGGTGCTGCAAGCGGTGGTTGCAGAGTTGGTGCCGGAGGCTTTGCGTCGGCAACAAACATTGGAGTTATCTGCCTCGCAACAACTCCGTATCAAAGCGCAAAGCACTCTCTGGCAAATCTTGCTGCGAAATTTGATTCACAACGCTTTGCGCTACAGCCCCGAGGGCGCCAAGGTGAGCATTGAAGCCTCGCAACAAGCCAACGGCCAAGTGGTTGTGACCGTGCAAGACAGCGGCCCTGGGTTATTGCCCGACGACATGGCGCGATTAGGCGAACGGTTTTTTCGGGTGCTGGGAACGACCGCATCGGGCAGTGGTTTGGGGTGGTCTATCGTGCGTCAAATTGCTGCGCTTCAACAAATTGAAGTCCGTGTGTCGAGGTCGACCGCTTTAGGCGGATTGCAAGTCACGCTGACGCATGCTGAGAGAATGGCGACATGAACTTTCAAAGATATTGGGTGCCCATTGGC
>CAZEAQ010000018.1:0-4173 GCA_964510145.1 uncultured Bordetella sp.
TCGGTGGTCCAGACGAAGCCGAAGCCGCTCAGTGGTGCAAGGCCAACATGAAGAAACCAATCGTTGGCTTTATCGCCGGTGTCACAGCCCCTCCGGGCAAGCGCATGGGCCATGCAGGCGCTTTGATTTCTGGTGGTGCAGATACGGCGGATGCCAAGCTCGCCATCATGGAAGAGTGCGGCTTCATCGTGACGCGTAACCCCTCTGAATTAGGCAAGTTACTCAAAGCGCAATTGAAGTAATTCAGTTGAATCACGATTAACTCAGAGTTAGTCAGTCAAGCGAGCGGTGGTTTCACCGCTCGCTTTTTTTTGAACTCATGCATGGGTTTGAAAGTAGGTGGCAAGGTCAGAATTCACCCTCCATTTATTTTGACTTTTAGGATTTTTATGAAACATCACGCACAGCGCGGCTTTACATTGATAGAGCTCATGATCGTCGTGGCCATCATCGGTATATTGGCCTCCGTCGCATTGCCAGCCTATCAAGACTACACCGTGCGAGCGCGTGTGAGTGAAGGTTTAGGCTTGGCATCCGCAGCCAAAACCGCGGTGCTAGATGTGGTGAATAGTGGCGATGTGGCAAACGTCACCGGAAACTACAGGTCAGACTTCACCTGGGCAGCAGCCACCAAAAACGTGAGCAGCATCAGTATTGCAACCGCCACAGGGGTCATCACCATTACCACTTCAGCCGCTGCGGGCGGTGGCAGCTTGTTATTGGTGCCTTATTTCAATGCTGGGTCTGGCGACACAGCGTTACCACTACCAACGGCTTCAAGCACGTTGGTGAATGGCGTGGTGCAGTGGAAGTGTTTGGCTAAAGGCGCAGCGACTTTTGTGGGCGTGAGCGTTGGAGCCGATGCGCTTGAGAAAAAATACGTGCCAAGCGAGTGCAAATAAGACTAGTAGAAAATTAGGGAATGCATCAACCCAGTCAGGACGCTAATTTATTTCGCAACGTCATGTTGCTTTTGTGTGTGGCGCTGCCTTGGTTGAATCCGTTTACGGCGAGTCCTTCAGCTGCCGTTATTCCATTGCTTTTGAGTTGGATGCTGAGCGCATGCGCATTGCTATTGGTAGCTGAGCTTCCGGTGGTTCAAGTGCAATGGAAAAAAACATCACTTGGCATAGCCATTGCGCTGAGTTTATGGCTGCTGGCTTTATTAATTTTTGTGCCACCCGTGATGGATCGTGCATTGACGATGGGGCTGATGGCCTCGTTGTTGTGCATCGGGCTGATGATTGAGGTTGGGCGTCGTGCATATCTGGATGCAAGTTTGCTACGTTGGGTTACTGCGGCTATTTTGTTGGCAGCACTCGTTAGCAGCGTTCTGGGCGTGCTGCAATATTTGGGGCTCGCACATGATTTGTCGCCGTGGGTCAATCAACCCTTTAAAGGCGATGCGTTTGCAAATTTGCGGCAAAGAAATCAATTTGCATCACTAACGAGCTTGGGGCTGGTCGTCGTTCTCGCTGGGCTATCAGTGACACCTTTGACGCAACAAACCCGTAAGACATGGTTTGCTGCCTTATTGGCAGTCAATTTATTGGCTGCCGGAATGGCTTGCTCGGTATCTAGAACCGGTGCTTTGGAGTGGTTGCTCGTCGGTGGTCTTTTCGCGACATGGTCGTGGCACAAACATAAAAATCTAAGAATCTTTGCAGTGCTCGCACCTGTCTTGGTGATCGTGTGGTCTGCGCTAATGCCTTGGATCTCTTATTTCGTGACTGGCGAAATGGGCGCGAGTTTGATCTTTAGATTTTCTGGACACGCACAAGATTACGGTATGTGCGGATCGCGCAGTGTGTTGTGGAGCAACGTGCTGACCATGCTGTCGCAGCACCCTTTAACTGGATGGGGCTGGGGTGAAACTGACTTTGCGCATTTCATGACAGCCTATTCAGGCGTTCGCTTTTGCGACATGCTGGATAACGCACATAACCTTCCTTTGCATCTCGCGCTTGAGTTAGGCGTGCCATTTGCAATGGCCGTGTTAGCAAGTATTGCAATTTGGATATATCGTCAAAAACCTTGGCAAGAAGAGCATCCATGGCGAAGAATGGCGTGGGCGCTTTTGTTGGTTCTCGCTGTGCATAGTTTTTTGGAATATCCACTTTGGTATGGGCCTTTTCAAATGACGCTTGGTATTTCAATTGGGCTACTTGGGGCGCAGCAAAATTTACGCGTGAAAGAACAGCAACCCATTGCAACATTCCTGGCGACAGCGCTTTTGTTTTTGGGCTGCTTGTATGCGGCGTGGGATTTCAATCGTGTGGGACAAATTTACAGGCCGCAAGACCAGCGCGATGCCGTGTACCAAGCGAACCCCATGGGCTATGCCAAACAGTCATGGCTATTTAAAAACCAAGCGCAGTTTGCAGAGCTAACCATCAGTGAGGTGACGCCAGACAACGCAATACAGATGTATGCCACGGCCATGCAATCGATGCACTATTCACCCGAGGCCAGGGTTGTGCAACGCGCCATCGATAGCGCAAAGTTACTCGGATACACGGCGCAAGCTGAAATGCTGCAGCAACAGTTAGAGGCGCAAAAAAAGAGTCAACGTTAAACTTGCCGCAATCTAAGAGCGATTTATGACCGATTCAAACAACTCACTTTCAGCCATTGTGATCACGCGCAATGAAGCAAAGAATTTGCATGACTGTTTGCAATCGTTGCGGGGTTTGGTTCAAGAGATTGTGGTGGTCGATAGCCAAAGCACAGACGAAACAATAGAGATTGCGCAAAGGTTTGGCGCAAAAATTTCTCAACCCGCCGATTGGCCAGGTTTTGGACCGCAAAAAAATAGAGCGCTTGAGTTGGCAACGTGTGACTGGGTGTTTTCAATAGACGCAGATGAGCGCATTACGCCTGAGTTGGCGAAAGAGATTGAGCGCGTTATTCAAAGCAATCCAGAGCATGCTGCGTTCGAAGTGCCTCGACTATCTTGGTATTGCGGCAAATTTATTCGTCATGGCGGATGGCATCCAGACTATGTGCTTCGACTGTTTAAACGCGGAAGCGCACGATTCAGCGATGACTTGGTGCATGAAAAACTAAAAACATCAGACGATGTACAAATTAAGCAATTAAAAAATTCGTTGCTTCATTACAGTTTTCAGAATTTTTCACAAGTTTTAGACAAGGTCGATCGTTACTCCACGGCATCTGCCGTACAAATGTTTCGTGCAGGCAAGCGCAGCTCTTTGGGTAAAGCAATCGGTCATGGCGTGTGGGCGTTTATCCGCACCTACTTGTTAAAAAGATCGTGTCTAGACGGGGCGCAAGGATTCGCGCTTGCTGTCTCAAATGCAGAGGGCACGTACTATCGATATATGAAGCTTTGGCTGTTATGCATGGAAGAGAAGCGATGAGTCGCGAAACTCTGACACCCAAAGCGTCCATCATTTTGGCCACCTATAACTGGCCAGAAGCTTTGATGCTGTGTTTGCAATCGCTTGCGCAACAAACTGAAAAAAACTTTGAAGTGGTTATTGCCGATGACGGTTCTAAGCCTGAGACAGCAGAGCTGATTCGCTCATTTGTACCGAAAGCTTTTTTCCCCATATTTCATGAGTGGCAAGAAGACCAAGGCTTTAGAAAATCCAAAATATTGAATCAAGCAATTCTTCGCGCCAAGGGTGATTACCTCATTTTTTTGGATGGCGATTGCATTGTTCAGCCCGACTTTGTGCAGCAACATTTAAAGCTTGCTGAAGTTGGCGTCATGGTGACGGGTAGCCGTATTTTGATGTCGCAAAAACTCACGCAATCTTTATGCGAAGCCGGCGTATGGTCAAACGAAGGGTGGACAACAAAAGCTTTAGGCTATCGATTGACAGGGCAATTAAACAAATGGTTGCCGCTACTCGTGAAATGGCCAGATAGCTCCTTTCGCCGCTATAAAGAATTTGTTTGGACGCGTATCAAGGGCTGCAACATGGCTGCATGGCGTCAAGACGTTCTTGCCATTCAAGGCTTTGATGAAGGCTTAGAAGGCTGGGGGCATGAAGATGCCGACTTTGTTTTTCGACTTCAGCAGCAAGGGCTCATTCGCAAATCGGGAGCTTGGGCAACCGAGGTTCTACATCTTTGGCACAAGACATTGAGCAAAGAAAACGCGGCTAAAAATGCCGCAATCGTGAGAGAAAAAATTCTGGCGAAAGC
>CAZEAQ010000018.1:4273-18138 GCA_964510145.1 uncultured Bordetella sp.
ATTCGTCGATGCTAAATTCGACAGCCACACGCGTTAAAGCAAGCGGATGGCAAAGCGGGATTAAGTCGCTGGTTTTTTTGGCGGCTTGAATGCCGGCAATTCGGGCAATGCCTAAAACGTCCCCCTTTTTGGCTGTACCGCTTTGAATAAGTTGCAGAGTTTCAGGCTGCATGGAAATGCGACCAGACGCAATACCCGTGCGATGCGTGTGAGCTTTGGCGGCCACGTCCACCATGTGAGCTTGGCCTTGCGAGTCAAAATGAGTGAGAGAAGACATGGATAAATCTATGACGAGTTAACATTCATTCCGCATCATACGGGTCGTGTTTAAAAGCGTTCTATGTCAAGCATAACCAAGCCATTTTCGTTAAGTTCCTTTCGCCTTTGGAAGCGCATGGTTGTGCTTGGAATTTCTATGTCTTTGGCCATGCCCGCACCTTTTGCGTATGCGCAGCTAAACCAAGGGCGGTTGCCTAATCTAGGCGACGGTGCAGAAATTCCGCTGGGCGTTGAGCGTCGTTTAGGTGAGAGCATTGCGAGAGAAATTTATCGTGATCCGGACTATTTGGACGACCCCGTCTTGGGTGACTATTTGCAGAGCATTTGGCAAGTATTGCTCGCCTCAGCGCGTCAACGTGGCGATTTGACCGCAGAGCTTGAGCAACAGTTTGCTTGGGAAGTGATGCTGGTTCGCGATCGCAGCATTAACGCGTTTGCATTGCCCGGCGGATATTTGGGCGTGCACTTGGGGCTCATTGCGGCAGTGAGCAGCGCCGATGAATTGGCTTCTGTGTTGGCGCACGAATTGAGCCATGTGACGCAGCGCCATATTGCACGCATGATTTCACAGCAAGGTCGACAAGGGCCGATGGTGATGGGGGCCATGATTTTGGGCATGTTGGCTGCAAGCCGAACGCCAACTGCGGGTGGGTTTGATGCCGCCAGCGCGGTCATAGTGGGGGGGCAAGCTGCTGCAATTCAGAGCCAGCTTAATTTTTCTCGCGACATGGAGCGTGAGGCCGATCGCATTGGCTATGTGGTCATGGCCGACGCGGGGTTTGAGTCTCAAGGCTTTGTCACCATGTTTGAAAAGCTTCAACAGGCGGCACGCTTAAACGACAACGGCTCGTTCCCCTACCTGCGCAGTCACCCAATGACGAGTGAACGTATTGCAGATGCACAAGCACGGCAGCAACTCATGCCAGCTAAAAAACCAATCGTTTTAACGCCCACGCACAGCATGCTGGCCGCGCGTGCAAAAGTGCTCAGTAAACCAAGTCCTGAATTGCTTCGAAGCCTTAGCGCACAAGCGAATGCGGCTTCCATGACAAACGCGACTAAAGCACAGCAAGCGGGCATCCTGTATGCCGCTGTAATGGCCGAGATCAAGCAGCGTAATTTTTCTGCGGCACGGCAGTTTTTATCGCGTTTGCAAGGCTTAAATGGCTTGGACGGTCATGCGCTTCGAATCGTGCGTTTATTGACCGCTGAGCTGGCCACGACCTCAGGCGACCCAACGCAGGCGGTGCAACTGCTGGAGCAAAAAACGTTGCCGACAGCAACGAACGATCGTGCTACGCGAATGCAACTCGCGCAAAGTCGTGTTGCGACACAAAAGCCAGCACAAGCGAAGTTGGCAGCAGGTGAACTACAAACATGGCTGACGCTTCGCCCGCGCGATGCCTACGCTTGGGGTTTGCTGTCCTCAGCCTACGAGTTGCAAGGTGATGGGTTACGCGCCATTCGTGCGCAGGCGGAGTCGCGTGCGCATGAGCTGGACTATGCCGGAGCGATTGACCGATTCAAAGCGGCTCAAATTTTGGGGCATCAACTCGGTAATGAGGGCAAACTGGATCGTGCGGGCCACATTGAAGCCTCGATCATTGATGCACGCCTGCGCGACTTAGAGAATTTGCGGCGGATACAAACGCTCGAGCGCTGAGTCGATCACGACGCCAAACACGGAATACAACAAAGAACCCAAGAGTGCAGCGCCAAATCCGCTGACATAAAACCCGTCTAATAAACCCGCAGCCGCCCAGAAAAGCGCTGCATTGATGACAAATAAAAACAGGCCTAACGTAAAAAATGTCACGGGTAATGTGAGCACCACCAGCGCAGGCCGAACAATAAGATTAAACAAACCAATTAAAAAAGCCGCAGCCATAGCGGCACCGAAACCGGTGACTTCGACGCCGTGATAAAGATGTGCCAATGCCATCAGCGCAGTGGCATGTAGAACCCAAGTCATTAGCAATTTCATGATGTTTTCAGCATAGCATCCCAGCTATGATTCACCCCCCAACTTAGACGCAATACAAGCTTTTTAGAACCGAAACTCTAACGCGATGGCAGGCATACACATTACCGATATTGAGGCGGCCATTAATTATTGGCGCACTCAAAAACCTTCACCCGACGGTGTGACGCTGGCGCCCGAAATACGTGCGCTAGCGGAGGTTTATGCCTTGATGATTTATTACCGCGAAGACACCGCTTCTGAAAAAGGTTTTCCACCCAAAGCCTACGAGGCGTGGCTGGCCTGGTATCGCACAACGCCAGATGCACCTTGCATTGCGATTTGCTCTACCAGTCAAGGTGATGAAGAGTGCAAGGGTTGTGGTCGTACGTTTGAAGAGGTGCAGTATTGGCCAGAGATGTCACCCGGTGAGAAGCGCAGCACATGGCGGCGCATCACGATGTTGGGCACCTCTTGGCGCTTTAACAAATATGCTGAGCGGGCGCTGAATGAGGCAGAAAAAATAGCGAACTAGCGCTTGAAACGCTAATTTATTTCCAGCGCTCACATTCAATGTCAACAGTCGTTTTGCCATTGCTCATCATCACCACACCCTCTTGAATCGTGGCTTGAAGTTGCATGCTGCGCTCCGCTAGTTTGGACAACTCTTGCGATGCGCTACTGGCGATACGCCAAACTTGAAGCGTGCTGGGTTTGATGAGTTTGTTTTGCATGGTTTTCCACCACACATCACCTGCGCTAGAAAACACATAAAGAATGACTTGATCTGCTTTGCTGCACGCTTTGAGTAAAGGCTTTTCTTCGGGCTGTCCGACTTCAATCCACAGGCGTTTACGGCCCGTGAAATCGGTCAGCATGACATCGGGCTCATCTGGGTCAGAGAGTCCTGCGCCAAAACTGAGTACGCCGTCGCCGTTGCAAATATCTTGCAGTTGATGCGCCTGTAACGAGAGCGCAACCAAGCGAATCATCATGCGTTCGTCGGTTTCGCTGGGGTGGCGCGCAAGGGTGAGGGCGTGATCTGCGTAGTAGTTGTGATCGATATCGGCGATCTGAACGTTCGCTTTAAAAATCGTAGATTTAATTGCCATGAGTTGAGCCGGTATCGCTTAAACGCGGCGGGCTAGCTCAGCGGCTTTACCCACGTAGCTGCCTGGCGTCATGGCGAGCAAACGATCTTTGTCCGCTTGTGGAATATCGAGAGAACGAATGAGTTGGTGCAAAGCCTCTGATGTGACTGTCTTGCCTCGCGTCACCTCTTTGAGTTGTTCGTAAGCACCTTGAACGCCGTAGCGACGCATGACGGTTTGAATGGGTTCAGCTAAGACCTCCCATGCGGCGTCAAGGTCAGCATCTAGCGCTTCTTGATTGAGCTCAAGCTTGTTTAACCCAACCCCTAACGATTGGTAGGCCAATGCGGTGTAGCCCAATGCAACGCCCATATTGCGCAAAACGGTGGAGTCGGTTAAGTCGCGTTGCCAGCGGCTAATGGGCAATTTTTCGCTAAGGTGTTTGAGCACGGCATTGGCAAGCCCTAAGTTACCTTCGGCATTTTCGAAATCGATGGGGTTTACTTTGTGCGGCATCGTTGAAGAGCCAATTTCTCCGGCCTTCAAACGCTGTTTGAAATAACCCAAAGACACATACCCCCACACATCGCGCGACCAGTCAATCAAGATCGTATTGGCTCGCGCAACTGCATCAAACAATTCGGCCATGTAGTCGTGGTGTTCAATCTGAATGCTGTAAGGCTGGAATGTCAAACCTAACCCCAGTGGCGCAGGTGATTCGACAACTTGGCGGCTAAAGGCTTCCCAATCAAATTCAGGCCAAGCACTCAAATGCGCGTTGTAGTTGCCTACGGCCCCATTCATCTTGGCCATGATGCGGACATTTGCAATTTGCTCGCGAACTTGTTTGAGGCGAACCACAACATTGGCTATTTCCTTCCCAACGGTGGTTGGGCTTGCTGTTTGCCCGTGGGTGCGACTGAGCATGGGAACGTCGGCATACGTATGGGCCATTTCGCGAAGCTTGGCGATCAAGGCATCAAGCCCGGGCAAGATCACTTCATCTCGGCTCGCTTGAAGTTGCAGCGCGTGACTCGTGTTGTTAATGTCTTCACTGGTGCACGCAAAGTGCACAAATTCGGCTGCGGCTTCGAGATCTGCGTGACCTTTGAATTTGTCTTTAATCCAATACTCAACAGCTTTGACGTCGTGGTTGGTGACGCGCTCTTTGTCCTTGATCGCAAGTGCGTCCTCGGTGCTGAACTGGCTCACGAGGCTCAGCAAATAATGGCGCGAATCGGCGCTAAGCGGCTTGAACTCTGTAAAACCCGCATCGCTTAATGCAATGAACCAAGCGATTTCTACTTGCACGCGGCGATGCATATATCCTTGCTCGCTCATCAGCGGTCGCAAAGTAGACACCTTGGCCGCATAGCGTCCGTCAAGGGGCGACAGAGCGGTAACTTGTGCGGCGGCTTGAATGGCGCTGGCTGAGAGTGTGGCGGATGTGTTGTTTGTAGAGCTCATCTCTTAATTTTAGGTGTTCGTAACTAACACCATGTATACGCAAGCTAGATAAAATAGAGCCTTCATTTTTAGGCAAAACCCATGAAGCTCATTGGCGCAATTACCAGCCCTTACGTGCGAAAAGTTCGCATCGTGATGGCAGAGAAAAAATTAGAGTACGAGTTTGTGACGGAAGACGTTTGGGCTGCCGACACTACGATTTCCGAAGCCAACCCGCTTGGAAAAGTACCTTGCCTCATCATGGAAGGCGGCGAGGCTTTGTTTGACTCGCGCGTGATCGTTGAGTACGTGGACACACTCTCGCCCGTTGGAAAGCTCATTCCAGGAAGTGGTCGTGAAAGAGCTGAAGCAAAGACTTGGGAGGCGCTAGCCGATGGCTTGCTCGATGCTGCCATATTGGCTCGCCTTGAGGCAACTTGGCCGGGGCGTAAAGAGGGTGAACGCAGCCAAGCTTGGATTGATCGCCAACTGAAGAAAATTAACGACAGTTTGCGTGCAATGGATCGTGCATTGTCTGATCGCAGTCATTGTTTAGGAACGCATCTCAGCTTGGCGGATATTGCCGTGGGTTGTGCGTTGGGTTATTTAGACTTTCGTTTTCCCAACATCGACTGGCGAAGCGAACACCCCAATTTAGGGGCGCTCTATGAGCGTTTGAGTCAGCGCCAAAGCTTTAAAGACACGGCGCCTGTTTAAATCTACTTATGCGTTGACTCGACGTTTGAGCCAACGCATGAAGCTGCCAACCAATGGGAGCTTCTCGTAGAGTTCTTCGGCAGCGTCCCAGTAATCGCGGTGAATAGCAACACGCCATTTGCCCATAGATTCACGAAGCACCAAGTGAGTTGCGCCACGAACTATCTGTGTGGTCTGTGGATCAAAGCGCCGCATGGCAAATAAGAAATCCCACGTCACAAAACAATGAACGTCGGAAGTAGGCGAACTGGGTGGCTGAACGACTTGTTGCGTGATGACAAAACGTGGGGCATCTAGCGACTCAAACATGTGATTAAAAATGCGTTCAATCGCTGCCGTTCCAGTCACTTCGTTGAAGGGATCTTTAAACTGAGCATCAGCGGTGTAAAGATCTGCGATGCGCGAAACATCAGAGGGCTGTAATTGTTCAAAAAAGTGAACCACAGTTTGAAGTGTTTCTTCATATGAATGCGAAGTACTAGCAGTTGTCATCGTATTAAAGACCTGTGAAACGTCGAACCAGCGCAAAGTAAATGCGGTAGGGCAGCAAACGCATGAACTTCAGCCACAGCGTAAATCGTTTGGGGTAATGAATTTCGAAAACTCCCTTAGCCCAGCCGCGCAGCATGGCGCTAGCGGCTTGTTCTGGCGAAATGAGCGCGGGCATTTCGAAAGTGTTTTGTGCGGTGAGAGGTGTTTCCACAAAGCCGGGGTTAATCAAACTCACGCCAATGCCATACGGCGATAAATCGAGATACAAAGCTTCAGCCAAATGAATGAGCGCAGCTTTGGTCGGGCCGTAGGCCAAGCTCATGGGTAATCCGCGATAGCCCGCCACACTCGCCACCAAGCTGATATGGCCGTGTGCCTGAACCAGTAGACGAGGAATAACCGCATCAAGAACGCGGAGAGCGCCGAGGTAGTTCACCTCTAAGTGCCGCTGCATCTCATCAAGTGAGTAATTCACGGCGCGCAGAGGTTTGTAATAGCCCGCGCAGTAGATGACCACATCTAAGCCTTGTTGTTCTTGCACATATTGCGTGGCTTGCTCAATGGCCGATGCGTCTGAAACATCGAGCACAACCGCTTGGGCTCCCGGATGGGCGTCTACAAATGTTTGAAGTAAGTCGGCTTTGCGTGCAGAGACCACAACGCGAGCGCCTTTGGCGTGCAGCGCTTTGGCTGTTGCCAAGCCAATGCCGCTTGATGCACCGATGAGCCAAACGCTTTTGTTGTGCCAGTCGGTTAAAGGCGTGTTCATGGTCATTCAGGTTTTAGGAGTGTGAATTGCACAACGTCAATGTTGTGTTGCTCGAAAGCGGCTTCGCAGTAAGCGAGATAAAACTCCCAAATGCGAATAAAACGTTCATCGAAACCCAGTTGTAACACTTGAGTTTTGTCGGCCATGAATTGATGGCGCCAGCGTCTCAGAGTTTCTGCGTAGTCCAAACCAAACAAAAGTTCATCCACTACTTTCAGGCCCGCGCGCTCTGCTTGTGCGCGAAATTCGCGTGGACAAGGCAAGCATCCACCGGGAAAGATGTATTGCTGAATAAAGTCGGTGCTTTTGACGTAGCGTTCAAATAAAGCGTCATCAATCACGATGGTTTGAATGCACGCTTTGCCGCCCGACTTCAATAGTTTTGCGACGGATTCGAAATAAGTGGGCCAGTATTCTTGGCCAACCGCTTCAATCATTTCAATCGAGCAAATGGCGTCGTAAGGGGCCTCATTGATGTCGCGGTAATCTTGTAGTTTGAGTTGCGTGGTGTCGCTTAAGCCAAGTCGCTGCATTCTTGCTTGCGCGAAGGCAAGTTGCTCATGACTGAGTGTGACGCCATGCATCTGTGCGCCAAACTCAAGACCGCCTATCTCTGCCAGAGCGCCCCATCCGCAGCCGATTTCTAAGATGCGATCGCCCGGCTTTGCTTCGACCATTCGCAATGCGCGCCGAACCTTCGCCATTTGAGCATCCGCCATGGGTTGCTTTAAATCACCATCAAACCACGCGGATGAATAGTTCATGGTGGGGTCGAGCCAGAGTTCATAAAACGCGTTGCCCAGGTCGTAGTGCGCGTGAATATTTTTCTTGCTGTTGCTGCGTGTGTTGCGATGCAACAAATGACGGATGCGATAAAACAATCGCCCTAACCAGTGTCCGTAAATCACCTCTTCCATGTCGCGTCTATTCGCGACTAAGAGCTGAAGTAAATCTGCCAAGTTGGTGGTGGTCCAGTCGCCAGCGATATAACTTTCGGCAAAGCCAATGTCACCCGATTTCAGGGCTTCGGTGAGGGGTGTCCAGTTGTGCAAGTGCAGCGTGGCATGAATGCCTGATTGATCTTCGGCCAATTGACCGAACTGTTGCACTTGCCCGTCAGGCCATTGAACACTGAGCGTGCCATGTTGCAAGCGCTCGAGTAGCTTGATCACACGGCGAGCAGCGTTCGGAATTTTTTGTGTCACACGCGCAGGTGACAGAGTTTGATTTGAGGTAGAGGTGTTCATGGCTATTGAACCTTTAATTCAGCGAGTCACAAAATCTTTGGGGGGAACGGGTTTCGAAAAAAACGGCACGCGCTTTAACCAAAGCTGGAGTGCTTGCCAATGAATGCGCGCCATCACCATTAGGGTGAGCATGGGGTAACCCCACACGGCGCGTCTGAGTGCAGAGGGTGAGATGGGTTGCAATGCGCCGCTCACACTGGTTTCAATCAATGGGCCGTCCGAATCGTCGTGATCGACACGAGCGACGGTGTGATCGTGTGTGCGCATAAAGCGAAACCGATAGGTGCCCTGTACTTCGCAGAATGGCGACACATGAAAAACCTTGCTCGACGTTTGCTCTACGCCATAACGTGGGTGTTCGAGCAAATAGCAATGCCGCTCGCCAAATGTGTTGTTGACTTCAACCACGATGGCGCGCAACTGATCATCGGCTGTATGGCAATACCAAAAGCTCACGGGTTTAAATGTGTAGCCCCAAACTCTGGGGTAGCAGTGCAACCAAATTTCACCCGTGGCGTCTTCAATCCCGGCTTCATGTAACAGTGATTCCAACCAACCCAGTGCGCCGCCCTGTGATGCGGTCTGTCCGTTGCCATGATCAACATCATAAAAACTGATGGCTGCAAACCGATTGATCGCGAATGGTCGATCAGCCACAGGCATCGCAGACAGGCTGCGCATGGGCAACATTAAAAAATAAGTGTCGTAAACAAAGGCGTGTCGTTTGGGTCGCAGCCGCGTGTGGCGCACTTGCCCAAACCCAATTAAAGGTTGAGCGAGTGAGGGGGTGCGCACGGTGTTGTTCATAAACGCATCGTGGCGAGTAGGCGTTGCGCAGCATCGCGTCCTGCTTTAAAACCATCTTCGTGAAAACCGTATCCCATCCATGCACCGGCATACCAAGTGTGTTGGCTGCCTTGAAGTAAAGGCATCTGCGTTTGTGCTTGTATGGCCGCCAAGTCGAAAACGGGGTGAGCGTAGGTGTACCTGCCAAGCACGCTTGCCTCGTTAATTTCTCGGACAGGGTTGAGCGACACAAACACATCTTGTGTGAATGGAAGGGGTTGCAATAAGTTGAGCCAGTAGTGCAAACACACGCGTGTTGACTCGGTAGCTTCTTGCGCGGCACGCTCGTAATTCCACGCTGCCCAAGCCAGTTTTTTATGGGGCATCACGGATGTGTCGGTGTGTAACACCGCTTGATTGGGGTGATAGCGAATGGCTTGCAGCGTTGCCTGCTCTAGCGGTGTTGGCGCACTCAGCATGGCGAGTGATTGATCGGCATGTGTGGCCAAAATAACAGCATCGAAATGTTCTGAGCCTTGCGTCGTATGAACGGTGACGCCAGACTTTTGTCCCTCGTGACGATCGATGCGAAGTACCGGCGTGTGAAGTCTTTTGTCCTCGATGTGGGCAATAATTTTTTCGACGTAGTGGCGTGCCCCACCTTCTACTGTGAACCACTGCGGTCGGTGGTTGACTTGGATGAGTCCGTGGTTATGACAAAACCGAATCATGGTGGCGACCGGAAACTGCAGCATTTGATCGGTGGGGCAACTCCAGATGCATCCGAGCATGGGCAGTAAATACCAATCGCGAAATGTTGCGCCCAACTGATGCGCTGCTAAAAACTCACTCAAAGGCTGAGCCAGCTCTTGGTCTTGATTGCGCTCAGCCAGCGCCGTCGCAATTTTGTTAAAGCGAATCACATCGCGCAACATGGACCAAAAACGGGGGTTCAATAAGTTCAAGCGTTGGGCGAAGACGGTGTTTAAGTTGGCACCGTTCCACTCCAAACTTTGAGCTCCATTGCGCTGAGGGACTTGCACTGAAAAAGACATGTCTGATTTAACAGTGCGCACCTGCAAGGCCTCGAATAAGGCAATCAATCCAGGGTATGTCCGCTCGTTGTAGACCAAAAACCCTGTGTCTACGCCATAGGTTTGTTCTCCCGATGCGGTGGGCAAAGTCACGTCCACGGTGTGGGTGTGGCCTCCGAAATAATCGCCTGCTTCAAACAGCGTGATGTGTGCCTGACCTTTTAAATGGTGTGCGGCAGACAAACCCGAAATACCCGAGCCGACGATGGCAATGCGTTGAGTCATCGTGCGATGTCTTTCATCGTCAATTGTTTTTCAACGGCTTGCACAAAGCTTTTGTCTTGTGGCCCTGTCATGGCACTGAAACTTTGAATCTGTTGGCCATCGCGACTAATGATGTATTTGTAGAAATTCCACTTGGGAGTTGTTCCGGTTTTTTCTGCAAGTTGTTTAAACAAAGGCAGAGCATTGCCGCCTCTCACCGTGGTTTTGACAAACATCGGGAACTTCACGCCAAACGTGTTCTCGCAAAAATCTGCAATCTTTGCGTTGCTCTCTGGCTCTTGTGAAAAATCGTTGCTTGGAAAACCTAAAACAACCAAGCCTTGGTCTTTGTATTTTGCGTACAGCGCTTCCAAACCTTTGTACTGAGGCGTGAACCCGCAAAAGCTAGCGGTGTTGACCACGACAACGACCTGCCCTGCGTATTGACAAAGCGCTTGTGGCTTTTCGTCTTGTAGCCTGGCCACTGTGTGCTGTAAAACGGCAGGGCATGCCGCTTTGTCGCCGGGCGTTGCAGCAAGAGCCTCCCCACTAGAGGCTAATGCCCACAGCAATAAAGCGAAAAAGGGGGTTATGTTCAGTTTCATATTTAGGTATGATCACTTAAAAGGCAATTATTGTCTAAGACAGACTAGGTTAACCCCATTTTTAACTAAGTTCTTGTAACCATGAATTCACGCGATCAAGTTACCCATGTGATGCTTTCCATCGCTGCCGTCGAGCGTGACACAGGGATTGGCAAAGATACCTTACGTGTTTGGGAGCGTCGCTATGGTTTTCCTGAGCCAAGTCGCGACGGAAATGGCGAGCGCATCTATCCCATGTCGCAAGTCGAGAAGCTTCGAATCATCAAGCGACTGATGGACCAGGGCCACAGACCTGGACGCATCGTTGCGCAAAGCATGGAGGCTTTGCAACACTTAAGTCAAGGACACGACAGCCTAGCCATGGCGCGTTTAGCCAAAGGTGCTTCTGGTGAGGATTTGCAGAGCTACATTGAAAAACTAAGAGCGCACGACGGCGACGGATTGCGCAGGCAACTCACGCAATCCCTCAGCCAAGATGGGTTGCAACGGTTTGTGACCGATGTCGTGGCCCCGCTAACGGCGCTCGTTGGTGAAACTTGGGCGCGTGGTG
Source organism: uncultured Bordetella sp. (assembly GCA_964510145.1). Taxonomy (GTDB): domain Bacteria; phylum Pseudomonadota; class Gammaproteobacteria; order Burkholderiales; family Burkholderiaceae_C; genus Limnohabitans. Next base: position 15,514 of record CAZEAQ010000018.1, read on the forward strand.
AACTAGCCGTGCACGAAGAACACATGTACACCGAATGTGTCACGGGTTTACTCCGTCAAGCCATAGGCGCTTTGCCAAGCCCGGCACAAAACGCCTCGCCCTGTGTGTTGCTCACGACATTCCCCCAAGAGGCCCACGGAATGGGGTTATTGATGGCCGAGAGCATGATTGCTTTGCAGGGTTGTCGGTGTGTTTCGTTGGGCACACAAACGCCGGTTCGAGATATCGCCGAGGCTGCCAAACTGCACAACGTGCATGTGGTGGCACTGAGCTTTAGTGTGAACATGAACCCCAACCACGTCGCGCAGGGCTTAATTGAGCTGCGCGAACTGTTGCCGCAAACGGTAGACATTTGGGCGGGCGGGCAGTCGCCCGCGCTGCGTCGCAAAACGTTGAGTCGCGTCAAAGTATTGAGTGGTTTGGATTCAATCTCAGAGGCCGTTGGGGAGTGGCGGTCGCTCCACGTCGTGAATTCCTAAAACTGCCCGCCTAAAAGTGCGCGCCTAAAATTGCGCACCATGACGCACCCAGCCCTCCCAGAGCCAACGTTTCTAGCCAAACTTACTTCGCGAGAAGACGCCCTATCTCGCGTCAAAGACTTGCGCCAACACGGGCCGGTTGTGTTTACAAATGGCGTGTTTGACGTTTTGCATCGCGGGCACGCATCGTATTTAGCCCAAGCCCGCAGTTTGGGTGGCAGCTTGGTGGTGGCGATCAATAGCGATGCCTCAGCGCGTCGATTGGGCAAAGGGCCTGACCGCCCCTTGAACCACGAAGCCGATCGCGCCGCACTCATTGCAGCCTTGGAGTCGGTGAGTTTGGTGACATGGTTTGATGAAGACACCCCGCTCGAACTGATTACAGAAATACGCCCAGACGTATTGGTCAAAGGTGGCGATTACGACATGAGCAAACTGGCCGAAACACAAGTGGTGCAAGCCTACGGTGGTCGAGCGCAAGCCATCCCGTTTGTGTCGGGCTACTCAACCACAGCGCTGGTGCAAAAAATAAGAGCGTCTTAAAACACCGATTGCCAGAGTGCTTGGATGCTGGCGCATTCGGCTTGAAGCTCAGTAGTCGGCACTTGCGTGGGGAGTTCATCAAGGCGCGCACGATGTTGCACGCGACGCAACTCTCTATAAGCGCTACCCGCTGCAACACCAATGCCGGGTGGCAATAACTTCGCTTCTTCAGCCATTAAAAGCAAGGCAATGTTCCCCACATTCGCAAGCAAAGCGGGGTGTGCTTGCGCATGGGCCAGCACTAAATATTGAACTGCAAACTCAACGTCCAGCATGCCGCCTGCGCTGTGCTTCACATCGAATAAATCGGGTTTGACGACGTGCGCCGCATGAAGCTTGTCGCGCATCGCTACGATTTCTTGACGCAACGAAGGTAAGTCACGCTTGGCATTGATGACGTTGGCGCGCACCTGATCAAAGCGTGCTCGCAAAGCGTCAGAACCTAAGCAAAAACGCGCGCGTGTCATGGCTTGGTGCTCCCAAGTCCAAGCGGTGTTGTCGCCACGTTGTTCTTGATAGTTGGCATACGCATCAAACGTGGATACCAAAAGGCCAGAGTTGCCGTTGGGGCGAAGTGCGGTGTCAATTTCGTACAAGTCGCCTTCGCCTGTTTTAACGGTCAACCAATTGATGAGCTTGCGCACATAGGCTGAATAAATTTCGCCTGCACGTTCGTCGGCGTCTTCGTACACAAAAACAATGTCTAAATCACTGCCGTAACCCAGCTCTTTGCCGCCTAATTTGCCGTAGGCCAGGATGGCAAATTGCGGTTCGTCGCGATGACGCTGCTTGAAGTTTTGCCAAACCCACGCACTGGTTATTTTTAAAACGCAGTCTGCCAATGCGCTGAGGTCGTCGGCGACTTGTTCGACCGTAATTCGTCCTTCTACATCACGCGCAAGGGTGCGAAAAACTTCGGCATGATGCGCCCGCCGCAGCAGATTTAAAAGTGTTTCTTCATCAGCCTGCCCGGTTGATTGCAGCGAGGCTAAACGACGAGACAGCTCGGCTTCAAACTCGGCGGGAACAAATCGTTCCGCCAAAAGAGCATCGCCAGCCAGCTCGTCAATCACGCCAGGATGCTGCAATAAATACTTGGCTGGCCAGCGCGCCATGCCCAATAAGCGAAGCAATTGCTCATGAACTTTAGGGCGTTCGATTAACAAAGCTAAATAGCTTTCGCGTCGCAACAAGGGCTCAATCCAATCGCTCCATCGAACGGCAGCATCCTCGCTGATGAGGCCTTGTTCAACCCATGCGTTGGTGCGTTGCAAAAGTTTGAGTAAGCGTTGTAACCCCTCGTCGCGTAACGCGCGCACGCGGGGTTGCTCAGACCAGTGCGACACGCGCTCGCGCAACTTCTCGTTCAAGTCGGGCAGCAAACTTTGTAAATCAACATAGTCGTTCGACAGGTTGCGTGGCGCTGACGCTTCGGATGCGTTTGACGCTGTGGCTGAGTCAACTTTTTCTTCCAGCCCAAGGAGTCGGTCAAACTCTTGCGCAACAAGTTCTCGATGCTGACTGAGTTGCGCTAGAAAAGCGGGTGTAGTCTCAAACCCCATGGTTGAGGCAATCCAATCAAGATCGTCTTCATTTGTGGGTA
>CAZEAQ010000019.1:0-6010 GCA_964510145.1 uncultured Bordetella sp.
TGCGGATACGAACGACACGCTCCACGGCAGTAATAAAAATTTTGCCGTCACCAATTTTCCCTGTGCGTGCAGCACGCACGATAGCGTCAACGCAGTGGTCTACATCTTCCGCTTTCACAACCACTTCCACTTTAACTTTAGGCAAGAAATCGACCACGTATTCGGCGCCACGATACAACTCGGTATGGCCTTTTTGACGGCCAAACCCCTTGACTTCCGTCACGGTTAGGCCGGTCACGCCACATTCGGCCAACGCTTCACGAACCTCTTCAAGTTTGAAGGGTTTAATGACGGCTGTAATTTGTTTCATAAGTCAACGTCCTTGAATTCAATGAGAAGGCCTATGGCTAGGCTCGGAATTTATTGGTTATAGGATACCGCCAATCTTTACCAAAACTGCGGTGCGTGACACGAATCCCCACTGGAGATTGTCTGCGTTTGTATTCGTTCAGCCTGATCAGTCGTGTTACTTTATCAACATCAGAGCGATCAAAGCCCGCTGCGATGATGTCCGTTGAGCTTTCATCGTTCTCCATAAACCGCGAGACGATTTCATCCAGCACCTCATAAGGCGGCAAACTGTCTTGATCGGTTTGATCTGGACGCAACTCTGCACTCGGCGGACGCGTAATGATTCGCTCAGGAATAGGCGCCTGCCCTGTGCCATAAGGATCGTTGGCGTTGCGCCAGCGTGCCAACTTAAAGACCAAGGTTTTGGCAACATCCTTGATCACAGCAAAGCCGCCAGCCATGTCTCCATAAAGGGTGCAGTAGCCGGTGGCCATTTCACTCTTGTTACCGGTGGTCAAAACGATCGAACCAAATTTATTCGACAACGCCATCAAAAGCGTTCCTCTAATTCGAGCTTGAATATTTTCTTCCGTGGTGTCGAGCTGGGTTCCCTCAAAGTCAGACTTGAGAGAGGCCAAAAAGGCCTCGAACTCCGGAACGATTGACACCTCGTCATAACGAACGCCCAAGCGTTTGGCCATATCACGGGCATCAACCCAACTAATTTCTGCCGTGTATGGCGAGGGCATCATGACTGTGCGAACTTTATTAGCCCCCAACGCGTCAACGGCAATGGCTAAAACCAAGGCTGAATCTATTCCCCCAGACAAACCTAACAAGGCACCCGGAAAGCCGTTTTTACCAATGTAGTCGCGCACGCCCAAAACCAAGGCATGCCACAAATCGGCCTCTAAAGAACCGCCATCAGCTTGGGTCGCTGACAAATGCAAAGTCGCGTTCGATGTCTGTGTGAGCACCTCAAACGAAGCCTCAGCAAAACTTGGCGCACGTCCCGCTAGAGAGCCGTCCGCATTGAGTGCAAAAGAACGTCCTTCAAACACCACCTCATCTTGCCCGCCTACCAAGTGGGCGTAAATAAGGGGCAATTTCGTCGCAGCCACACGACCGCGCATGGCCTGCTCTCGTTCGTCACCTTTACCAACATGAAAAGGTGAGGCGTTGATGACAGCGAGTAACTGAGCACCGTCAGATTGCGTTTCGAGCGCTGGCGCATCAAACCAAGCGTCCTCGCAGATCAACAAGCCGACGCGAACACCTTCCACCTCGAAAACACAAGTTTTATGTCCGGGTGAAAAATAGCGCCGCTCATCAAATACCTGATAGTTGGGCAATTCCCGTTTGGAATAAGTGGCAACGACTCGCCCCTCACTCAAGACGCTCGCCTGATTGAAGCGTTTTTGAACGGACACTGATCGCGTTCTCTCATCGCCTCCGCTCGGATGCCCCACCACGACATGCAGACCTTTTAACCCGCTTAGCTTCTCGGACACCGTTTTCAAGGCATCATCACAGGCCTGAACAAACGACGGACGTAAAAACAAATCTTCAGCGGCGTATCCGCACAAAGACAATTCAGGCGTTAGGACCAAGCGCGATCCGCTTTGATAAGCCTTCGTCGCGCAGTCGATAATTTTTTGGGCATTTCCAGCCATGTCACCCACAACAAAATTCAACTGAGCAACACAAATTTTGAGAGTCATGACATCGAGCACATTGGCCAAAGTAAAACAGGTCTAAAAAATCAAAATGGATTATGTCATTCGCATACACGATAGCCTGCAAGAAATCCCCTCCCAAGCCTGGGATGCGCTGCTAAAAGCACAAGACGCGCCATCGCCCTTCCTGCGTCATGCCTATTTATTAGGCTTAGAAACCAGCAAAAGTGCGGTTCCAGAAACAGGCTGGATACCCCAATTCATCTCGCTTTGGAAAGATAACCAGTTGGTTGCGGGCTGTGCCTTTTATTTAAAAAACCATTCGTATGGTGAATATGTGTTCGATTGGGCTTGGGCCAATGCCTATGCAGAACATGGCCTTGCCTATTACCCCAAAGGGTTGGCTGCCGTGCCTTTTACACCCGTACCCGGCACTCGCCTGCTGGCCGTTGACGCGCATTCGCGTCAAGAGTTGTTAAAAGCTCTGCTTCAAATTTGCCAAAAAAACGACTTGTCATCGCTGCATCTACTCTTCATCAGCGACGCAGACCGTCAAGCATGCGACTCATTGGGAATGATGCAACGCCAAACTGTTCAATTTCATTGGCACAACGAAAACTTTGAGTCCTTTGATGGCTTTCTAGCCAACTTGTCTCAAGAAAAACGCAAAAAAATAAAACAAGAAAGACGGCGTGTGGCGGACGCTGGCGTTTCATTTGAGATTTCAGAGGGCAATGACATCAGCGCCAAGCATTGGGACTTCTTTTATCGTTGCTACGAGCGCACATACCTAGAGCACGGAAATGCACCTTACCTGACGCGTGCTTTTTTTGAGAGCATGCAATTAAACATGCCCGAAAACTGGGTCATGTTTACAGCCATTCGCAACGGCAATCCAATTGCGGCCAGCTTAGTGGCGGTTCAAGATTTAGAAGGCAACCACGCCGTCTCTTACGGGCGATATTGGGGCGCCTTGGAGCGCGTGGATTGTCTGCACTTTGAAGCCTGCTATTACCAACCCATTCAATGGTGCATCGCACGCAACGTCAAACGGTTTGAGGGTGGCGCTCAGGGCGAGCACAAAATGGCTCGCGCTCTTATGCCCACAGCCACCTACAGTGCGCATTGGTTAGCGCACCCAGCTTTTTCTGATGCCGTGGCTCGTTATCTAGAGCGCGAGGGTCAAGGGGTCGATCAGTACCTGGAGCACTTAGCTGAACGGAATCCGTTCAAGAAAAAACCCGCTGTCGACAGCATTAATTAGCCGCGCTCTTTGTTGTAGTTGGCGATGCCGTCTGTAATTTCTTTCATGGCAGCCTCTGGGCCATGCCACCCTTTGACCTTGACCCATTTGCCCTGTTCTAAATCTTTGTAGTGTTCAAAGAAATGAGCAATGGTTCTTAAGCGCAATTCGTTCATGTCCTCTGGCTTTTTCCAGTGGCTGTAGATGGGCAAAATTTTGTCGATTGGCACAGCCAAAACCTTACCGTCTTGACCGCCTTCGTCTTCCATCAACAAAATGCCAATGGGGCGGCACGGCACCACAACACCTGGAATGAGCGGAAATGGCGTAATGACCAAAACGTCAACCGGGTCGCCATCACCGGCGATCGTTTTTGGCACATAGCCATAGTTGGTGGGGTAATGCATCGCCGTTCCCATGAAACGGTCTACAAAAATGGCGCCAGTCTCTTTGTCGACTTCGTATTTAACGGGGTCGGCATTCATCGGAATTTCGATGATGACGTTGAAAGCTTCTGGAACATTCTTACCGGGGGTGACGTTATCAAGGGACATGGTGTCTCGTTTTTGAAAGTTAATGGAAACAGTAGGGATTAACCCCGATTTTACTTTCATGGGGCTTGCACCTCTGTCCCGATGCCTTAAAGTGGCGCCGTTGGCCAATCAGCGCAACTAGGTTTCTAGTTCGCAGGAGGAAGCAACGCAGCGGTGGCGATCAAGCAACCTCAAGCGTGACGCCACCTTCTAGCGAAACAACATCAAGGAGACTTTATGTCTGGAAACTCAGCGCTCATTTTTGCGCTTGCTTGTGGTTTAGTTGCAGTGATTTACGGCTTTTGGGCCAGGTCATCCATCCTTGCCATGGATGCAGGCAATGCGCGAATGCAAGAAATTGCTGCAGCTATTCAACAAGGTGCAGCAGCCTATCTCGCTCGTCAATATCGCACCATCGCCATCGTTGGCGTTGTGTTAACCATTTTGATCGGTCTGTTTCTGGGAGCAACCACGGCCTTAGGCTTTGTGGTGGGTGCAGTGCTCTCAGGCGCTTGCGGCTTTATTGGCATGAACGTGTCCGTTAAAGCAAACGTTCGCACCGCGCAGGCTGCGACGCATGGCATTGGCCCAGCGCTCGATGTTGCGTTTAAAGGGGGCGCCATCACGGGCATGTTGGTGGTGGGCCTTGGTCTTCTGGGCGTGGGATGTTTCTATTGGTTTTTAGTTGGCAATGGCAATTACACGCCTGACAAAAATTTAGCGGAAATGTTGAACCCACTCATTGGTCTTGCCTTTGGGTCTTCGCTCATTTCAATCTTTGCTCGACTAGGCGGCGGCATCTTCACCAAAGGGGCTGACGTTGGTGCAGACTTGGTGGGCAAAGTCGAAGCCGGTATTCCAGAAGACGATCCGCGCAACCCTGCGGTGATTGCAGACAACGTGGGCGATAACGTTGGCGACTGCGCTGGCATGGCCGCTGATTTGTTTGAAACCTACGCGGTCACCTTAATTGCTACCATGGTTTTAGGCGCCTTGATGGTGGCTTCTGCCCCCATGCAAGCTGTGCTTTACCCCTTGGTTTTAGGCGGCGTTTCGATTTTGGCGTCCATTGTGGGGTGCTTCTTTGTCAAAGCTTCCCCCGAGATGAAAAACGTCATGCCTGCGCTTTATAAAGGGCTCATCGTGGCTGGCGTGCTCAGCCTGATTGCGTTTTACTTTGTCACCGTCGCCATGATTCCAGACAACGCGCTGGGCGACGGCACGCAAATGCGCTTGTTTGGCGCTTGCGCTGTGGGCCTTGTGCTCACCGCCGCCTTGGTTTGGATTACCGAGTACTACACCGGCACCGATTTCGCGCCCGTCAAGCATGTGGCACAAGCCAGCACAACCGGACACGCCACCAACATCATTGCGGGCATTGGCATCTCTATGAAGTCAACCGCGTGGCCCGTGCTCTCAGTGTGCGCGGCCATTGTGGCGGCCTATAGTTTGGCCGGCTTATACGGCGTGGCTACCGCGGCAACAGCCATGTTGAGTATGGCGGGCATTGTGGTAGCGCTGGATGCCTATGGCCCCATCACCGATAACGCGGGCGGCATTGCCGAAATGGCAGAGTTACCCAGCAGCGTGCGCGATGTCACCGACCCTTTGGATGCGGTGGGCAACACCACCAAAGCCGTGACCAAAGGCTACGCCATCGGCTCTGCCGGATTGGCCGCCTTGGTTCTTTTTGCCGACTACACCCACAAGCTAGAAAGTGCGGGCAAAGCGGTTCGCTTCGATCTGTCCGACCCCATGGTGATCGTGGGACTTTTCATTGGCGGCTTGATTCCCTATTTGTTCGGCGCAATGGCAATGGAGGCCGTGGGCCGCTCTGCCAGCGCGGTGGTTGAAGAGGTGCGCCGCCAGTTCCGCGAAATTCCCGGAATCATGGAAGGAACAGGCAAACCTGAATACGGCCGTGCGGTCGATATGCTGACCACCGCAGCGATCAAGGAAATGATGATTCCATCGCTCTTACCTGTCGTTGTTCCTATTCTGGTCGGCGTCTTACTTGGGCCTGTTGCTTTGGGAGGCTTGTTGATGGGAACCATCGTCACAGGCTTGTTTGTCGCCATCTCGATGTGCACGGGCGGCGGCGCTTGGGACAATGCCAAAAAATACATTGAAGACGGTCACTTCGGCGGCAAAGGCAGCGAGGCGCACAAAGCTGCTGTCACGGGCGACACAGTGGGCGACCCCTACAAAGACACCGCAGGTCCAGCGGTTAACCCGCTCATCAAGATCATCAATATCGTGGCCTTGCT
>CAZEAQ010000019.1:6110-11164 GCA_964510145.1 uncultured Bordetella sp.
CAAGGCTCAAGGGAATCAGGGGTCAGGCAAAATTAAGGCTATGTCTGAACGCGTCATTCCTCTGGTCGATCAACGACTTAAAGCTCTTGCTGCAACCGTCCCCGCGCAAACCATTGCAGCCACAGGTTTGCTTGCCGATGGCCTAGGCCGTCCGTTGCACGACTTGCGAATTAGCGTCACAGACCGATGCAACTTTCGCTGTAACTACTGCATGCCCAAAGAGGTATTCAACAAAGATTACGCCTACCTGCCCCACGGTGATTTGTTGAACTTTGAAGAAATTACGCGTCTTGCCAAAATTTTTGTAGCGCACGGTGTTCGCAAAATTCGCCTCACAGGTGGCGAACCGCTGCTTCGCAAAAATCTAGAAATACTCATTCACCAACTCGCCAGCATTTCCACGCCAGATGGCACTCCACTCGACATCACACTCACCACCAACGGCTCCTTGCTGGCCAAAAAAGCCAAGCTTCTTAAAGATGCCGGTCTGAACCGCGTCACTGTGAGCCTTGACGGATTGGATGACGCAGTTTTTCGTCAAATGAACGATGTGGACTTTCCGGTGACCGATGTTTTAGAAGGTATTGCCGCCGCCAAAGAAGCCGGCTTGGGACTTGATGCACAAGGCCAATTGACCGGGCTCAAAGTCAACATGGTGGTCAAGCGCACCACCAACGTGAACCAAATATTACCCATGGCGCGTCACTTCAGAGGCTCAGGCATCACGCTTCGCTTCATCGAATACATGGATGTGGGCGCAACCAATGGCTGGAAGATGGACGAGGTCGTTCCTTCTGCCGAAGTGATTGAGCATGTGCGTCAAACCTTTCCCTTAGTCGCCTTACAAGCCAGTAGCGCCGGAGAAACCGCGCAGCGCTGGGGCTACGCCAATGAACGCGGCGAGTTCGATCCACAGCTGGGAGAAATAGGCGTCATCAGCAGCGTGACACAAGCCTTTTGCAGAGATTGCAACCGCGCTCGACTCTCTACCGAAGGCAAGTTGTATCTGTGTTTATTTGCCACCCAAGGCTATGACCTACGCACTTTGATGCGCGAGCAACAAGCGAACGACGCAGACATTGCGTCTGCCATCGGCCACATCTGGCAGCACAGAGACGATCGTTATTCAGAGCTTCGCGCTTCGTTGCCTGCAGATACAAACTCTGCGCAACGTCGGGTCGAGATGAGCTACATCGGCGGCTAATTCAACTCAGTCAACTAGGCAAATATTGATGACGATCGAACCTCAAGACATCACCGGCGTTATCTTGGCAGGCGGGCGCGGCAGCCGCATGGGCGGCATTGACAAAGGTTTGCAAAACTTCAACGGCATTCCCCTCGCCTTGCACACCCTCATGCGGTTAGGCCCACAAGTGGACAGCGTGATGGTGAATGCCAATCGCAATTTGTCTGCCTACGAATCGTTTGGTGTCTCTGTCTGGCCCGATGCGTCATCAGACTTTGCAGGGCCTTTGTCTGGTTTTCTGGTCGGGTTAGAGCGGGCCGAAACACCTTATGTGTTGACGGTGCCCTGCGACTCGCCTCGCCTTCCTCTCGATTTAGCCGAACGCTTAAGCCGTGCGCTCAGCCAAAGCAACGCGGACATTGCCATGGCTGCAGACAGTCAGGGGCAAACGCAACCTGTGTTTTGTCTGTTGAAGCTAGAGCTTTTAGAGAGCTTGGTGCGTTTCACACAATCAGGCGGCCGCAAGATTGATGCATGGACTGACCAGCACAAAACCGTCGTAGTGCCCTTTGATCAACCCACCGATGACCCGCTCGCCTTTGCCAATGTCAACACATTGGAAGATTTGCAATCTCTTGAAAACGCTGCAACCTCATGAAAAGCATTGAAGACATCGCCGCTGCGCTGCAAGGTTACGACCCACAAGCCCTTAGCGTTTCACAGGTCGGCGAATTTTTGGCGCACTTGGTGCAGCCGGTTTCTGTGAATGAATCGCAAGACGCGTTTTTATTCGATGCCCTGGGTCGCGTGCTGGCACACGACATCATCTCGCCCATCAACGTGCCCGCGCACAACAACTCAGCCATGGATGGCTTTGCGTTTGATGCATCGCAGCTGCGCCCCAATCAACCTTTGACCTTGCGTGTGGTCGGCACAGCTTTAGCGGGGCAGGCTTGGCAAGGCAAAGTCAACGCGGGCGAGTGCCTCAAGATCATGACGGGCGCCATCATGCCCGATGGTTTAGACACGGTTGTGCCTCAAGAATTGACGCACATTCATTCTGAGCACGACGTCACCAACATCACCATTCCCGCCGACTTACTTAAAGCCGGAGACAACCGCCGCTTGGCTGGCGAAGACTTAATGCAGGGCAAGCCCGCGCTGCTTGCAGGCCAACATCTCACGCCCGCGGCATTAGGGCTCGTCGCCAGTCTGGGCATGGCAGATGTCCGCGTGCACCGCCGACTGCGTGTGGCTTACTTCTCAACGGGAGATGAAGTTTTGAGCTTGGGTGACGCACCTCGTGAGGGTGCGGTTTACGACAGCAACCGATACACAGTTTTCGGACTCCTCACGCGTATGGGCTGCGAGGTGATTGACATGGGCGTGGTTCGCGACGACCCCGCTTTGTTAGAGAAAGCTTTTAGCGAAGCTGCACAACAAGCTGATGCCATCATTACCAGCGGCGGCGTGAGCGTGGGAGAAGCCGACTTCACCAAAGCCATGATGAAGAAGTTAGGCGATGTTGCCTTCTGGAAAATTGCCATGCGCCCCGGTCGCCCCATGGCGGTGGGCCGAATTGGCAAGTCTGTTTTATTTGGGTTGCCCGGCAACCCTGTGGCTGTGATGGTGACGTTTTTAGCCTTTGTACGCCCTGCTCTTTTACGCATGATGGGCAGCAACGCCCAACCAGCACCCCTGCTTCGCGCCAAGAGCTTGGAGCCGCTTCGCAAGAAAGCAGGTCGAACCGAATACCAACGTGGCCTGGTCAGTCAAGCCCCCGATGGCTCTCTACAAGTGCGCACCACTGGCAACCAAGGTTCTGGTGTTTTGAGCTCGATGGTTCAAGGCAATGGGCTCATCGTGCTGCACCACGCGCAGGGCAATGTAGCTATTGGTGACGAAGTGGACGTGATGATGTTTGAAGGCGTGATTTAAAAAATCACGCCCCCACTTCGTCATCTTCATGACGAATGGTGATGGCGCCGGGCACCTTGTTGCGAGCCAATAACGTGTACATCGTTGGCACCACAAAGATAGTGAGCAAAGTGCCTAAGCTCATGCCACCCACGATGACCCAACCAATTTGCTTGCGACTCTCCGCACCCGCTCCGCTTGCCAGCGCAAGAGGAATAGCACCTAAAACCATCGCGCCTGTGGTCATCAAAATTGGGCGTAAACGAAGCGTGGCTGACTGCGTGACGGCGGCGAATAGTTCCATGCCTTCTTCGCGCAATTGATTGGCAAACTCAACAATCAAAATTCCGTGCTTGGTAATAAGCCCCACCAACGTGATGAGACCAATTTGACTGAATACGTTCAACGTGCCGCCACTGAGCTGAAGCGCCAAAAGCGCACCGACCATCGACAAAGGCACCGACAACATGATGACGAATGGATCCACAAAACTCTCAAATTGCGCAGACAAAACCAAAAAGATAAACAGCAGCGCCAAGATGAAAACAATAACCAGAGAACCAGACGACTTCACAAACTCGCGAGACGTGCCGTTGAGGTCGGTTGAGTAACCTGACTTGAGCACCTTTGCAGACACCTGATTCATAAAAACAAGTGCTTCACCCAAAGAATAATTGGGCGCCAAATTGGCCGAAATAGATGCGCTTCGTCGCTGGCTGAAATGGTTTAGCTCGCGCGGCACAACCACCTCTTTGATTTTGACGAGCGACGATAACGGCATCATCACATCGCCTTTGGCACGGACAAAAATGCGATCAATATCGTCTGGCGTGTCGCGGCCTGTGGGTGCGGTTTGAACAATCACATCGTATTGGTCACCTTCACGCTTAAACCGCGTCACTTGACGACCGCCCATCATGGTTTCAACCGCTCGCGCGATTTGATCAACAGGAACACCCATGTCAGCGGCACGCTCTCGGTCGACTTCCATGCTGATTTCTGGTTTGTTCAAACGCAGGTCTGTGTCGACACTCACAATGCCCGGATTTTTAGCAATCTCTTCTTGAAAACTACGTACCACTTGCGCCAGGTTTTGATAGCTGTCTGAAGTCAAGATCACAAAGTTAAGCGGACGTTCGCGAAACGCTTGCCCCAAAGATGGAGGCGTAATTGGAAACGCATTGACACCCGGCAATCCGGCGACCGCAGGTGTCATTTCACGCGCGATTTCGAGGGTGCTTTTCTTGCGCTGTTCCCAAGGAAGAGCGCGATAAAAAACGTTACCCTGCGCCACCGTTGGGTTACCGACGACAGTAAAAATTCGATCGAACTCTGTGTACTTATTCGCCATGCGCTCAATGGTTTGGGCATAGCGCGTGGTGTAGTCCATGGTGGCGCCATCGGGGCCATTGATGACGGTCAAGATGACACCGCGATCTTCAAGAGGCGCTAACTCGCTTTTGGTCGTCAAAAGCAAAACCCATGTGCCCAAGCCCGCAGCCACCATCACAGCGACGACCAACCAACGGCGAGACATTTCGCGCCCGAACACAACGCCGCGAGACAACGTCCACTTTAAAAGCGAGCCATAAGCGTTGGAGAGTCGCTGAAGATAACGCTCCATCGTCACGTCAAACCAACTGGGGTTGTTGTTGTGCTTCAACATGATCGAGCACATCATGGGCGATAGCGTGAGCGCCACAAAACCAGAAACAATCACGGACCCTGCTAACGCCAGAGCAAACTCAGTGAATAACTTACCCGTTCTACCCGGCGTAAAAGCCAGAGGCGCATAAACCGCAGCCAGAGTCATGGTCATCGCAACCACCGCAAAGCCCACCTCTTTGGCGCCTTTAATCGCGGCATGGAATGGCGACATTCCCTCTTCAATGTGTCGATAAATATTTTCAAGCACCACAATCGCGTCGTCCACCACCAAACCAATGGCGAG
>CAZEAQ010000019.1:11264-12580 GCA_964510145.1 uncultured Bordetella sp.
GTAATCGTTTCTTTGCCGTTCAAGCGTGTTGAAGTTCGCTCTGATTGCGGCCCTTGCTCCACTCGCGCGACATCGCTCATTCGAACAGGAATACCGTTTGCTGACTTAACGACCACCTGCATAAAGTCGTAGGGAGTCTGCAAGTCCGTGGATGCGGTGACGTTGAACTCGCGCAATTGGCTCTCAATACGACCCGCTGGCACCTCGACGTTAGAACGGCGAAGGGCATCTTCCACATCTTGCGTGGTTAGCTTGTAGGCGGCTAATCGGTCTGGGTCTAGCCAAATACGCATGGCGTATTTGCGCTCACCGTACACACGCACATCGGAGGCACCGGGTGCCGTTTGCATCATGGGCTTGGCAATGCGGTTGGCGTAATCGGTCAGTTGCAAGACGTTCAAATTGTCAGCACTGAACGACAACCAAATCACCGGGAAAGCATCTGCTTCAACTTTGGCAATGACCGGCTCATCAATGCCTTGCGGTAAACGCTGACGAACGCGACTGACTTTGTCGCGCACATCTGCCGCGGCCGAGTCGGCGTCTCGACTCAACACAAAGTTAATTGTGATTTGGCTTTGTTCTTGTCGACTGATGGAGGTGATGACGTCAACGCCCTCGATACCCGACAAAGAATCTTCCAACACCTTGGTGACTTGCGATTCAACCACCGCGCTGGACGCGCCCGTGTATTTGGTTTCAACCGTGACCACGGGGTTATCAATTTTTGGATATTCCCGAACGTTCAACCTTGTAAACGAGACGATGCCCACCAAGACGATGAGCAATGACAAAACGGTCGCAAAGACCGGCCGACGAATGGATATTTCGGGCAACTGCATATAAGTTCCTTGCGGTGCTTATCGGCTTGCGGCCGAAGAACCCATCGAGGCCGCGGCAGACGCGCCACTTGCACCTGCAGAAGCAGCGCTAGCCGGAGGACGACCTAACTCCACCACACGAATCGCAGAGCCATCTTTTTGCAGTCGTTGTTGACCCGCCAAAACGATGGACTCGCCCTCTTGCAACCCACTCATCACTTCGACCAATCCAGCACGTCGAATGCCCAACTTCACTTCAACACGTTGCGAGACCAAACCAGAAGTCGGCGCACTTGCTGCGGATGCAACGCTGGATGCATCGACGGCTTTGATAACAAATTGTTTGCCGCCTTGAGGCACGATGGCCTCCTCTGGCACAACCAACGCATTGGGTTTAACAGCGAATACGGCGGTCACTCGCGCGAACATACCCGGACGCAATGGCCCCTCTTGATCAAGCGATTTTTCAGTGCGCGTGCGGTCAAACATACTGGG
>CAZEAQ010000019.1:12680-14404 GCA_964510145.1 uncultured Bordetella sp.
AGCACCACTAGCGGCGCTTGAGGCTGGCGCAATAGGCTCGCCTGCTGTATTGGCCAACGTGGCACGAACGCCGATCGATCGACCATTGGACTCAATCAACGGATCAATCGCCTGCACCTTTGCTTTAAAAATTCGGCCAGGGAACGGGTCTAACTTGACCTCCACCACTTGCCCCACTGTGACCTTGGTTTGATAACGCTCGGGCAAACGGTAGTCCACATAAAGACTGCCAATGTTTTCTAGGTTAATCAGGTCTGTGCCGTCTTTGACGTAGTCGCCAATGTTGATGGCACGAATACCCACCACGCCGCTAAAGGGAGCAATCAAACGCATACGGTCCAAGCGCGCACACGATAAACCCAACTGCGCCTCTGCCACCTGCAAGGCCGCACTGCTCTCGTCCAACACGCGCTGGGCAATAAAACCCTGCGCCACCAACTCTTGATTTCGCTTGTGGTTCGCCCTCGCTACCGACCGCTGCGCGAGTGACTGCTGCACCTCTGCACGTTGCAAAGTGTCATCGAGTTGAACCAATACTTGCCCCGCCTTAACCCGAGCGCCATCTGCAAAACCAAGCGAAAGAATTCGCCCAGCCACCTCTGGGCGAAGCACGACGTTTTGCAATGAACGCAAGGTGCCAACTGCCTGTGCATCATCGCGAAGCAAAATTTTCTGAACTTTCCCCACCTCAACGCCAACGGCACGAGCACCCGCTTGAGCTCCCGAATCGACTTTGGGAGCTTGCAGCCACCAAGCAAGAACGGAGGCTAAAACAATACCAGTCAGCGCAATGATCTTGTATTTGTTTTTCTTAAATGTCGGTTGAAATTTAGAGAATGTCATATGTTTTGGGTTCGCAATATACCAGCGCCATTTTCAATTTTGACTGGACAAAACTTGCTCAACACCTTTGTTTGCAAGTCCGTCAGCACGTTCGTTATCGACATGTCCAGCGTGTCCTTTGACCCAATGCCAAACAATCTCGTGATCACCTTGGTGCGTCAGCTCATCGAGCTGTTGCCACAAGTCCGCATTTTTAACCGGTTGCTTAGCGGCAGTGCGCCATCCACGCGCCTTCCAGCCATGAATCCATTCGGTTATTCCTTTGCGAACGTACTCGCTGTCTAAATACAAGGCCACTTGACACGGCCGCTTCAGGGCGCGCAAGGCTTCTATCACCGCCAGCAGTTCCATTCGGTTGTTGGTGGTCTCTAGTTCACCACCAAAAAGCTCTTTTTCCTGTCCCGAAGGTGAACGCAATAGAGCGCCCCACCCCCCCGGCCCGGGGTTGCCTTTGCAAGCTCCGTCGGTATAAATCTCAACCGCGTTCATTCCATCCCTTTCGACACCGTCGTCACAACGGCCGCTCTTTGAGAGGAAGCGCGTTTAAAAGCGGGTGACAACAAACGCATTCCTCTGACTTTTTTAACCGCCACCACCCCATACACAGCGCCCAATATGGGCCACCACCGAACTCCGGCCTCATCCATCCAGGCCCAGCGCTGCAACCAACGGTCTGACTTGGCAGCGGGCCGGTAACAGCCAAAGCTGGTGGACTCCACTTCAAAACTCAAAAGTTGCAGCCAATCGCGCAAGCGGCGATGACCGATAAAGTCGCCCACCTCGGTAAAGCCTCTTCGGCAAGATTTACTCAACCCCCACAAGCTATTGGGGTTGAAGCCGCAAACAACCACCCGCCCCTCAGGCACCAGCACGCGCTCTAC
>CAZEAQ010000019.1:14504-17187 GCA_964510145.1 uncultured Bordetella sp.
CGATCCAAATAAGTTTGCTCCCAAGCACGCAAATAAAGACCCGCGGGAGATTCGAGCCACTGATGCAAACTATCGGTGAAACTATCGTTTTTATTGAATTCTGATGTCATGAAGCTGATTGCACTACCTGCGTTTTCCGACAACTACCTTTGGTTATGGCAACAAGGCAAACATGCCGTCGTCGTCGATCCTGGCGATGACGCCCCAGTCTTTGAAGCACTGGCAACGCATGGGCTAACGTTGACGGCAATTCTAGTCACCCACCACCATGCTGACCATGTGGGAGGTGTCGCTAAATTGCACCAAGCCACAGGCGCCAAAGTGTTCTGGCCAGCAGGCGAAAACGTGGCTGAACCAGCAGGAGTTGAGCTCGAACATGTCATGCATGGGCAAACCCTTGAGCTGCTCGGCCAACACATCGAGGTCATTGACGTTCCCGGGCACACCGCCGGTCATGTGGCTTACTTTCTGCCACAAACCGAATTGGGTCCCGTTTTATTTTGCGGAGACACGCTTTTTTCTGGCGGCTGTGGACGTATTTTTGAGGGCACACCAGCGCAAATGATGTCATCTTTGGACCATTTGGCTAGCCTGCCAATTACAACTAAAGTGTGTCCCGCTCACGAGTACACTCTCTCGAACTTGCGATTTGCGCTCGCCGTGGAACCTGAAAACAACGATTTACAGACTTACATGACGCAGTGCCAGCGTCTCAGAGAACAGGGAACACCCACCCTGCCCGCTCATCTGGGAACCGAATTGCAGATCAATCCGTTTTTACGGGCTAGACATCCAGATGTGCGACGCGCTGTTACACATCATGCTGGACTCTCAGCAACAGAACAAAAAGACGATGTGGCTGTGTTTGCGGCACTTCGCGAATGGAAGAACAATTTCAAATGAGATTTTTATTTGCCGTCATCAGCGTCAGCCTCGCATTGCTGAGTGGATGCGCTAATTTACAAAACCCAAACACCACCGCTCAAGGCGGCTCGACTCCCGCAGTGCAAAGCAGCATCAAACGCGAGCGTGTGGTGGTCAATGCAAATCTGCCCAATGACCTATGGGACCGCATTCGCAAAGGCTATGCGATGCCCGATTTAGAGACAGATTTGGTCACCGACCGCACTCAGTGGTATGCCAGCAAGCCTGAGTATTTGACTCGCATGACTGAGCGTTCGAGTAAATATTTGTTCCACATCGTTGAAGAACTCGAGCAACGCAAGATGCCCACTGAGTTGGCGTTGCTGCCTTTCATTGAAAGCGCTTTCAATCCACAGGCCGTCTCCAGCGCTCGTGCCAGCGGTATGTGGCAATTTATGCCAGCCACAGGCAAATACTTCGACTTGAAGCAAAACGCATTTCGTGATGACCGCAGAGATGTTCAAGCCTCAACCCGCGCCGCGCTCGATTATTTAAACCGTCTCTACAAAATGTTTGGCGACTGGCACCTCGCACTCGCCGCCTACAACTGGGGTGAAGGCAACGTCGGCAAAGCCATTGCTCGCAATAAACGCGCGGGCATGCCAACTAACTACACCGACTTAAACATGCCCATGGAAACGCGGATGTATGTGCCTAAATTGCAGGCCATGAAAAACATTGTGGGCAACCCCAACGCTTTCAATGTTGTGTTGCATAGCATTCCTAACCACCCGTATTTCCAGAGCGTGCCACTGCCTCGCGACATGGACGTCACGGTAGTTGCCAAGTTGGCCGAAGTCTCGGTGGATAGTTTCAAAGCTTTGAACCCCTCCGCCAGTCGTCCCGTTTTGTTGGCCGCTGGTACGCCCAATATTTTGTTGCCATGGGATAACGCCGAAGTGTTTCAACGCAACTACGAAGCTTCCCCCACCGGACGAATGGCCACTTGGACCGCTTGGATTGCACCTTCCACGATGAAAGTGGCAGATGCTGCTAAACGCGTTGGCATGAGCGAAGCCGACTTTCGCAACATCAACAACATTCCTCCCAAAATGTTGATTCGTGCTGGCTCAGCACTTTTGGTTCCGCGCACATCGAGCATGCCTGACGATGTAGCCGCACATGTTGCAGATAACGGTCACCTTGACTTATCACCCGAGGCAGTGGCGCGAGCCAAGGCAAAAGGTAAAGGTGCGAAAGACAAAAAAACCGCATCCAGCAAAGAGGCCAAAGGCGGAAATAAAAAGCTAGCTGGGCAGGACAAAAAAGGCAACGTCAGCACGAAGGTGGCAAAGCGTTAACTGACCAAAAACTAAGCGCTACGCCGATCGACCATCGCGTGCGCGATGGTTCCTAAGTCAACATATTCCAACTCGCTGCCTACGGGCACGCCCCGCGCTAAACGGGTGACTTGCACGCCACGGCGTTTCAAGCCTTCGCCTAAAACATGCGCCGTAGCCTCACCTTCGGCGGTGAAATTGGTGGCCAAAATTACCTCGGTCACAACGCCGTCGCTGGCGCGCTCCATGAGTTTTTGCAACCCAATATCTTTAGGGCCAAAACCATCAAGCGGACTGATTCGACCCATCAATACAAAATACAAACCTTTGTAGGCGGCGGTGCGCTCAACCGCAGATTGGTCCGCTGGAGTTTCAACCACGCACAAGCGCGTAACGTCCCGGGTTTCGTCTAAACAGGTATCGCAAATTGTTTGCGTTGTAAACGTGTGGCAACGCTCGCAGTGCTGAACTTGACTGGC
>CAZEAQ010000020.1:0-17174 GCA_964510145.1 uncultured Bordetella sp.
GACTACGCTCGAAAAGTTATTCTTCAGGGCAAAAATAGTCACGATACGCGTGTCAGCGAAATCATGACTTCGAATGTCATAACGGTTAACGCTGATCAGAAAATTGAGGAGTGCATGCAGATCATGACGGACAAGCACGTTCGTCATTTGCCTGTGCTCAAGGACGGCAGTTTGTTCGGCATGATATCGATCGGGGATGTTGTGCGCGAAATGATTGCTGAGCAGAAAGATTTAATACAACAATTGCATTCTTATATAGCCAGCTAACTCTCTTTAGCGTGTCAAAAAAACTTGGCATCATTTATGCGTGATGCTTGGCGTGAGGTCTTGACTAACTTTAATCAAGGAGTCGATCATGGACACAGCTAACGCATTTCGTATCGAAAATAACCTGCGCCAGTTCGGCCGGCAGGGGTCCTCATCGGGCGAGGGTCGGCATAACCGTGCCCACAAAATTCACGTCCTTTTCTCAGCGCTCGAGGCGGGTGATTTAGAGCACGCGAGACACGCTTTCACGGCACTTCTGAATTTTGATGTTGCCTTTTCTCATGACCCCGATTTGGCAAAGATCGGTGCCGCATTGAAGAGCAACAACCTTTATTCTGCGCAGCACTTTATGCGCGAATACAAGACTAAGCTGGTAAATGCGCAAAGTCTGCAAGGCTTCAAAGCCAGCGCTTCAATTCCGCCTAAAACTCTAGAACTAAAGCCATCAAATGATGGGCTTGTTCATGTTGATTTAAGGGCGTAAGAGTCTAAGGGCTTGAGGGGGTCGAGTGCACGGGTGCCACAGGCGCGATGGCCTGCAACGACACGTCGGCTTGATTGTTAGCACTGCCTCGGGCGAGCGTGAACGCATTTTTTAGCACTTCTAAATCACCAATGTGGTTGGCGAGTAACAGGACAAGTCGCGCATTCATCGCGTGGCTTTGTTCGTCCGTCAGGCCTCGGTGTGCCGTTATTAGCGCTTCGTACATGTCGTCGTAGTTGAGGCTTGTAGCACGGGTGTTTAGCATCTCAAGCTCCAAGAATTTTTGTAGAACCGGCAGTCGCTTTGACAAGCGCTTTTTTAACGTCATCTTCAGATGGATTTCGCCAGCGAGCGCACACATGCTGATCTGGACGAATGAGGTAGGCCGTTCCTTGGGATGCGTCTAGGCGTTGGGCAAGCAGGCCCTGCGCATCAAAAATATCTTCGCCCACCACAACCGTTTGTGTATGTGGAATTTTTGAAGCCCAAGCTGGGGCTTCACCAAAGACTATCAAAGTGAAGTCATGCCCCAATTCACGCAACAGCCAACTCGCTTGTCCATCTGGCTTTTTAATGGGTGCGTCTGTCAGGGGTGCGCCGGGCACTTGCTTGCCATTAAAAGCATCTGTGTCGGGCGTGTTGAGAGTTGACTGAGTCAGCGTTGCAGGCACAGAAAGTCGGCCGCTGTTGACGATGCGGCGTGCAAATTCAAACTCTTTGGCCAACCCTAATGTGGCATCGCGAAAGAGTCGGCTGATGGGGCTCTTAGGCGTAATGAAATCAGTCGATCGGGTTGAGTTCAAGATGTTTTCGTCTGCTGCAAATTCGCGCTCGATAGCGTACGTATCGATTAGGCTGGATGGGGCTAGCCCACGCAGAACCCAATCTAGTTTCCAAGCCAAGTTGTCTGTGTCTTGGACGCCGCTATTTGCACCGCGCGCGCCAAAAGGAGAGACACCATGCGCACTGTCTCCGGCAAAAATAACGCGACCGTGAACAAACTTGTCCATTCTTAAACAGGCAAAGGTGTAAACGCTAGCCCATTCGAGAGTGAACTCTGTGTCTTTACCCAGTAAGGCTTGAACCCTCGGAATAATATTTTCTGGCTTCTTCTCTTTTTCGGGATCAGCGTCCCATCCCAACTGAAAGTCAATGCGCCAAACATTGTCTGGTTCGCGGTGCAGCAACACGCTTTGGTTGGGGTGAAAGGGCGGATCGAACCAAAACCACCGCTCAGTTGGAAAGTCGGCGGTCATTTTGACGTCGGCAATCAAGAAGCGATCTTGGAAGATTTGGCCCTTACTCTCTAGCCCCATCAGCTGCCGTGTGGTGGAGCGCCCGCCGTCACAGGCAATGACCCATTGCGCCTGCATTTGATAGGGGCCATCGGGCGTTTCAATCGTTAACTCACTGTGATCGTCAAACGTTTTTAGGCCAGTGAGTTTGTTGCCCCATCGAATGTCAAGGTGCTCCAACTCCAACGCACGTTGCACCAAATAGCCTTCGCAGTAGTACTGCTGTAAGTTGATGAAGGCGGGTCTTTCGTGTCCTTCTTCGGGCAGTAAGTTGAATTGATATAACTCGTCGTTATGGAAAAAGACTTTGCCTAAATTCCACGACACGCCTTTGTCCACCATGGCCTGTCCAACACCCAAGCGATCCCAAATTTCAAGGGTTCGTTTGGCGAAGCACAAAGCCCGCGAGCCAAACGAGAGTTGATGGTCGTTGTCAATCAGCACCACCGGTTGTTGACGCATCGCCAAGTCAATCGCCAAAGACAAGCCCGCTGGACCCGCACCGACGATGACGATGGGGTGCAACACGGGTGAATCTGCGTCTTGGTCTGCCGATCGTTCGTAAGGAAAACGAATGGCTTGAACTTCGGCGCCAGACCCTTGAAAAGGGTAGGAATGATGGCGTGTGGCGGTGCTCATAGGTACAAAGTTAGCCTTCTAGTGTTTCCCACATTTGACGATCGCGCTCTGCAGTCCATACGCGAGGGTCTGGGTACTGAGTGGCTTCGTCGTAGGCACGAGTGACATCGAACGGCATGCAATGGTCAAAGATGACCCAGTTGCCATATTTGGGTTTCATCTTGGCGTAGGTTTCGCGGTAAACCTCCTTCAGGTCACGGCCTTGTTCTGCGCCGGCTTTGACGCTGGCGTACAAATCGCTGACGAAGTTACGCGTCATCTCAAGCCCTTGCGCGACTCGGTCTTCACCCAAGAGTGCCGCACCACGTCCGGGTACGAGCGCAAGAGGATTGAGTTTTTCAATGTTTTTCAAAGTTTGAGGCCAGTCTTTGAAATAGGCATCGCCAGCGTAGGGCGTCGCGTCAAATTCAACCAAGTCGCCCGAGAGCAACACCCGATCTTTAGGCAACCAAACGACGGTGTCGCCTTTGGTGTGGCCGCGACCCACTTGGAGTAACTGCACTTCTAGGCTGCCTAACCAGAGAGTCATTTTTCCGGTGAAAGTCATGGTGGGCCAAGTCATACCGGGAGGCACTGTTTCGACGTTTTGAAACAGGCGAGGGAAGCGACCAATCTCGCTCGCCTTGTCCGCTTCACCACGTTCAACGATGAGGTCGTAGGTGTCTTGGCTAGCCAAAATTTGCTCGGGCTTATAGGCGCTTGCACCCAATACGCGCACCGCGTGATAGTGCGTTAAGACCACGTATTTAATGGGTTTGTCTGTGACTTGGCGAATGTGACGAATCACGTCTTGCGCCATCGCAGGCGTGGCTTGAGTGTCTGCGACGAGAACCGCGTCGTCGCCAATGATGATGCCGGTGTTGGGGTCGCCCTCCGCTGTGTAGGCGTATGCGTGATCAGACAGTTTGACGAAGCTGACTTTCTTTTCTTCTAAGTCCGCTTGGCTTGCAAATTTTTTAGTCGTCACTGAGAGGCTCCTTTTTTGACCATGAATGTTCGATTGAAGCCGTTATTTTCGGCCATTAATCTTGCGAATATATCTTCTTCAACAAGCGCCGTAGGGTCTCTCTTTCGCGGTCATTGAGCTCAGAAGAAACGGTGAGATCTGAGGCAATCGCGATGGACTCTGCCTTCGCCATAAGTTTTTCGCCCGCGCTGGTAAGCGTCAGCCCCATAGCCCGTCCGTCAGTGGGGTGCGGTTTGCGACTTACGAGTTTTCGGGTCTCAAAATTTTTTAAAAAAACAGCGAGATTAGGTTTAAGAATATTCAAGGCACTGCACAGCTGGCTTGAGGTGATGCCAGGGTTGTGGCGAATAAGTGAGAGCACAGAAAAATCGGCGGGACGTAAATCAAACGCCGTCATCTGTTCCATGAAATGGTTGATGATGGTCAGTGCGGCACGCCGTGCGTTGTAGCCCAGCAGCGTTTCAAGGTAAGAGGTATCGATGTCTTGCTTGGTCATGCACGAAATTGAGCGCGAATGATGTGAAGGCGCATCTCAAATTCTGGCAATACCCAAGCATGTAAGGCCTCTGCAGGGCGTTGCCAACGATCAAGGTGCGCCGCATTGGCATGCGAAATTTGGCTCCAAGCCCACGACAGCAAAGCTAGGGTTGCAAGACGTAAATAGTCGCCAGCAATCCAGTTCAAAGTCACTGCGCCATTGGGTGTTGTTTGCATGGCCACTGCTTCTTGGGTCACGGCGCGAAGTTGTTCAAACAAATGCAAAGCTTTTGCATCGTGCGCGTGTTGGCTGTCGAGTGACGTGGCTAGTTCGTCGAGCATGGCATTGAGTGCACAGCCGCTATCGGCAATGACTTTTCGCATCAACAAATCAATGGCTTGAATTTCGTTGGTGCCTTCATAAATCATGGCAATGCGTGCATCGCGCACGTTTTGTTCAATGCCCCATTCGCTCACATACCCATGGCCGCCAAAAACTTGCAAACAGTCGCTTGCGCCATGAAACCCTTGCTCTGTGCAAGCTGCTTTCAAGATGGGCGTAATCAGCGCGCACCAACGCTGCGCCGATTCACGTTGTGCCGCATCGGGGTGAGAGCGTGCAATGTCTAACGCCAGCCCCGTTTGATAGGCTAGAACGCGCGAGCCATCTATCCAAGCGCGCTGGGTGTTCAGAATGCGTTGAATTGCTGGATGCTCAATGATTAAGTCTGTCGCTTCGCCTTTAACACCTGCCGCTTTGGGCGCGCGCATTTGACGGCGTTCGTGTGCGTAGGCATCCGCTTTTTGCCACGCGGCATCCAGCAGGCCAACGCCTTGCAAGGCAACGTGTAAACGTGCGGCGTTCATCATCACGAACATGGCGTTTAAGCCTCGTCCCACATCGCCGACCAACCAGCCTTGGGCTTCATCAAAACGCATCACACAAGTTGGGCTGCCGTGAATGCCCATTTTTTCTTCGATACGCTCGCAATGCGCAGCACTGCGCGAACCATCGGGGTAGAACTTAGGCACCAAGAAAAGCGATAAACCTTTGGGGCCAGCCGGTGCATCGGGCAAGCGTGCCAAGACCAAATGCACGATGTTGTCGGTCAAGTCGTGCTCACCACCTGAAATAAAAATTTTGGTGCCACTGAGCAAATAGCTTCCGTCAGATTGAGGAACTGCTTTGGTTCGACACAAGCCCAAATCGCTGCCCGCGTGTGGTTCGGTTAAGCACATCGTGGCGAGCCATTCGCCTGTTCCAACTCGGGTGAGGTAGGCCGCTTTTAATTCGTCGCTTGCGTGATGTTTGATGCACTCGTACGCGCCATGCAACAAACCGGGTGCCATGGTCCAGCCGTGGTTTGCGGCAGAAAGCCATTCGTATAAAACGCTTTCTAAAACTGCCGGAAGTGCTTGTCCGCCGTCATCCGTCGCCGTGCTGAGAGAGGCCCAGCCCGATTGCCAAAACGCTTGGTAAGCCTCTTTAAAACCGGGCGGCATGGTGACGTTGCCGTTTTTAAATTGAGCGCCAATTTCGTCGCCCACGCGGTTGAGTGGCGCAATGTGATCGGCTACGAATTTGCCAGCTTCTTCAAGCACTTGGTTTATGAGGTCGACATCGACTTCGGCAAACGCCGGCATTTCGGCAATGCGTTGGGGCGCATGCAAAACGTTTTCTAAGATGAAGCGCACATCATCAAGGCGCGGTTGGTAGTGGCTCATGATGCTTTGCGGGCTGCACCCAAATAAGTGTCGATCACACGCGAGTCTTGCGCCAGTTCTGAGGCAACGCCGTGCAAGCTAACTTCGCCCATTTCGAGCACGTAGCCGTGGTCTGCAACAGCCAAAGCTGCGCGCGCGTTTTGTTCGACCAACACAATGGTGACGCCCGTTTTACGCAGCGTTTCGATGATGCTAAAAATTTCTTTCACGATGAGTGGGGCCAATCCCAAACTGGGTTCATCCAGCATCAACACCTCTGGGCGAGACATCAAAGAGCGTCCGACCGCCAGCATTTGTCGCTCGCCGCCCGAGAGCGTGCCTGCGAGTTGCAAACGTCGCTCTTTGAGGCGAGGAAATAAGTCGTACACATCGTCAATGCGATCGGTCCATTGAGCATTGCCTGCGCGCATTTGTCGGTAGCCGCCGAGCACCAAATTGTCTTCAACGGTCATAGTGCTAAACAACTCGCGCTTCTCGGGCACCAGCGCAATGCCTTGCATGACGCGTTCTTCTAGCGTTAGCTCAGAAATATCTTCGCCCTTAAATTCAATTTTTCCGTGCGAGGGCAAGATACCCATCAGGCTATTGAGTAAGGTGGATTTGCCCGCGCCGTTAGGCCCAATCACGGTAATGACTTGACCATGTGCCGCATCCAAACTGATGCCATGCAGCACTTGCGCTCGACCATAGCCAGCACGTAGATCGGTTACTTTTAAGAGGGTTGTCATCTCAATGCTCCGTTCCGAGGTACGCCGCACGGACGGCTGGATTGGCCTGCACCTCGGCGGGCGTGCCACGGGTGAGTAGGGTGCCAAATTCCATCACGACCAATTGGTCGCAAACATCCATCACCAAGTCCATGTCGTGCTCGACCAGCAAGATGCTCATGCCTTCGCTTTGCAATTGGCGAAGCACAGTGGCGAGGGCTTGTTTTTCTTTGTGACGCAAACCCGCAGCGGGCTCGTCTAGCAACAGCAAATCGGGTGAGCTGCAAAGTGCGCGCGCAATTTCCATCAGGCGTTGTGGGCCCATGGCCAAGTTGCCTGCCAACTCATGCAAATATTCACCCATGCCAATGCGTTCCAGCTGTTTTTGAGCTTCTTTAAACAGCTGTTGTTCTTCGTGATGATTCATGCGCAGCATTGAACTCACCACGCCGCATTCCCCGCGCGTGTAAGCGCCCAGGGCAACGTTTTCTAAAACGGTCATGTCAGGAATCATCTTGACGTGCTGGAAAGTGCGAGACATGCCATGCCGCAAAATTTCGCGCGAGCGCGAATGACTGATGTCTTGCCCACGCAGCACCACGCGTCCGCTGGTTTTGGGAAGCACGCTCGTGATGAGGTTAAAGGTGGTGGACTTGCCTGCGCCGTTAGGGCCAATGAGTCCAACAATTTCGCCTGCATGAATTTGAAAACTAATGTCGTTTACCGCCACCAAGCCGCCGAACTCTTTACGAATTTGTTGAACGTCTAACAACAATTCGCCGCGAGCAGGGTGCGTGCGTGCGTGCGCCAATGGCTCCACGTCTTGCCAGTCCACTTTGCGTTGTTGCCGAGGTAAACGACTTTCAACGAGTGACCACAAACCTTGCGGCAAAAACTTCAGCATCAACACCAACAAGACACCGAAAACGATGACTTCAAAATTGCCACTCGTCCCAATGAGTTTGGGTAGCAATACTTGCAATTGGTCTTCCAGCACTTTGGTTAAGAACGCGCCAGTGATGGCGCCCCAGACATGACCAACGCCGCCAATGACCGTCATGAAGAGGTATTCAATACCCATCTTCAAACCAAATGGCGATGGGTTAACCGAGCGTTGAAAGTGCGCAAACAACCAACCCGAAACAGACGCCAGCAAAGCGGCAACCAAAAAGATCACCACTTTGTAATGACGCGTGTCTACCCCCATTGCCTCGGCCATTTGTGTGCCACCTTTGAGGGCGCGAATAGCGCGGCCGGGTCGCGAATCGAGAAGGTGCTGAACACCTGCAACAGCAGCTAAAACCAAAATCCAGATTAAGACAAACAAAGCGCGGCCTTGTCCAAAGTCCCAACCTGCAATGCTCAACGTGGGCACGCCTAAGAGGCCGTCGTATTTGCCAAGCGCATCAATATTGCCTAACAAGTAATAAAGCGAAAGCCCCCACGCAATCGTGGCGAGTGGCAGGTAATGCCCAGACATACGCAGGGTGATGGTGCCCAACACCAAGGCCGATAAACCGGTGAGCGTCATGCCAAATAGCAGCGTGACCCAAGGCGACCAACCCAAGTTAAGCGTCAGCCATGCGCTGGTGTAAGCCGATATGCCCACAAACGCAGCTTGACCAAACGAGGTTAGTCCGGCCACACCAGTGAGCAAAACCAAACCCAAACACACCATCGCGTAAAGGCCGATGTAGTTGAGTTGCAAGATCCAAAACTCTGGCACAGGTAGCACAGCCACGAGCGCAATCGTGACCAGTAGAGCGGACCATCCGAATTGACGAATACGCATATCAATGTTCCTCGTCAGATTCGCCGCTGGTGAGCGAACGCCACAACAGAATCGGCAAGATGAGAGTAAAGACGATGACCTCTTTAAAGGCGCTTGCCCAGAAAGAGCTAAAGGCTTCCACCACGCCAACAAACAACGCGCCAACCAAAGCCACGGGGTAGCTTGATAGGCCCGCAATGACAGCGGCAACAAAACCTTTGAGGCCGATTAAAAAACCGGAGTCGTAAAAGACAGTGGTCGTTGGACCAATTAATAAACCAGAGAGCGCGCCGATCAAGGCGGCCATGGTGAAAGTCAGCTGACCACTGGCGTGAGATGAAATACCCATCAAACGCGCGCCCAATCGGTTAACCGCTGTGGCGCGTAAGGCTTTGCCGTACAAAGTGCGTTCGAAGAACAACCACAGCATCGTGATGAGTGCCAAGGCAGAGAGCCCAATGATGATGGCTTGTCCCGACAACATCACGGCGCCTAGCGAAAACCGCTCTTCCCAAAAGGCAGGGTTTCTAAACCCTTCGGCCCCAAAAAAGAGCAACCCTAAACCCACCATCGCAAAGTGCACACCGACCGAGACGATGAGTAAAACCAAAGGCGTTGCGTCCTCAAGCGATTGATAAGCGACGCGATACACCAAAGGACCAAATGCAGTGACGATGACCACACTTAACAGTGCTTGCACAGCCAAAGGAAATTGATGCGGCGCCGCCCAAGCGCCAACTAGCGCGATCAAGGCGGGGGGAATAAATAGTCTGATACCTGCACGCAAACCGGCCAACACGTTATGGCGATGCTGCCAAGTGGAGACAAATTCCATCAAAGCAGCAACTGAGGCCAGCAACAGCAGCAACCAAACCGTGCCCGGCACAGCACCGGTTTGAAATAAAGCCAAGGTGAGTGCGCCGTAAGCCACAAACTCACCTTGAGGAATAAAAATGACGCGAGTCACAGCAAACACCAGCACGGTGGCAAGCCCCAGCAGGGCATAAATGGCCCCATTGGTTAGGCCATCTACCAGCAAGATACTGACGATTGATAAGTCCATAACAACGTCCAACTACAAAAACATTCAGAAAAAAGTGGGCCGCATTCATGCGACCCACTTTGTGGATTTATTGATCAACTTTCCAGTCGCCGTTCACCACTTTAAAAATCACACCGGTGTCGTTGGTGTAACCCCAGTGGTCGTCTTTTGTCCAGTTCAATGTGCCGTGTGCCACCACAGTGCGGCCCATGGTTTCGAACGCATCGCGTAGGGCAGTACGGAATTCGGGCGTGCCTGGTTTTGCTTTTTTCAACGCGATGGGCAATGCTTTTTCGAGCACCACGATCACGTCATGCGCGTGGCCAGCAAACTGGTTGTGGGTGCCAGCGCCGTAGACCTTGTCGTATTTCTCAGCAAAAGAGATGGCTAACTTTTTAGAAGGGTTGCTGTCTGGTAATTGGGTTGGCGCAATCACAGGTCCTGCCACCACAAACGCACCTTCCACATCTTTGCCGCCAACGCGCATCAAGTCTTTTGAAGCTGCGCCGTGTGTTTGGTAAATCTTGCCTTTGAAGCCGCGCTCAACAATGCCTTTATGGGGCATCGCTGCACCGCTGCCAGAGGCAACGATCAGCATGGCATCGGGGTTGGCAGAAACCAATTTGAGTGCTTGCGCAGTGACGCTGGTGTCAGTACGTGCAAAGCGCTCGGTGCCCACAATTTTGATACCCGCTTTTTCTGCCAAGGGTGTGAAGGCTTGCAACCATTGCTCGCCATAAGCGTCGGTATAGCCCAGGAAGCCCACGGTTTTAATGCCTTGCTTTTGCATGTGGCCTACAACGGCAGTGGCCATCACGCCATTCGACTGAGGCATGCGGAAGCTGAAGGCATCCTTGCCAGGTGGTAAGCCAATGGGGGTGAGGGCGAGTTGGGGTGTTTTGGTCTCGAGTGCAACGTCTGCAATTGCTACACCCACGGGGGTGGCGACTGAACCAACGATCAAGTCCACTTTGTCTTCAGTCACAAAGCGACGTGCGTTTTTAACGCCGTTGGTGGGGTCTGTGGCGTCGTCAAGAACAGTCACATTGAGCTTCTCGCCCGCAATGCTGGTTGGCCACAACGCGATTTGGTTTTTGGCAGGAATGCCAAGACCTGAAGCAGGGCCAGTCAACGGCAAGATGACACCAATATTGATGTCAGCCAGCGCGGCTGTGCTGCACAGGGCGCTGATAGCGGCTGCGACGACGGTGGTTTTAAGTTTCATTTTTGTCTCCTAGAAAGGTTGAGGGAACACACGGGAAAAAATTAGCTGCACAAAGCTTTGATGTCTTCGGGCACGGGAATGGATTTAATGCGCGACGGATCGTCTGGGTGTTTGATGCAAAACGCCCGTATCTCGGTGCCCACGCAGAGCACATCGGTGTCGCGCATGACAACGTGTTTGTGTTGAAACACTTTGTCGCGCCACTCTTCGACAGAGGTATGTATTTGCAAGGTTTCGCCATACGTTGCAGGGCGCATGAACTTGGTGTTGATCTCTAAAAGAGGCGTGCCAATGATGCCCGTCGTCTTGACTAATTCACGCCAAGGTTGAACGCCGTTTTTGACAAAGAAATTAAGCGATGCCGCGTCCATCCACTTCGAGAAATTTGGAAAAAACACAATGCCTGCTGGGTCGCAATCGCCAAACATCACATTGACTTCATAGATGACTGTTTTACTCATTTCAGACTTTCAACGAGGCGCCATGCGCAGAGCGCCGTCAAGGCGAATGACTTCGCCGTTCAGGTGCGTATTGGTAACGATATGACAAGCCAGCTCTGCAAACTCTGATGGTTTTCCTAGGCGTGGCGGAAACGGAATACTGGCCGCCAACGAGGCCTGCACCGGCTCTGGAAGCGTGCTCATCAAGGGCGTTGCAAATAAGCCAGGGGCGATGGTGCAAACACGAATGCCGTGTTGCGCCAAGTCGCGAGCCATAGGCAAAGTCATGCCCACCACGCCACTTTTAGAGGCGCTGTAGGCCTGCTGGCCCACTTGTCCATCAAAGGCAGCAACTGAGGCCGTGAACACCATGGCGCCGCGTTCGCCGTCTTCAAGCGGTTCGAGTTTTGCGCACGCTGCGGCAAACAGACGTGCAGCGTTGTAAGTGCCAATGAGGTTGACTTGAATGACTTTGGCAAAGTCTTCCAAGGGGGCGGCGTTTCCGTCTTTGCCAATCACGCGTTTGGCGGTGCCAATGCCAGCAATTTGCATCAAGATGCGAGCGGGGCCATGGGCTGCAGCCGCTTGGTCAATAGCGTGTTGCATGCTCTCGGGTTGCGTGACGTCGCATTGAATGGCGAGGCCGCCAATGTCTTTGGCGACGCGTTGAGCGTTCTCTAAATGAAGGTCGAGTACGGCTACTTTCGCGCCCATGCGGGCCAGCTCTCTGGCTGTGGCTTCACCGAGGCCAGAGCCTCCGCCCGAGACCAATGCGGCGTGTCCTTGAATTTTCATAATTTATTTACCTTCAGGGTTCTCGATCAACAACGCAATGCCTTGGCCACCGCCCACGCAAGCGCTAGAGATGCCGTAACGCAAACCACTGCGACGCAGTTCACGCGACAGCGTGATAGTCAAGCGCACACCCGTTGCAGCCAGTGGATGACCCAGCGCAATGGCGCCGCCGTTCACATTTAATTTAGACAAGTCCATGCCCAATTCGCGACCCACCGCGAGCGTTTGGGCACCTTGCGCTTCGTTGATTTCGAAGCGACCAATTTGGTCCAGCTTCAAACCTGTGCGCTCAAGCAATAAGCGAATAGCAGGGGCAGGGCCAATGCCCATAATTTCGGGTGGCACGCCCACAGCAGCCGCAGCAACCACGCGAGCAAGCGGTTTTTTGTGATGTGCTTTTGCATAAGCACCCGAGGTCACAACGCAAGCGGCGGCAGCGTCAACCAAGGCAGAGCTGTTGCCACCCGTTTGCACACCACCTTCGTATACGGGGCGCAACTTGGCCAATATTTCTATCGGTGAAATACGGGGGTGGGTGTCGGTGGATACCTCGGTGACTTTTCCTTGCAGCTTGATGCCGCGCGTTGCGTAGCCTTCGAGCAAGAACTTTTCGGTCACCACTGGCACGATTTCGCCCGCGAAGAAACCTGAGTTTTGCGCTTCTACCGCTTTGGCAAAAGAGTGCGATGCAAATGCGTCGACATCTTCACGACTGATGCCATATTTCTTAGCTAAATTCTCTGCAGTTTGAATCATGTTGATTCCTGCCGCAGGGTCTTTCAGCGCTTCCCACATGAAGTCTTTAAAACCAACAGGGGCCCCCAATTTAAAACCTGTGCGGTGATCGAAAGCGGCAATCGGATTGCG
This sequence comes from uncultured Bordetella sp., assembly GCA_964510145.1. GTDB lineage: Bacteria > Pseudomonadota > Gammaproteobacteria > Burkholderiales > Burkholderiaceae_C > Limnohabitans. The sequence goes on from CAZEAQ010000020.1 coordinate 12,702, forward strand.
CGTCATGCTCTCTGTTCCCACCACCAAAGCAGCTTCTGCAACGCCGGATTGAATTTGCTCGCCTGCTTGACGAAACAACTCAAAGCCTGTGCCACAAATGCGTTGCACCATGATCGCAGGCACATCCACAGGAACACCCGCATACAAGCCAATATGACGCGGCAACATAAATTGGTCAAAGTCGCCGGGTGCCATGTTGCCCGTAATAACGGAGCCAATGTGATCGGCTGGCACGCCAGCGCGAGCTAACGCTTCGCGCGCCGCTTTGATGCCCATGTCGGTGGGCGACAGGTGGCCTAAAGCGCCGCAGTAATCGACCATCGGTGTGCGCACACCTTCGTGCATCCAGATGTCGTCAAACGAATTAAAAAAACCTTTGCTTGCCATGATGTGCTTTCAAAAATTAAGTGACGTCACGCATCAAACGGTGGGTTTGATGATGAAGTGAAGTGTGTCGTTGTGCAGTGCCGCTACTGTGTCTGCGCGGTGCGCTAAAACAGCACGTTGATTGATAGAGCCTTTGTCGGTAATTTCACCTCGGTCAATCGTGGGCGCTTCGGCTAACAAACACAAACGTGCAATTCGATTGGCGCTGCCTGTTGCAGTCTTCGCCAATTCGTTCACTATTTTTTGGAACTGTGCTTGCACAGGTTCGCTAGCCAATACGTCGGCCAGCGGGGCATCGGCCGCCATGCCGCTTAGCGTGCGCACCGCTGGTGTGGGGAACACCATGGCTCCCACTTCTTTCATGTTTAAACCGGTGAGCACCACGTCTTGCACATAGGGCGCACCAGCGGCAATGATCTTGCCGCGCAGCGGGCCTACGCTGACGAAAGTACCTGTGGCAAGTTTGAAGTCTTCGGCAATGCGACCATCAAACTTCAAGCCCAAATGCACATCGGTTTCGTCAATCCATTTCACGGCATCGCCGGTGCAGAAGAAGCCTTCTTCGTCAAACGCACCCGCAGTTTCTTCGGCGTTGCGCCAATACCCTGGCGTCACGTTGGGTCCGCGGTAACGCACCTCTGTTTTGCCTTCGTGGTCAACTAATTTCAGCTCTAGCCCTGGGGTGGGAACGCCCAAATCGCCAGCGCGTACATGGGGGTTGGTCACGAAAATTCCGAAGGGGCCAGACTCAGTCATTCCCAGTCCGGTGGTCATCACAATGCGCTCGCCAATCTCGCGCTCTTGCGACTCATACAAACTGTCCCAAACGGGTTGAGCCAAAGCAGCGCCCGCGTAGAAAAACATCTTCACGCGCGACAGCAAGTTTTTGCGCAATGCATCATCGGTTTTCATCGCGTTGGCGATGGCTTCAAAACCGGTGGGCACGTTGAAGTAAACCGTTGGCGCTATTTCGCGCAAGTTGCGCAGCGTCTCGTGCATCAGCGCGGGGGTTGGTTTGCCATCGTCAATGTAGAGCGTGCCACCATGGAAAACCACCATGCCAAAGTTGTGGTTGCCTCCAAACGTGTGGTTCCAAGGTAGCCAGTCCACCAACACCAAAGGTTGTTCGGCCAACACGGGAACAGACTGCGTCATTTGTTGTTGGTTCGAACACCACAAACGCTGCGTGTTGATGACCGCTTTGGGGAGCTTGGTTGAACCGCTTGTGAATAAGAATTTCACAATCGTGTCTGGCCCCGTTGCGGCCATCGCCGCGCCGACTGCGGGCGTAATAGGTGTGGCGCAAAGACTGTCGAACGACGTGACTGGTTGGCCTTCTACGCTGCCTTCGGCCATCACCACTTCCATGTCTGCACTCACTGTGGCGGCTATTGCTTTGGCATAGCGAGCGTCTGCTGCAAACACCAAACCGGGCGTCACCGTGCGAAGCACATGTTTGAGCTTGTCGTAGTCTTGGCTAATGAGGGAGTAGGGCGGCGAAGTCGGCACAAACGGCACACCTGCCACCATGCAACCCAAAGAGAGCAGCGCGTGTTCAAGTCCGTTCTCACTCAAGATAACCACGGGGCGATCGGCGTTGAGCTTTCGATCGATCAAGCCTTGTGCAATGTGCTGCGCTTTTTGCCACGCTTGCGAATAGCTAATGTGTATCCAGTCGCCAAGGCTGCCGTCGGCTAACTTTTGACGACGCGCAATAAAAGTTTGCTCTGGTTTTGTTTCTGCCCACAACTTGAGTTTGTCAGTCAACCGATCGGGAAAGGGTTGCAACGCTTGATCGGCTTTAAGGTAATGCGTGCCTGGCTTTCCGTCCTTGAGCTCAACGCGAGTGACGCCAAATTTAAGCGGACGAAATTTTGCAGTGGTCATGGTTGTTTCTCCGACTCGGCTGGTTTAGTCTTTAGCTTTTTTGAACCTTGGCAGCTTTGCCATCTAAGAACGCTTTGACACGCGCTTTGGCTTCGGGGGCTGCCTGCGCGATGGATGAAATAAGCGCCTCAGTCAAATACCCATGATCGGCCGGTTGCTCTGCAATGCGCGGCAGCGCGTGCATGAGCGCATAGTTTGTAAGCGCTGCGTTGGTGGCAATGCGTGTGGCGAGTTCAAGGGCTTTATTGAGGCCCTCATTCGCTGGCACTAAATATTGCGCAAGGCCAATGCGTTCGCCGTCTTGCGCGTTGTACACACGGCCGGTCAACATCATGTCGGTCATGCGCGCCACGCCAATGAGCTTTGGAATACGAACCGAGCCACCACCGCCCACAAAGATGCCACGCGTGCCCTCGGGCAGTGCAAAAAACGTACTCTCATCCGCCACGCGAATATGGCAAGCGCTAGCCAATTCCAAACCACCACCCACCACAGCGCCATGCAAAGCCGCCACAACAGGCACGGGGCCGTATTGCACAGCATCAAGCGCCACATGCCAACTGCGTGAGTGATGAATGCCTTCGCCCGCATCGCGCTCTTTCAGTTCAGATAAATCAAGGCCCGCACAAAAATGATCGCCCTGTCCGTGAATAACGGCAGCACGCGCTTCGCTGGGTAAGTTTTGAAACACATCGCGCAACGCTGCAATCAAACCGTCACTCAATGCGTTTCGCTTGGCAGGACGGCACAGTGTGACCAGTGCAACTGCACCCCTCATCTCTAAATGAACACCTTGATCGGCTGCGTGTTTAAGAATGGGATTGTTTAAATGGGTACTCATGACACGGGCCTTGGTTGTCTTGCTGTCGGCAGCAAGATGGTTACATTTCATAACCTTATTGTCCAAAGCCAGAAGTAACGATTGGGTCAGTACTTTCCCTAGAAATAAAAGGGTTTGGTGCCTCTAAAAATTAGGGTAATTACTGCTTTGTTTAGCGAACCTCATGTTGGCTTGTATGAAGGTAATTGCTAAGTTTTAACCAATGCCTCGATAGAGTCTTTTGCCTTGCCCGTTGGGCTAAATGACTGGCTTTATTGATGTCTGCTACTTTTATCTTCGACTCATTGCGCGCGCATCTAAAAGCGAGAGGCTTGACCTACCTTCACTTGGCCGAGGGTCTGGGTGTTTCTGAACCCACCATTAAAAGAATATTTGCAAATGGGGACTGCTCTATTGAACGCTTAGACGAGATTTGTCAGTTCTTGCATATTGAGTTGACCGACTTGGTTAAGACCACGCCCAAGAAGCGCAAATTACTTCAGCACCTCACACGCAAACAAGAAGCTGACTTAGCTGAAAACAAAAAGCTGCTGATGGTGGCTATTTGCACCATGGGCTTGTGGACGTTAAGAGACATGCATACGCATCTATTGATCTCTAAAGCTGAATGCATTGCTTTGTTACATCAGCTGGACCAAATTGGCTTTATAGAAATGCATGCGCACAACAGGTACCGACTGTTGGTGGCAAAACATTTTTCTTGGATCGTGGATGGTCCCATCATGCGATTGGTAAAAAGTGTGTCAATGGACTTCTTTGACCATCGCTTTGAAGCCCCCGGCGAAGTGCTCAAGATTATCAATGTGCGTGTCTCGCCTCAAGTGCGAGAGTCGCTTAAAGCGCGGCTTGAACAAATTGCGCAAGAGTATGCCGATCAAGTAGTGGCCGATTCGCATTTGCCGTTAGATGAACGACCACCGCTTTCTATTTGCATTGCAGTCAGGTCTCGGGTACCCGAATTCTTAAGAGATTTAATGCGTGTTGGCTGATGGCTCAACAAATCGGGTATTTGAATAAATATTTTCAAAGTATCAAATACCAATACTTTTATACCTTCTATTTGATACTTTAAGAATACTTGTTGACTAATAAGTGGCAACGCAAGGACACTGCGCCCTTTTTGAAATTGACTCACAGTTCATGGCGTTTAGACACTTATTTTGCGCAAGCTTGGCGACCCTCTTTGCGATTGGGTTCAATGCATCGGCGCAATCAACATTGCAAATTACGCCGCAAATGGAGCGAGATGCCGCAGCACGAAGCGCTTCAGAACAGCGCCGTAGCCAAGAACGTGAGAAACAACAGCGCGAGCTTTTAGATCGCAGCCCAGATGTTCGGCTCAATACGCCAGAGCCTTT
>CAZEAQ010000021.1:0-17154 GCA_964510145.1 uncultured Bordetella sp.
GCGCGTCGGTCATTTTGTGGACGGCCGAAAAAGCCACCTGGATGGCGGGCGAAGGCGTGCAAATTTTTGGTGGCAACGGCTACATCAACGAATACCCACTGGGTCGTTTGTGGCGCGATGCCAAGCTCTACGAAATTGGCGCTGGCACCAGCGAAATTCGTCGCATGTTGATCGGGCGCGAATTGTTTGCCGAAACCATGTGAGGGTGAATGCATAAATTGCTGCATCTGCTAATGAAGCCCCCTCGCGCCGTCTTGCGCGGGTTGAGTTTGGGCCTATGCGTGGGGGCGGTGTTGGCCCTATGGTTCAGCATCGCACGCGTGCTGATGCTCGTGTATTACTGGCCTCAACCTGGCGACGATTTATGGGCTGAGCTGCCTGCAGCGTTAATCATGGGGCTGCGGTTTGATATAAAAATTGCAGCGTGTGCCGTGATTATTTTGTTTTTGTTTTTAGGCTGGCACTGGCGTGCCACGCGTTTGACGGTCAAGATTTGGGCAAGCTTATTTGCAATTCTGACCGTGGTGAATTTTTATTACTACGGCTTTTACAAGCTCCCCATTGACAGCGTTATCTTTGGGTTAGCAGACGACGACACGGCAGCGGTCTTGCAAACTATTTGGCAAGACTTTCCAATGTTTCAAATTGCGGTGGTGTTGGTCGTAGCGGTTGGAACGGCAAATTGGGCCGCCTTGAAAACGACGCACTTCGTTTGGGTGAAGTTGCAACACCACTGGGACAAGCCGCGCCACCTGTTGCTCATTCCCTTGCTGGTGGTGTTGGTGCTGATGTTGGGCAAGGGCACGCTCAAAGGCATGGCGCTGCAGTTGGACAACATCACGGCCACTAGCAAGCCGTTTTTAAACAACGTGGTTCCTAATGGCGTGACCGCGCTCTACAACGCTTGGGACGCGTATCGAACCTCCACAGACATTGGCGAAGAAGACACGGGTTTAAAAACTCTTGGCTTTGCGTCTTATCAAGAGGCCGCACAAGCGCTGGGTTTTTCAGCGCGCACGCCCGAAGAAGTGCAGCAACAAATGATGGCCTCGGGCCGCAATCAACCCACGGGGAAAAACTTAATCTTTTTCCAAATGGAATCGTGGAGCGCCGAACCATTTAAATATCAATCTAAAACAATCGATGTGCTGGCGGGCTTGAGTGCGCAACTCAACCAAGCCTGGGTGTTTGAAAACTTCGATGCGGCGCATATCGGCACGCACCCTGCTTTGGAAGGCATTTTGTACAGCACACCGGTGACACCCGTGACCAATGGCAAGTACCGACACGTCATGCTCGATTGGGGGTTGCCATTCGCCTTTAAAAAAATGGGTTACGACACCTTGTTTGTCACCTCGGGCCAATCGGGTTGGCGTGAATTAAATCGGGTGTTGTTGACGCAAGGTTTTGATGAGGTGATTGATGCCGCCACGCTCAGGCGTCAATACCCCGGGGCCGAAGGCGGTATTTGGGGTGTGTGGGACTCTTACATGATGCGTTACATCGAAGAACGCATGGCCAAGCAACCCAAAGACAGACCGTTGTTTGTGTATGCCATGACGACGACCAATCACCCGCCTTATGAGTTGCCATCTGACTACCAGCCTTTTGCGTTTGACATTCAGCAATGGCCAGGCGAAAAAGTATCTGACTCATTGATTCCAAATCTGCAAACCTATCGCTACGCCAACGAAGAGCTGGCTAAATTTATGGGCGCTGTGAAGTCAAGTAGTTGGGGGCCACGCACTTTGGTTGCAGCGACCGGCGATCACAACGTTCGCACCATGGGCCAATACACGGCACCCGAGCGACAAGTGTTGGCGCAACAAGTGCCCTTTATTGTTTGGGGCGCTGGCAAAACTTTATGCCCCGCCGCACTGCAACAACCGGCGAGCCATTTAGACATGTTCCCCACCCTCATGCCTTTGTTGGGTATTGGGCAGGGCTACATGATGACGGGTCGCAACTTGGCAGATTGCCCCAATGCGGCGCAACGTGCGGATGCCTTGAGTGTTACTTTTATGGGGCAAGCCCGATCTGCAAACGCCATGTGGAAAATGGGTAACCCTGCGACGAATGCCTGTCAGCCTGTTGGCAGCAGCTGCGGCTGGCGCGCCGAACTCGACGTGAAAGCGCGCGCACGCGTGGCGCTGCTCGACTGGAATATTCGGCACCACATTCGCCAATCAACCGCCAAGAAAGGCAAATAGTTCATGAGCGTTTCTTTGAAACATTTGTTCGACAACAACCGCGAGTGGGCCGCGCGAATGGAGCGCGAGCAACCTGGTTTCTTCACCCACCTCTCGCAACAGCAGCAGCCCAAATATTTATGGATTGGTTGTTCAGACAGCCGCGTACCAGCCAACCAAATTACGGGGCTTGAGCCGGGTGAAGTGTTTGTGCATCGCAACGTGGCTAACGTCGTGGTTCACTCGGACTTGAATGCCTTGTCTGTTATTCAGTACGCCGTCGATTGCTTGAAGGTGGAGCACATCATGGTCGTCGGGCACTATGGATGTGGTGGCGTTTTGGCCGCAACGCGGGGTATGCGAATTGGGTTGGCGGATAACTGGTTGCGTCATGTTCAAGATGTGCGTTTACGGCATCGTCAGCGCTTGAATCATTTGCCCCAAGCCGAGCTTGAAGACGTCATGTGCGAGATGAACGTCATCGAACAAGTGGGCAACGTGGCGTTATCGAACGTGATGCAAGACGCTTGGAGTCGCGGCCAAAAAGTAGCGATTCACGGTTGGATTTATGGCGTGTCCGACGGCTTGGTGAAAGATTTGGATGTCACGATGAGTGATTCAGCAGAGGTGGTGAACGTGTTTCGCCGTGCCTTTAAGCGTTACCCGCGCGGCAGTGTGTAATTTTTATTGAGGAGATTTTTTTATGTCTACAACACATTCAGACCCTATCGTGATCGTCAGTGCAGCGCGCACTCCGATGGGTAGTTTTCAGGGCGATTTTTCTAGCTTGGCTGCGCACGATTTAGGCGGCGCAGCGATTAAAGCAGCCGTCGAGCGCGCGGGTATCGCTCCCGAATTGGTGACCGAAGTTTTATTTGGCAATTGTTTGATGGCAGGCCAAGGCCAAGCCCCTGCGCGACAAGCGGCGTTTAAAGGCGGGTTGCCTAAGAGCGCAGGCGCGGTGACGTTGTCAAAGATGTGTGGCTCGGGCATGCGCGCCGCTATGTTTGCGCACGATATGTTGTTGGCTGGCTCGCACGATGTTTTAGTGGCAGGCGGCATGGAGAGCATGACCAATGCGCCTTACCTCATGCTCAAAGGCAGAGGCGGTTATCGCTTGGGCCATGACCGAATTTTTGATCACATGATGCTCGATGGTTTAGAAGACGCTTACGAACCGGGACGCAGCATGGGCACATTCGGCGAAGACTGCGCAGCCAAATACAGCTTCACGCGTGCTGAGCAAGATGCGTTTGCAACCGCCAGCGTGCAACGTGCGAAAGCAGCGATTGAGAGCGGTGCATTTGCTGCTGAAATCACGCCCGTCACCGTCAAAACGCGTGCCGGTGAAACCGTGGTGTCGATGGATGAAGGCCCCGGCAAAGTCAAGCTCGACAAAATTTCATCGCTCAAGCCCGCCTTCAAAAAAGACGGCACGATTACCGCCGCATCGAGCTCGTCTATTAACGATGGTGGCGCTGCAATGGTGTTGATGCGCGAGAGCACCGCCAAAAAATTAGGCTGCCAACCTTTGGCGCGCATCGTCAGCCATGCCACTCACGCACAAGAGCCCGAGTGGTTTGCCACTGCGCCTGTGGGAGCGTCAGAAAAAGCCTTGGCGAAAGCAGGCTGGAAAGTGGGCGATGTCGACTTGTGGGAAATCAATGAGGCTTTTGCAGTGGTGCCCATGGCGCTCATGAAAGAGATGAACGTGCCGCATGACAAAGTTAACGTCAACGGCGGTGCTTGTGCATTGGGTCACCCCATCGGCGCATCGGGCGCACGCATCATGGTGACGCTAATTCATGCGCTGAAAGCACGCGGGTTGAAAAAGGGTTTGGCCACCCTGTGCATTGGCGGCGGTGAGGCCACCGCTGTTGCTTTGGAATTGGTGTAACGCCATGTTGTTAAGCCCAGACCAACTCATGATTCGCGATGCGGTTCGCGACTTTGCGCAACAAGAGCTCTGGCCCCATGCTGCGCAGTGGGACAAAGAGCACACCTTTCCGCATGAGGTTCACAAAGGCTTAGCCGCTTTGGGGGCCTACGGTATTTGTGTGCCCGATTCGTTGGGGGGTGCGGGCTTGGACTACCTCACGCTGGCGCTGGTGCTCGAAGAAATCGCTGCGGGAGACGGCGGCACAAGCACGGCCATTAGCGTGACCAATTGCCCCGTCAACGCTATCTTGATGCGCTACGGCAATGACGCACAGAAAAAGAAATGGCTCACCCCACTTGCACAAGGCGAGATGCTCGGCGCCTTTTGTTTGACCGAGCCGCATGTGGGCTCTGACGCTTCTGCGTTGAGAACAACCGCTACTAAAAAAGGCGACGCCTACATCATCAACGGCGTGAAGCAATTTATTACCAGCGGTAAAAACGGCCATGTTGCGATCGTCATTGCGGTGACCGACAAAGGCGCAGGCAAAAAAGGCATGAGCGCTTTCATCGTGCCCACTAATGCGCCGGGATATCAAGTGGCGCGTCTAGAAGACAAGTTGGGGCAACACAGCAGCGACACCGCACAAATTAATTTTGACAATTGCGAAATTCCTGCCGAGAACTTGATCGGTCAAGAAGGCGAAGGCTACAAAATTGCACTCTCCGCACTTGAGGGCGGGCGCATTGGCATCGCCGCGCAAAGTATTGGTATGGCTCGCAGCGCTTTCGAGACTGCGCTGCATTACAGCAAAGAGCGCGAAAGTTTTGGCACGGCCATCTTCAACCATCAAGCGGTGGGTTTTCGACTGGCGGAATGCGCCACGCAACTCGAAGCTGCGCGTCAGCTCATGTATCACGCGGCGACGTTGCGCGACGCTGGGCTGCCCTGTTTAAAAGAAGCAGCAATGGCCAAACTGTTCGCTAGCGAGACGGCAGAAAAAGTTTGCAGTGCGGCGATTCAAACCTTGGGTGGCTACGGCGTGGTAAGCGATTTCCCGGTGGAGAGAATTTATCGCGACGTGCGTGTCTGCCAAATTTACGAGGGCACTAGCGACGTTCAAAAAATCATCATTCAACGGGCGCTTGCCTAATTTAAATTTATGAACTTTGCTTTCGCACACATTGCCACGCTTTTTAAATATGGCGGCATCAGCTTTATTGCCGGTGCTGTGAACCACGGGTTTTTTAGCGAAGCACGTTCTTTTTGGACCGCTGGTTTTGGTGTGCTGTTTTATTTGATGGGCTCGTGGCTTGACATTCGAAACCGCGATGTTCAGCAAGTGCGTTGGGGCGATGTGTTGGGGTTTGGTTTGGTCGCCTCTATTGGGCTTGGCTTTTTCACGGGCGGACTTCAACACTTTCCCGACTCGCCAGACCGCAGCTTGTGGGTTGTGCCACTGGGTTTTGTGTTGAGTTTGTTGGCCATGTATTTCATGGACTGGCGCGCTCAACTCCCTGTGCGCGCACTGGTGACTTATGGGTTGGTGGCATTCGCTGTGGTCGTCACGGGCTCTGCAATTGCATGGTCTGTGTTGCAGGGCGCACCCAGTGCGGGGCATTCACATTCGCATGGCCATGAGGCAGAACCAGCCGCTGTTCAGCCATCTGACGCGGCGATGCGAACAGTCACCATCACGATGAGTGACGACATGCGTTTTACGCCGACGAACTGGCAAGCAACTTCGGGTGAAACGGTTCGCATTCAGTTGGTAAATCAAGGCAAAGCGCGACACGAGTTTGTGATCGGCACCGAAGCCGAATTGCTCGCGCATGCTGCCGAGATGAAGAAAGCCAATGCTGCGCACCACCACCATGGCAACAATGCGGTGAGTTTGGGCGCGGGTGAATCTGGCGAGTTGGTCTGGACGTTTACCGATGCGGGCGTCTTGCAGGTGGCGTGTTTTGAGCCGGGCCATTTTGAGGCGGGTATGCGCGGCACGATTTCTGTGTTGCCCTAACGCGCATGAAATTTAAAGCCGTTTTATTTGATTGCGACGGCGTTCTCGTTGACAGCGAAGCGATTACTTGTGGTGCGCTTCGCGACATGCTGCAAGAGGCGGGCTGGACGCTCACCTTGCAAGAGTGCATGGCGCACTTTGTGGGGCACACCGTTCGCAATCGACGGGCGTTAATTGAGGCCAATACGGGTCAAGCGCTGACCGATGAGTTTATGAATGAGTTTTATCGTCGCCGCAACGAAAAGCTCGCAACCGACATCACCCCCATTGCGCACATTCATTCGGCTGTGCAATTTGCATTTGAAGCACTGAATGGCAACATTGCTTGCGCGTCTGGAGCCGATCGATTCAAGGTCAATCTAATGCTGCAAAAAGTAGGTTTGTTGCCGTGGTTTGATGGCCGAATTTTCAGTGGGCACGAAGTGCCACAAACCAAACCTGCTCCCGATGTGTACTTGGTCGCCGCTGCGCATTTAGGTGTCAACCCCTCGCATTGCTTGGCCGTGGAAGACACGCCCATTGGTGTGGCGGCTGGCGTCGCAGCAGGCGCTGAAGTGTGGGGCTACGCTGAGCACGGGCAAGGCGATACGCTCCTCGCGGCCGGTGCAACACAAGTGATGACGTGTATGTCAGAGCTGCCGACGTTGTTGGCGAAACGCATCGGGTGATGTGCCAGTCCAGAGCTTGAAGGCTCGAATAAAACTTTTCTCGTTTTTAAAACCAGCTGCCTCAGCTATTTGTTTAATGGGGCGTTGGGTTCTTTGTAGTTGATCTAGCGCGACATCCCGACGCACCGCGTCTTTCAGCGCTTGCAACGAAGCGCCTTCATCTTTAAGTTGCCGATGCAGCGTGCGCGCCGACATGTGCAGCCAAGCGGCTAAGTCTTCCGCGTTGTGTGTGTGCTCGGGGTGAAGAGCCAGTGCTTGGCGCACTTTTTCAACCAACAAACGATCGCGCCGATACGGGCGAACGGTGAGTAACAAAGCACGTTGCAACATGTGCTGTAACGCAGCCTCATCGCGGCGAATGGGCAGTGCCAAGTAGCCCGCATCAAACTGCAAAGAGTTGCGCGGTGCTTTGAACTCTGTTGGGCCATCAAACAACACGCGGTAGCTGTCTCGATGCGCGGGGGACGCAAATTTAAAGGTGGTGGTTTGTAGCGGAATGCGCGAGTCGGTCAGCCAGCACGCCACGCCCAGCACGTTGCGCAACACCGAGACCACACAAAATTCGCGCACATCGTCTGGCAGTTGTGATGTGTGCGGTGTCTGCATTTCTTCAAGTTCTATCGAAGCCACGCCTTGTTGCTCGTGAACGTGCAGCTGAATGTCATGGGTTAAAAGCCCGTGATGTCGACACCACCGCTTGAGTGCCAGGCCGAGTGTGGGCGCAGTGAGTGAGGCACGCACCAACATGCCGTAACTGCCCCAAGGCAAGCGCCGGCTGAACCAGCCGAGGCCTTCGTCGTCTAGCTCTTGCATGGCCGCGCCCGACATCAACTCCATTTGCATGGCGGTAACTCTGGCCGATTTTTTCTTGAGTAAAGCTGGCTCGATTTGTGCCTTTTCAAGCGCTATTGATGGGTTTAACCCCCGCGCTTCGTAAGCGTGCGCAATGGCTCTAATAAAAGAGATAGGCGTCTCGGCTCGACCCTGAGTGGGTGGCGAGACGGGGGTGGAGGCTGACGACATGGGCAGAGTTTGTTTTTAAGATATTGTGGCAGCATTTGCAACCCTTGTGACGCACCTTATTGAATGAAAACCCCCTAAGCTGTGGGTTGCTTTGATGAAGTGAGAACCGCCCATGGCTTTGTTGCACACCCAACTTAATTCCCGTTCAGCCGATTTCGCAGCCAACGCCGCCGCCATGCGCAGCGTGGTTGACGACTTGAAAGCGCATCTTGAAAAAGTAGCCGTCGGTGGCGGTGAAGCCGCGCGCGCCAAACACACGGCGCGTGGCAAATTGCTACCGCGAGACCGCGTGCAAATGTTGCTCGACCCCGGAACCCCTTTCTTAGAGGTTGCGCCTTTAGCGGCGCTGAACATGTACAACAACGATGCACCTTGCGCGGGGCTAATTGCCGGTATCGGTCGTGTGAATGGTGTGGATTGCATGATTGTTTGCAACGACGCCACCGTCAAAGGCGGCACCTATTACCCACTCACGGTGAAGAAACATTTGCGTGCGCAAGAGATTGCGCAACAAAACAATTTGCCATGTATTTATTTGGTGGACTCTGGTGGGGCGAACCTGCCCAACCAAGACGAGGTGTTTCCTGACCGTGATCACTTTGGACGCATCTTCTTTAACCAAGCCAATATGAGTGCGCAAGGCATCGCGCAAATAGCGGTGGTCATGGGCAGTTGCACTGCGGGCGGCGCGTATGTGCCAGCCATGAGCGACGAAACCATCATCGTTAAAAACCAAGGCACGATCTTTTTGGGTGGTCCACCGCTTGTGAAAGCAGCCACGGGTGAAGTCGTTAGTGCCGAGGACTTAGGCGGTGGCGATGTACACACCCGACTCTCGGGCGTGGCAGACCACTTGGCGCAAAACGATGTGCATGCTTTGGCGCTGGCGCGGCAAGCGGTTAAAAATTTAAACAAGCAAAAGCACCCCAACATTGCCACGCATACGCCTGTGTCGCCAAAGTACGACGCGCAAGAGTTGTATGGCGTTATTCCCACCGACACGCGAAAGCCCTTTGATGTGCGCGAGATCATTGCGCGCATCGTCGACGGCAGCGAGTTTGATGAATTTAAGGCGCGTTTTGGCACCACGTTGGTCTGTGGTTTTGCGCGCATTGAAGGTATGCCCGTGGGCATCATTGCCAACAACGGCATTTTGTTTAGCGAGTCAGCCCTCAAAGGGGCGCACTTTATCGAGCTGTGTTGCCAACGCAAAACGCCTTTGGTGTTCTTGCAAAACATCACAGGTTTTATGGTGGGTCGCAAATACGAAAACGAAGGCATTGCGCGCAACGGCGCCAAGATGGTGACGGCCGTCGCGACAGCGGCTGTGCCCAAGTTCACGGTCATCATTGGCGGCAGTTTTGGGGCGGGCAATTACGGCATGTGCGGTCGCGCTTTTGCACCCCGCTTTTTGTGGATGTGGCCCAACGCGCGAATCAGCGTCATGGGTGGCGAACAAGCGGCCAGCGTGTTGGCAACCGTCAAGCGCGATGGCATAGAAGCCAAAGGCGGGCAGTGGAGTGCCGAAGAAGAGCAAGCTTTCAAAGACCCCATTCGTCAACAGTACGAGCACCAAGGGCACCCGTATTTCGCCAGCGCACGTTTGTGGGATGACGGCGTGATTGACCCTGCCGATACGCGTCGCGTCTTGGCCTTGGGTTTAAGTGCTTCACTCAACGCCCCGATTGCGGACACGCAATTTGGGTTGTTCCGCATGTGATCGAAGGAGCGGTTGAATGACAACTTCTCACGCCCTTTCCATCAGCACCCAAGCTTGGGTGCGCACCATCACGCTATCGCGTCCCGATGTGCGCAATGCTTTCAACGACGAAGTCATTGCCGAACTCAAAGCAGCGTTTGACGATGCAGCCCACGCAGCTGATGTGCGTTGCGTCGTACTTGCAGCACAAGGCCCCGCTTTTTGTGCCGGTGCAGATTTAAATTGGATGCGGCGCATGGCCGACTACACCCGCGAAGAAAACTTGGCCGATGCAGGAAACCTTGCTGCCATGTTGCGCGCCATTTACACCTGCCCCAAGCCCACCGTGGCGCGCGTGCAGGGCGATGTGTTTGCCGGTGGCGTGGGTTTGGTGGCGGCTTGCGACATGGCGGTCAGCGTTGACACCGCCACCTATTGCTTGAGCGAAGTGAAGTTGGGCTTGATTCCCGCCACCATCAGCCCGTACGTCATTCGCGCGATGGGAGCGCGTGCGTCGCATCGTTATTTTTTAACAGCTGAACGTTTTAGTGCCGCAGAAGCGCATCGTTTGGGCTTGGTGCATGAGGTGGTGAGCGCAGACAACTTGGACGCCAAAGTCAATGAGCTCGTGCAGGCCTTGGTCAGTGCAAGCCCCAACGCGGTTCGTGCTTGTAAACAGCTTTTGCAAGACGTTGCAGAGCAAGAAATCAACGATGACTTGGTCGCGCACACCGTGGCAGGAATTGCCGACATTCGCGCCAGTGCTGAGGGCAAAGAAGGTGTGCAGTCGTTTTTGCAAAAACGCAAACCCAATTGGTTGGAAGGATAAATATGTTTAAGAAAATTCTCATTGCCAACCGAGGCGAAATTGCATGTCGTGTTGCAGCGACTGCGCGTCGCATGGGTATTAAAACCGTGGCGGTTTATTCAGACGCCGATGCCAACGCCAAGCATGTGCAAGTGTGTGATGAGGCGGTTCATATCGGTGGCAGCGCCCCCAAAGATAGCTATTTGCGTTGGGAGCGAATTTTGCAAGCGGCCAAAGACACGGGTGCACAAGCGGTGCATCCGGGCTATGGCTTTTTAAGCGAGAACGAAGACTTTGCCAACGCGTGTGCCGCCGCTGGATTGGTTTTTATTGGCCCACCCGCCTCGGCTATTCAAGCCATGGGTTTGAAAGCGGAATCAAAACAGTTAATGGAAAAAGCGGGCGTGCCTTTGGTGCCCGGCTATCACGGGGCCGACCAAGACCCCGCGTTGTTGCAGCGCGAAGCCGACCGCATTGGTTATCCCGTGTTGATTAAAGCGAGCGCTGGCGGGGGTGGCAAAGGCATGCGTGCGGTCGACAAAGCGGCAGACTTTGCCGACGCCTTGGCGAGTTGCAAGCGTGAAGCCATCAACAGCTTTGGTGACGACGCAGTATTGATTGAGAAATATGTGCAGCGGCCTCGGCACATTGAAATTCAAGTGTTTGGCGACACCCACGGCCATTGCGTTTATTTGTTTGAGCGAGATTGCTCGGTACAACGCCGCCACCAAAAAGTGCTTGAAGAAGCGCCTGCCCCGGGCATGACACCTGCGCTGCGTCAGCAAATGGGAGAAGCCGCTGTGGCGGCTGCAAAAGCCGTGAACTATGTGGGCGCTGGAACGGTGGAGTTCATCGTGGAGCAGGCGAGCTATGACAAGCCTGAGTCGATGAAGTTTTATTTCATGGAAATGAACACCCGCCTACAAGTGGAGCACCCTGTGACCGAGGCTATTACGGGTCTTGATTTGGTCGAGTGGCAATTGCGCGTCGCGAGTGGCGAGCCGCTGCCCTTGACGCAAGATCGTTTGCATATTCACGGCCATGCCATTGAGGCGCGTATTTGTGCTGAAAACCCAGACAACAACTTTTTGCCTGCAACCGGCACCTTGCACGTTTATCGCAAACCTAGTTGCACCAGTTTTGAGATAGGTGCCGTGCGTATTGACGATGGCGTTCGTGAAGGGGACAGCATCAGTCCTTATTACGACTCGATGGTGGCGAAGTTGATCGTGCATGGCGACACACGCGAACAAGCCTTAGCGCGTTTAGATGAAGCGCTTGCGCAGACGCGCATCGTGGGCTTGACAACCAATGTGCAGTTTTTAAGGCACGTCATCAAGACCGATTCTTTTGCAACAGCCAAGTTGGATACGGCGCTGATACAGCGTGAAGAAAAAGTTTTGTTTGCGCAAGAGCCTCTGGGCTTGCCGCTAACCGCTGCGTCGGTGGTGGCGCACACATTGCAACTAGAGCAGGCCCTGCAAACCAACGACCCGTTGAGTCGCCGAGACGGTTGGCGTGCGTATGGCGTGGCCTCACGTAATTTTGGATTTGTGTTTCATGGTGTTTCTTACGACGCTCGTTTGACGTATGCCCACGACGGTGGTTTGCATTTGCAAGTGGGTGATGGCGAGAGCGCGGGCGTGCTGACGTTCTCTGCTGACGGCGATGCATTGCGCGTGAGCTTTGCAGGGCATCAAGCGCGCGTGCAAGTGTTTAGTCAAACCGAGGGACACGAAGAGGCGGCGTATGTTTTTGCACCGCAGGGTGCGACGCGCATTGTGGTGGTGGATGCTTTGGCACATGCGGGCGAAACACAAGAAGCAGGGGGACGGTTGACCGCGCCCATGCCCGGCAAGGTCGTGTCGTTTGCGGTGAAGGTCGGCGATCAAGTGAAAGCGGGCCAAGCATTGGCGGTGATGGAAGCCATGAAAATGGAGCACACCATCGCCGCACCTGCCGATGGCGAAGTGTTAGAGCTGCTCTATGCGCCAGGCGACCAAGTGGCAGAAGGCGAAGAGCTGTTGCAGCTGAAAATTTAATCTTGAAAGATTGCCCATGATGATGTCTCTCCCACATCGTGTGAAGTTAATAGATGTTGGCCCACGCGATGGACTGCAAAACGAAAAGCAACCGGTGCCTGCGTCGGTGAAGATTGAACTGGTGCATCGCTTGCAAGATGCAGGACTGAAAGAAATTGAAGTCACCAGTTTTGTGTCGCCCAAATGGGTGCCCCAAATGGCGGATAACGCCGAGGTGATGGCGGGGTTGCAGCGCAAAGAGGGTGTTCGCTATTCGGTGTTGACGCCAAACAAACAGGGTTTTGATGCGGCTTTGCCCACTCGTCCCGATGAGATCGTGGTGTTTGGCGCAGCCAGCGAGGCGTTTAGTCAAAAAAATATCAACTGTTCGATAGCCGAAAGCATCGAGCGTTTTGCGCCTGTGGTGCAAGCGGCTCGTGAAGCTGGCATTCCTGTGCGAGGCGCAATGAGCTGCACGGTAGGTTGCCCTTACGAAGGGGACATTGCGCCCAGCCGTGTCGACTATTTAGCGGGCTTGATGAAAAGCATTGGCGTTCAACGCGTGGACGTCGCCGACACGATTGGCGTGGGAACGCCACGCAAGGTTCAAGCTGCTATTGAAGCCACTCTCAAGCACTACGCACTAAAAGATGTGTCGGGTCATTTTCATGACACGTATGGCCAAGCCCTCACCAATACGTTGGCTGCTTTACAAGTCGGAGTGTGGAACTTTCAGTCTTCGGTTGCAGGCTTGGGCGGTTGTCCTTACGCCAAAGGGGCGACCGGAAATGTGGCCACCGAAGATGTGGTCTATCTGTTGAATGGCATGGGCATTGAGACAGGAATTGACCTCGATAAATTGATCGATGCCGGCGTCTTTATCAGCCAAGTTTTAGGGCGTCCTTCGAATTCCCGAGTGGCCTTGGCGCTTTTGAACAAGCGGTCAACCTGACACCGCCGTTTCGCTGACAATGCCGACCATGTGCGGAAGCGAACTCACTCCAAAAAATCAAGGACTCAGTCCGAGTGACAGGCGTTTGCATGCGCAAGCGGCGCGTGTTTTGCAAAGCCAAGAGGCGATGCCCTCACCTTGTATTTCGGTTTGTCGAATGTCCGATGACAACAACTATTGCGCGGGATGCTGGCGCACGTTAGACGAAATTGCCCAATGGGGCTCGTCCAGTGAAAGCGACAAGCGTGCGATGTGGGCATTGATTGATGCGCGATTAACCGCAGCGGAGAAAACGCTTTGAAAACGATCACCTGTTACCTTGACTTCATTTCGCCCTATGCCTATTTGGCGTTTGAAGCTGCGCCCAAGCATTTGATGGGGGTGAGCCATTGCATGGTTTACAAACCTGTTTTGTTTGCTGCCATGTTGAAGCACCACGGACAACTCGGCCCCGCTGAAATTGCAGGTAAGCGCGAGTGGACTTATCGACAAGTTTTGTGGCAAGCCAAGCAGTTGGGTGTCACGTTTCAAATGCCGGCGGCGCATCCTTTTAATCCGCTGGCGTTACTGCGTTTAGCGGTGGCGTGTGGACGCCCCAATCCCAACCGGTATGTGTGTGAAACCATTTTTCACCATGTCTGGCATGGCGGAGAAGTGGCTGACGATGCACAGCGTTTGCAGCACCTTGTGCAACAACTCAACCCCGCTCTTGCACCAGACTCTGCCGAAGTTAAAGCGCAGCTCAAAGCCAACACCGAAGAGGCCATTGCGCACGGTGTTTTTGGTGTGCCGACTTTTGCGGTGGACGACAAATTGTTTTGGGGGCTTGATGCGCTTCCTATGATGCGCGCCTATCTTGATGGGGATCAATGGTTTGACACACATTGGGATGCCGCTGCAAGCATCCAGCAAGGCGCAAAGCGTTGAATGAGGGACTTGCTTTCGACAAAGTCCCATGCCTAACGCTTTTAATTTTTCTGCCTCACCCTTTGACTGCCTCACACCTGAAGAGCAACGCTTAGTTCGCAACAGCGTTGACGTTGCTTACTACCCAGAAGGCGAGGTGATCTTAGAGGTGGGCACTGCGCCCACTCACTTGTGGATCATCATCAAAGGGTTTGTCACCCAATACGAAGGTGACGAAGTGATTACCACGTATGGCCCGGACGACACCTTTGATGGTCGCGGTTTGGTGGCGGGCAAAACCAGTAGTCGTTTTGTGGCGCAAGAAGAGGTGGTGGCGTACCAGTTAGCACGCCAAGCCGTGACGGCCCTGATTGCAGACAACGCCACGTTTGGCGCGTTGTTGTTCTCAGACTTGGGTAACAAACTGGCCGCGCTCTCCCAAAGGCAAAGCCAGCATGAGTTGCAGTCGCTCACGTTGTCGCGAGTGGATGAGGCCTTCATGCGCCCCGTGCATTTTGTCGAGATGGATGACGATGTGTTGTCTGTCGTCAAAGTGTTGCAAGAGAAGCGTGCCGCAAGTGTGTTGGTGCGCGACCGCTCGACGACGCCCCCTCGCTTAGGCATCTTTACCGCAACAACTTTGCAGCGCGCCATTTTGACGGGCGTTCCCTTAGCAGAGCAGCATGTGGGGCCGCTGGCGAGCTATTCGCTCATTACCGTGAACCCATCAGATCAAGTAGGCGATGCGCTGGCTTTGTTGATGCGACATCGAGTGCATCGCTTGGTGGTGATGCAAGACGATGCGCCGGTGGGCGTGTTGGAGGCGTTGGACTTATTTAGCTTTTTGTCGAATCACTCGCATCTCATCACCATGCAAGTGGAGACAGCACAAGACATTGAAAGCCTAGCCCAAGCCGCGGGACAAATTACGCGAATGGTGACGAGCTTGTATCGCAGTGGCACGCGGGTTAGCCTGATTGCGCGTTTGGTGCAAGACCTGAATGCGCGTCTTTTTGAGAGCGCTTGGAACATCATCGCGCCCGCAGAGTTGGTGGCCAACAGTTGCCTCTTTGTGATGGGTAGCGAAGGGCGGGGCGAGCAGCTTTTGAAGACAGATCAGGACAACGGTTTGATCTTGCGCGATGGCTACACACCGCCGGATAACTTAGACGAAATTTGCCTTCAGTTCTCTCAAGCACTAGCGTCTTTTGGTTATCCAGAATGTCCGGGCAACATCATGGTGAGCAATCCCATGTGGCGCAAATCGACCCAAGAATTTGGGCAGATGGTGCAGAAGTGGTTGCTCATGCCCGATGCCGATAGCTTGATGAATTTGGCAATCTTTTTAGATGCACATGCCGTGTGTGGTGACGCGAATTTATTGCAACATGTGCAAGAGGCCATCATGCGTTTAGCCACGGACAACGACGCGATGCTGGCGCGATTTGCTGCCTCCATTGATGCGTTTGGCAATAGCCAAGGTTGGTGGAATCGGTTGTTGGGTTTGGATGATCAAAAAGGACTGCACCTTAAAAAAGAAGGCATCTTCCCTTTGGTGCATGGCGTGCGAAGCTTGGCATTGGTGGAACATTTGCAAGTGACGAGTACGCAAGCGCGCATCGATGCCTTGGTGCAAAAAAACGTCATCACCAGCGCTTTGGGTGAAGACTTAAAACAAAGCTTGCACTTTTTGATGGGCCTCAAACTCAAGGCGGGGCTGACTGAATTAGAAACACAGCGGCCCGTTTCTGGCCTCGTGGATGTGGGCAAGTTGTCAACCCTAGACCGCGACTTATTAAAAGATGCGTTGGGCGTGGTCAAGCACTTTAAGACGCTGCTGCGCAGTCGTTTCAAACTTGATTCGCTCTGATGAAGTCCATCGTTTCCCCTTCTCATTGGTGGCGAGCGCTCAAGCGGGAGTGGTTGATCTATCACCTCGGGTTGCCTGAGTTTCGTTTTATGTTTGATGCCCCGCCGCCCAATGAGTGGGTGTCGCTGGACTGCGAAACCACAGGCCTCAATGTCGGCACAGATGAAATTATTTCGATCGGCGCGGTGCGTATCGTGGGCAACCGCATCATGACGAGCGAGCGCTTGGAGTTATTGGTACGACCCGAGCGCGGTGTGTCTGCTGATAGTGTGCGCATTCATCGCTTGCGCGAACAAGATGTGGCGCAAGGTTTGCCCATCGACGAAGCAATGAAACAACTGATGCACTTTATAGGCAGTCGTCCGTTGGTCGGTTATTACTTAGAGTTTGACGTTGCCATGTTGAACAAGGCCATTTGGCCCCTGCTGGGCCAAGGCTTGCCGCAGCCTGCGATTGAGGTCTCGGCGATGTATTACGACTACAAGTTCAGGCAAATGTTGCCTTACGAACAACAAACCAATCCCAATATAGATTTGCGTTTTGCGACCTTGATGTCTGATTTAAATTTGCCAACACGCGAAGCCCATGACGCTTTAAATGACGCGGTCATGGCCGCGATGGCTTTTATTAAGTTGCGACAACTTCGCGGTCGTTAACGGCACGGCTGCGCTGTCACAAGACGAAAAAAAACCGGACAACCCTGGCGGGCGTCCGGTTTTTTTAGCCATCTTCAGATCAGTGACCGGATGCGCCTGAGGCGCCAAAGCCTGTTTCTGAACGCACTTGTTGTGCCGCGAATGCAGCGCGTTCTTTTTGCGCTTGTTCGCTGTTATCCAAGATAGAGAACAACCACACGCCGACAAAACCAATGGTCATCGAGAACAGTGCGGGTGAGCTGTATTGGAACCATGCCGAGCCTTTTGGATAGCCCAAAGTCGCCTCCCACACAGCGGGTGACACCACAGTCAACGCCACAGAAGAGACAAGACCTAAGAAGCCACCAATGACGGCGCCTTTGGTTGTGCAGTCTTTCCAAAGCACGGACATGAACAGCACAGGGAAGTTAGCCGATGCAGCAATCGCAAAAGCCAACGCCACCATGAAGGCGATGTTTTGTTT
>CAZEAQ010000022.1:0-16775 GCA_964510145.1 uncultured Bordetella sp.
TGGCAGCCGTGTTAGCCAGCGCACAGCGCCAAGGACTCACCAAAATTGGCATTGTCGGAACCGAGCAATTTGCAGCGCCCTAATCCACGCAGCAGCTAGTCAACCTTCACGCCCGTCTCTTTGATGATCTTGGCCCACTTGTTAATTTCAAGCTTTAAGTAATCGCCCGCCTCTTTGGTCGATCCCCCCACAGGCTCGAACCCAACGCCAGCGAGTTTGGCTTGAAAGTCTGAAGTTCGAAGAATTTTTCCAATCTCAAGATTTAAAAAATTCACTATCTCGGGGGGTGTTTTGCTGGGTGCAAACACGCCCACCCAGGTGTAGTCTTCAAACCCCGGAAAGCCCGACTCTGCAACCGTAGGCACATCGGGCAACGAGGCCACGCGCTTCGCACTCGTCACCGCTAAACCGCGCACTTTGCCGCCTTTCACCATCTCTACTGCTGCTGGTAAAGCCACGCTCGCCATTTCGACTTGCCCCGCCAACGTAGCGGTGAGTGCAGGCCCTGCGCCTTGAAAAGGGATGTGTGTGACATTGACTTTTCCAAGCACTTTGAACAAATACTCAGCCGTCAAATGCGGCGTTGTGCCAGCCCCAGCTGTGCCGTAATTCAACTTGCCCGCTTTGGCCTCAGCCATGATCTCTTGCAAGTTTTTAGATTTCAATCCCGGATAAGACACCAACAAATTAGGGCTCGAGGCCACCACGCTGGATAGAACAAAATCTTTTTCTGCATCAAAGCTGGGGTTCTTTGACAAAGTGGCATTCACCGCAAATGAACTGGTTGTGAGCATGAGCGTGTAACCATCTGCTGGCGCTTTGGCCACCAAACCGCTGGCCACGTTGCCGCCTGCTCCGGCTTTGTTTTCAACCACGATGGGTTGACCCAAGGTGTCGGACAAACGCTGCCCCAACAAACGCGCAATGATGTCGGCGGGGCCACCCGGTGCAAAGCCCACCACAAATTTGATGGGCTTATTGGGGTACGCACCCTGAGTTTGCGATTGCGCTTGCGCCGAAGCCGTCAGCCCCAAACACACAGAAAAAACCGCAGTTAAAACACGACGTCGATCAATCATTTGGATAGCCATCTTCTTTTCCTCAAGCGGTTTGTTTTAGAACGTATTCAGCCATTTCTTCACGCGTGGTCACCCACACATCTGAGTGCTGCGCCACGATGCCCATGATCTCGTCATACACCCAAGCCCCCGAGGGGCGACCCATGACGTGGGTGTGTGCGGTGACGTCGAGCATCAAAGGCACCGCTTCGCGTTCGCGCATGGCGGTGAAGGTGTCGGTAAAGGCATCGAGCATGTGACGAGGGCCGTGACCATAGCGAATGCAAGTGGGCAAATCGTTCACATCCATGGTGAGTGGAATCGCCACGATGCGTTGGCCGTTGAAGTCCAACACATACGGACGATCGTCGTCGTTGCAATCGCCGTGGTGAATGTATCCCGCCTCCGCCAACAAGCGCGGCGATATCAAGCTGCCTGTGCCTCGCGGACTGATCCAGCCCTTGGGTTTGACACCCGCTACGCGCGTCAAGATTTCGTCATTGCGGCGAATGTTTTCTCGCTCTTGGGCTTCATCAAAATACACAGGAATGACGTCCATTCCCCACGAGTGATTGACCACCTCATGCCCACGCGCATGCAAGGTGCGCACCGTATCAGGGTCGCGCTCTGCGATAACGCCGTTCACCATGATGCTGGTTTTGACGCCCCGTTTGTCAGCGTAATCAAGCAACCGATGAATGCCACGCACCAAGCCAAAGCTCGCCCACGAATGTGCGTTGGTATCAAAAAACCCAGGCTTTAAAACATTGCCCATCGGGCCAATGCCGGGCGCTTGTCCATCGGACCACGCCTCATACGCAATGTTAAAAATAACGGCCACACGTTTGCCACCCGGCCAACGGAAATCATCATTCAGTCGGGTAATTTTGGGCTGATCTGCGCTCATCTTCAATGTGCTCCGCTGTTCAAAATAATCTGTGCTGTCTTGTCGTAATGGCTCGTTAGTTTTTTGCATGCAAGCTCTATATCGCCCGCCACCACAGCGTCAGCGACGGCTTTGTGCTCATCTGATTCGTGGCGTCGTTTGTAGGAAGTTTTGGCCGCCAACTGGCGGTAACGATAGGCTTGGTCGTACAGCTGTTCACAAAAACCAATGAGCCAACGTGAGCCGCAGTTCTCGAGCAACACCAAATGAAATTCGCGATGCAGTTTTTCCCACGCTGGGTTTTCGACATAGCTGTCTTTGTTTAACGAACGCGGCGTTTTAGAAAGACGATGCAGCGCCAACACCACGCGCTCCTCCCACTGCGGTGTGCTCGCTTGCATGGATTGCGTGAGCGCCAATGTCTCAATCCAAACACGCGTTTTAGCCAACTCGCGCAGCGCTTCATCGCTCACGGGCGTGACGATGAAGCCGCGCTGATCTTGGTGCTGCACCCAACCCTCTGCGGCCAGCCGATTCAAGGCCTCGCGCACGGGTGTGGCGCCCGTTCCGTAGTGCTCGCGAAGCGCCTCGATGCCGAGCTTGGTGCTCGGTGGCCAGTTGCCACTTAACACGTCCGAACGCAGGCGCTCGTAGGTGTTGAGGGTCAGTGACGCGATTGGTTCTATCAAATTCTCTGTTGCCATAGCGATAGATATTAGTCGATAAAGTTTCTTTTATTTCAAAAATATCGATATTATCGAAGCCATGCAGAACATTGAATTCAAGGACAAAAATGCGTTTTCTCAGTTTTAAATCAAGCGACAAATCTCAAGAACATTCAGGCATCGGTTGGATCAAAGATGCACACGCCACCGAATTTGTAGACCTCAGTTTGCTAGGCGCCTCACTCCCCCACGATTTAAAAACGCTAATCGCCACCCCCAACGCCATGGCGGCCGCTCACGCCGCTGCACTCAAAGCGCCAGCCTCGGCCATTAAATCGTTGGCATCGGTCAAACTGCTGCCCCTCATTGCAAACCCCGGTAAGGTGGTTTGCATGGGTTTGAACTACGCCGATCACGCCAAAGAGGGCGGCAACGCTCGGCCTGAATACCCCAGCTTTTTCATGCGCGGCCCCAACTCTTTGGTCGCGCACCATGAACCCATCGTGCGACCCAAAGTCTCCACACAACTGGACTACGAGGCCGAACTCGCCGTCATCATTGGCCACCGCGCTCGTCACCTCACTCAAGCCAATGCGCTGTCGTGCATCGCAGGCTATTCGTGCTTCAACGACGGCAGCATTCGCAACTACCAACGCAAGTCTGCGCAATGGACGATTGGCAAAAACTTTGACGGCACCGGCCCCTTTGGCCCTTGGTTGGTCACGCCCGACGAACTCCCCCCCGGTGGCGAGGGCCTGCGCATTCAATCGCGCTTAAACGGCAAAGTGATGCAAGACGCCAACACGCGCGACTTCTTGTGGAACGTTGTCGAGTCGCTGTGCATCATCACCGAGTGCATGACCTTGGAGCCCGGTGATGTGGTGATCACAGGCACGCCTGCTGGCGTGGGCTATGCCCGCACCCCACCCGTGTGGATGATGCCGGGTGATGTTTGCGAAATAGAGATTGAAGGCATCGGTATCTTGTCGAACCCCGTCGTTGACGAGCCATAAATTTTTAGTCATCCACTTTTCTGGAGCCCTGCATGATTCAGTTCAAACTTAACGGACAAGCGGCCCGCAGCACGGCCCCCAACCAAACGTCGCTGCTCAATGTGTTGGCGTTCGACCTCGACGTCAATGGTGCCAAATTTGGCTGCGGCAAAGCACAGTGCGGCGCCTGTTTGGTCATGGTGGACGGCAACCCTGTCAAGTCATGCGTGACACCGCTGTCGGCAGTTGCTGGGCGCTCAGTCATCACCCTCGCGGGCATGAAAGAGGGCGACAAACCGAGTCGTCTGCAACAAGCATTTATTGACGAGCAAGCTGCGCAATGCGGCTTCTGCACCTCCGGCATGATCGTTCAAGCGCAGGCCTTGCTCGATCGCAATCCACGCCCCACCGAGTCGGATGTGCGCGCCGCGCTCGACGGCAACTTGTGCCGTTGCGGCGCACACAACCGCATCGTGCGTGCCGTGATGCGTGCGGCGAAGGAGGCTTAAACCATGCCACTCCAAACTCAAACCTCACGCCGCGGGTTTTTAAAAGCATCGGGCTATTTGTCGCTCTCGTTTGCCATTCCTCTAGAGGTGGCGCAATCTCAAACGCCAAGCCCTGCCGCCAACGCCAAACCGCGTCTACCCGGCGACCTCAATAGCACGCGCCAACTGAGCGCTTGGCTTCGCATCAACGCCAACCAAACGGTGACTTTGCTCGTCGGCAAAGTTGAGTTGGGTCAGGGCATCTTGACCGCTGTGTCGCAAATTTGTGCGGATGAACTCGACATCGATATCCAGCGCGTTCAAGTCATCTCTGGCGACACCGCTCTGGTGCCTAACGAAGGGGTGACGGCCGGTTCGTTCTCGATGCCTTATTGCGCCACAGCGGTTCAATTTGCATCGGCCGAAGTGCGCAGTATTTTGTTGGGCCTCGCCGCAGACAAACTCAAACAGCCCGTAGCGAGCTTGACTGTGCAAGACGGCGTCATTCGCAGCGCATCGCAAAGCATCAGCTATTGGGACTTGGTCAACGACCTCAACCTAGAACGCGAAGCCACCGGCGCGGTCAAGCCCAAGGCCAGTAGCGCGTATCGCTACATCGGCAAACCGGTTCATCGAATTGACTTAACGCCCAAAATTTTGGGCGACGCCAAGTTTGTGCAAGAGCAACGGCCCAAGGGCATGCTGTTTGGTCACTTGGTCAGACCTCCGAGCTATCACGCCAAACTCATCTCTGTGAATTTAGCGGTCGCTCAAAAAATGCCAGGCGTGGTGAAAGTAGTGCGCGACGGCAGTTTCTTAGGCGTCATTGCCAAGCGTGAAGAACAAGCGCTCGCTGCCGCCAATGCGCTGGCCGGTGCTGCCAAGTGGCAAGTCGAAAAAAAATTGCCGGGTCACGAGGGCATCTTTGATTGGCTTCGCACCACGAAGCC
The DNA here is from genome assembly GCA_964510145.1 of uncultured Bordetella sp. Classification (GTDB taxonomy): domain Bacteria; phylum Pseudomonadota; class Gammaproteobacteria; order Burkholderiales; family Burkholderiaceae_C; genus Limnohabitans. Next base: position 5,040 of record CAZEAQ010000022.1, read on the forward strand.
CAACAAAGTCATCGAAACCAAAACACAAGCTCGCGCAGGCGGTGAAGCGGTGGCCAAAACCATCGAAGCCACTTACTACCGCCCCTTTCACATGCACGCCTCCATTGGCACATCAGCGGCCATCGCCACGATGGGCGACGACGGCGTGATGGTGATTCAAACGCACAGTCAATCGGTGTTTGAGACCAGTGTGGCCATCGCCAAAATGCTCGGTTTACCACCTCAAAAAGTGCGTTGCCAACACATGCAAGGCGCGGGCTGCTACGGCCACAACATGGCTGACGACGCTGCTGCAGACGCAGCACTTTTAGCCCGCGCCGTACCCGGTCAACCGGTGCGTTTGCAATACACGCGCGAACAAGAACACAAGTGGGAGCCTTATGGCTCGGCCATGGTGATTCATACCAAAGCCGGTGTTGACGCAAGCGGCAATGTGCTCGATTGGGACTTGCAAATTTGGTCCACCCCACACGGCACACGCCCCAGTGGTGAGGCGGGTAATTTGCTTTCTGCTCGCTATTTAGAAAAACCATTCACCCAACCCACCCCGGTTAACGCTGGCGGCCCTAACTTTGCCGCAGACCGCAACGGCATAGCGCTGTACGACTTTGCGGGACACAAGGTGTTAACTCACTTCATCACCGACATGCCGGTGCGTGTGTCCTCCACCCGCGGCTTAGGCGCTTACGCCAATGTGTTTGCCATCGAGTCCTTCATGGACGAGTTGGCAGTGGCCGCCAACGTTGACCCACTCGCCTATCGATTGCGATTTTTAAAAGACGAACGCGCCCGAGATGCATTGCAAAAAGCAGCCGACAAATTTGGTTGGGCGACTTGGCAAAAAACACCCAATCGTGGCCGTGGCATTGGCTTTGCGCGCTACAAAAACATTGCCGGTTATTGCGCGGTAGCACTCGAAGTGGAGGTCAATCCACGCACCGGACGCGTGCGTGTTTTACGCGCCGTGGCATCTGCGGACTCGGGACACATCGTCAACCCCGATGGCGTGAGCAACCAAATTGAAGGCGGCTTGGTGCAGTCACTCAGCTGGTCGCTCAAAGAAGAGGTGAAGTTTGATGACACCCAAATTTTGTCCACCGATTGGGCAAGTTACCCCATCCTCACGTTCTCAGAAATTCCACCCATCGAGGTGGTGTTGATCGACCGACCCGGTGCGCCCTTCTTAGGCACGGGCGAAGCGTCGCAAGGACCGACAGGCGCAGCGCTTGCCAATGCCGTGTTTGACGCCACAGGCGTGCGCTTTAGACGCCTGCCACTCACCCCTGATCGCGTCAAGCAAGGCTTGTTTGATCAAAAAACAAAATCTAAAACATGAATCTCTTAAAGCTTTCTCGTCGCTTGGTATGGGCAATGCCATTTGTTTTTTGCGCGTCCGTTCAAGCACAAAACGCGTACCCCAATCACCCCATCAAAATGGTGATTCCCTACGCTGCGGGCGGGCCGATGGACTTCATAGGTCGCACGCTTAGTCCGCGTTTAGCCACCTCACTGGGGCAACCTTTGGTGATCGACAACCGCGCAGGTGCGGGCGGTGCCATTGGGACAGACACGGTCGCCAAGTCTGCGCCCGATGGCTACACCTTGCTCAACACTTCATCGAGCCACGCGAGCTTGATGTTGGTCTCCCCTCATTTGCCTTACGACCCCGTGAAAGACTTCACGCCCATCACGTTGGTGGCAAACAGCGTGGGTTTTGTATTGGCCACGCGGCCTGACTTGCCGGCTAAAAATTTAAAAGAACTGTTGGCAGATGCCAAAGCCAATCCGGGCAAATACACGTTTGGCTCAGGTGGCGTGGGCAATGTCATGCACATTGCGGGCGAGTTGTTAAGCAGCAGTGCAGATGTGCGAATGACGCACGTTCCGTTCAAAGGTGTGAGTCAATCGTTGAACGACTTAGTGGCGGGTCGCATCGACTTTGTCATTGGCGCACCCACCGCTGTTTTGCCTTTGGTCAAAGCTGGCAAGCTCAAAGCGCTGGGCATCACGGCGCGTAAACGCTGGAGCGAACTACCCGACGTTCCCACCATTGACGAAGCCGCTGTCAAAGGCTTTGTCTACACGCCTTGGTATGGCTTTTGGTTTCCAGCGGGCGTGCCCACCGAGCACGTCACACGCATGCGCAACGAGGTTGCCAAACTGCTGGATGACCCCGACATCAAACGCGCCTTTGCCGAACAAGGTTTTGCCACCGTGGGCTCGACGCCGGCTGAATTTGCCAAAGTCATCGCCGACGAAATCGCGATGAATAAAAAACTCGCCACCCGCGTGGACTTCACGCAATAACCATTTTTTAAACCCATTTTTTACTTGGAGATTGATATGCAACATTTCCACCTCGACAGCAATTGCCAACAATGCGGGCCAGACGTTGCTCAACCTCGTCGCCATTTTTTAACCGGCTTGTTGGCCGCATCAGCCGCCACTGTGTTGCCCTCGTGTGCCATCAACTCCAAGAGCGCGCCTCTACCCGCTGAGGCCAAACGCACCTTGGTTGATGTGCATCACCATGTGTGGGCGCCCGCTTATTTAAAAGAACTCGAAACACGCAAACTCGCCGAGCCCCCAGCACGCAATTGGTCGCTCAACAAAACTTTGGACGACATGGCCAAAGCGGGCGTGACCTACACACTCACCTCGCCCACCACGCCTGCCGCCGGGTTTGGCGATGCCGCCACCATGCGCAGCATGGCCCGCATCAGCAACGAATACGGCGCGCAACTAGCACGCGATAACCCGAGCCAATTTGGCTTCTTCGCTACCCTGCCCATGCTCGACGTTGAAGGTGCGTTGGCCGAAATCGCTTACAGCTGCGACGTGCTCAAAGCCAACGGCATCGCCATGCTCACCAGCTACAACGGCAAGTGGTTAGGCGACAAAATGTTTGCCCCCATCATGGATGAAATCAACCGCCGCAAACTGGTGGTGTACACACATCCTTCTAACACGCAGTGTTGTCAAAACCTACAAGAGGGCGTGCCGGGTTCCACCATTGAGTTCGCGACGGACACCACGCGCACCATCACCAGTTTGTTGTTCAGCGGAACGGCCACGCGTTGCAAAGACATCAAGTTCATCTTCTCGCACGCAGGCGGCACGATGCCCTTCTTGGTCGAACGACTCATCATGCTGCCCAAGCTCAACCCCAACTTCGCCAAGGTCTTGCCGAGCGAACAAGTGATTCCCACGCTGCGCACTTTTTATTACGACACGGCGCAAGCGTCGCACCCCGGCGCGATGTTGTCGCTCTTGAACTTGGTGGATGTGTCGCAAGTCGTGTTCGGCACCGACTTCCCCTATCGCACCTCACTCGATCATGTGAAAGGCCTCATGAGCATGGGCTTTAGCATGAGCGACTTGACCGCGATCGAGAGTCGCAATGCGTTGCGTATTTTGGGCCGCGCTTAAAAAAACCTAGTCAGCTTTAGCGCCTGAGCTCTTCACAACAGCCGCCCACTTCGGCACTTCTGCACGTAAGAAGTTGCCAAAGTCTGCGGCGCTGTTGTGCGAACTCGACATACCGAGTTGCGCAAATCGCTCGACCACTTCAGCGGACTCCATGGCGCGATTGATGGCCGCGTTCAAACGTTCCACCACACTCGCAGGCGTGCCAGCGGGCACGAAGAAACCGAACCAGGTGTAGTCGTCAAACTCTTTGTAACCAAACTCGGTGATCGATGGCACGTCGGGTAACAAAGGTGAACGCGTGGCACTCGTCACCGCAATCGCTTTGAGTTTGCCCGCTTTGATCATGGGCACAGCAGGCGGCATAGAGGTGGAAGCAATTTGGGTGTGGCCCGCCACCACGGCATTGATGGCAGCTGCGGGTTGATAGGGCACATGCACGATGTCCACCTTGGCCGCAGATTTCAAACGCTCCATCGACAAGTGCGTGGTCGTTCCCACCCCAGAGGACGCATAGTTGAACGGCGATTTTTTGGCGGCATCCACCAACTCAGGCAACGACTTAACTGGCACGTTGGCGTTGACGGTAAAGATGTTGGGCGTCTTAGGGCCTAACGCAACCGGCACAAAATCTTTGAGGGCGTCGTAGCCCGCGTCGGCATACAAAGAGGGGTTCACCGCAAAGGCAACGCTGTGAACCAACACGGTGTAGCCATCGGGCGCAGCACGTTTGACTTGGCCTGTGGCAATGTTGCCGCCTGCGCCGCCTTTGTTTTCGACCACAAAATTACCGCCCGTGATTTCTGATATTTTTTGCGACAAAGACCGCGCCACGATATCTGTCGATGCGCCCGGCGCAAACGCCACCAACAACGTCACCGGCTTGGCCTTGGGCCAATCGGACTGCGCCCAACTGGGCAAGCTCACACAACCGGCGAGGGCGAGTGCAACCAAAATTTGTGTACGTCTAAATGCTTGAACCATGCCCGTCTCCTTGTTGAATTAACTTTTGTTGCTTTAGGTTTGTTTGGCTAACTTGAACTCAAACGCGACCTCAAAAAATGGCTGCGCGATGCCGTATCGTTTGGCCACATCGCTGTCTTGACAGCTTTTAAACGGCACGATCAGCCCCGGACGAACACCAAAGACGGTGTCGTTGTTTAAGTAGTCCGAGTCTTCTGGAAACAACTCGGTCACCAGACCCACATAGCCTGGCGCACTGACGATGACGTGGTAATGCGCAGGACGCCAAATATTGCGTTGACTCGCGGCCAACAAAGCGCCCACCGGACCATCGGTGGGCACGGTGTAAGGCTTGGGACGAATCGTCAAAAAGTTGAAGCTGCCATCGGCTTCGCAAACAATTTTGCAGCGCAAGTTGTGCGGGTCTTGTTCGGGGTCTTGCGCGGGATACAGCCCGTTGTCTGCGTTTTGCCAAAAATCAATTTGTGCCTTCGCGACCGGTTGTCCGTCAGCACTCAACACGCGGCCATGAAACCAAACTCTGTCGCCGGGCTGTCCGCCCGTTAAGTCACTGCCGTTGGGGCGTTGCAAAGAGTCATGGTTGTGAAAGGGGCCTAACACGCTGCTTGGCGTACCGCCCGGTGGTTGCGACACCACATCCACCATCGATGAAATGCCCATGACGTCTGAGAACAAACTGAACTCGTTTCGTTCTTCAGTGGTGATGGCTGCACAGGCTGTTAAGAACTCAAGCCCACGCAACCACTCTTCTTTGGTGAGCTTGGACTCAGCCACAAACGCGTGCAAGTGCTTGACCAACAAAGACATCACCTCACCCAATCGTGGGTCGTGCGCGTGCGCGAAACTTTGCATCGCCTCCACGGTAACGGCATCCGTCTGAACGGTTGTTTGCGGCGATGGTGACATCGTGTTTTTCTCCCCTAGTTGTGCGAGCGTGTCAAATTTTGCGTATCGATAATATTACAAATACCAATTTTTTATCGATATTTTTATGGCGCTGCCGTGGACGCCCGAATCATTAATTGCGGGGGCAGCATGACCGTGGCATCTTGACTGCCCGGGCGATCGCGAAGCGCATCGAGCAACAGGCGCGCCGACTTAAAGCCCATCTCGTAGTGCTGAATGCGCACCGAAGTCAGCGGCGGGTTCACTTGGTCAAGCAACGGCATGTCGTTGTGCCCCACGATCGACAACTCAGCGGGCACCAACACGCCATGTCGCCGCAGAGCTTGCAAGGCGCCGAGCGCGATTAAATCGTTGGCACACACCACGGCGGTGAACGACTTTTTGTCGCGCAACGCCAGCAGCTGCTGCATCGCGAGATCGCCACTTTCAATTGAATAAGCAGTGGCCGTGACGACGTGCGCCGCCGACAAACCATGGCTTCGCAAAGCTTGCTCAAAGCCCAAGCGTCTGACCATGCCTGTCGAAAAACTCTCAGGCCCTGCCAAATGCGCAATCTTGCGGTGCCCCAAATCCACCAGGTGGTCCACGGCCAAACGCATGCCCAATAAGTCGTCGCTGATGACGGCGGGCATCTGACCTCGGCCATCGGTGCGATTGATCAACACAATGCGCGCGCCACTTTTATGCAAGTTCTCGAGCCACACATCGTCTCGGGTTGCAGTGGCTACCAAAAATCCTTCAACGCGTTGGGCTTGCATTCGATCAACCGCGGCTTCCACCGCACGACCGCTGTTCTCCGGACGCGAGGTGTTGGCCAGCAACGCGAAGTAGCCCTCCTCTTCCAAGGCGTCTTCGATGCCTCGCAAGATGGGCGGAAATACGGGGTTGGTGATGTCGGGCAAAAGCACGCCGATGGTTTTGGATCGCCCCCGACTCAAGGCCGCCGCGGCGTGGTGGGGTCGATAGCCCAAGTCGCGCGCAGCTAATTCGATGCGTTGCAACAAATCGGCGCGCACCAAATGTCGGCGCGCGGGATCCATCGCCCGCGAAACCGTCGATTTATGGACCCCCAAATGATGGGCCAAGTCTTGCAAGGTGGGGGCAAAAGGACGGGTCATTTCTGGATTTTATTGCAACCGGTCTCTTGACAGTTTCTAAGGGTAAATCATGATTTTTATTGATAAAAGGCATTTTATATTTGCAACCGGTTGCAAATATCTCAACAAGCTCTATGTCTGCCTCAAAAACGCCCCCCATTTTTCCCACCACCCCTGAATCGATCTTGCCCTTTGTGATGGAGGTCATGGGTCGGACGCCCGACCCAAGGCTGCGTCAATTGCTGTGCTCATTGAGCACGCATCTGCATCAATTTGTGATTGAAAACCAAATTACGGAGCGCGAATTTGAACGCGCCGTCGAGTTCTTAATTGGCATCGGCAAAGAAACCGGCGAGACCAAAAATGAGGTGATCTTGGCGTTCGACTTATTCGGCGTGTCCACCCTCGTCGCCATGCTGAACAACCCGCCCGGGCATGACCGCGAGTCATCCACCGCAGGTTTGTTAGGTCCTTTTTGGCGCGACAACGCACCGCGTTGCCAACCTGGCGACAGCATCGTGCGATCTGAAACGCCCGGCATTCCGATGGAGGTGCGCGGCGTGGTCTACGACGCCCAAGGTGCGCCCGTGGCAAATGCCAAAGTCGATGTTTGGCAGGCCTCGCCCGTCGGTTTGTACGAAAACCAAGACCCGCATCAAGCTGACATGAACTTGCGCGGCCTGTTCACCACCGACGCGCAAGGGCGCTATTTCATTCGCACCGTGTGTCCGTCTGGCTACCCCGTTCCGACCGATGGCCCCTGCGGCGAGTTGTTAGACGCCCAATTGCGCCACCCCAACCGTCCCGCTCATTTGCACTTTATGGTGTCTAGCCCGGGGCACAAAGTGCTCATCACGCAGGTGTTTGCAGATGACGATGTCAACCTCACCAGCGACCCCGTGTTTGGCGTGACGTCGCCATTGGTGGGTCGCTTCGAAAAACAAACAGTCGACGGAAAAACCATGGCGCAACTGGAACAAGACTTTCATTTAGTCGCGGGCGAGATGACGTTTCCACATCCGCCAATTCCTTAACCCAGCGACACAAAAACCATTTCAGAAAATCAATATGACTGCTACTTTTCAACCTACAGATTCTTTGGTCGGCCGCGTTGCCGTCATCACCGGTGGCACGGGCGCTATCGGACTCGCCAGCGCACACCGTTTGGCCAAGCTGGGCGCACGTTGCGTGCTGATTTATCACTCTGAAGCACCCGACTCGGCTGCAGCCAAAGCGGCAGCATTGCCTGCGGTGAGTGGCGGCGCGCACCTCGTGCTCAAAGCACAAATTACCGACAGCGCTTCGCTCAAAGCCGCCGCCGAACAAGTGGCCCAGCAATGCGGTGTGGCGCACATATTGATCAACAGCGCGGGCTATACAAAAGCGGTGCCCGCTGCTGACTTGGAGAGTTTGAGCGACGAATTAATTGACGATATTTTGAAGGTCAACTTTCGCGGCGTCATCGCCACCATTCGTGCGTTCATGCCGTTGCTTAAAAAATCGGAAGACGGTTTGATCGTCAACATTTCCTCGATTGCTGGATTCACCGGCACTGGCAGCAACTTGGCCTACGTGGCTGCCAAAGCAAGCATCGATGTGGTGGGCGATTCACTAGCCCGCGCTTTTGCGCCGCATGTGCGCGTTATCTCTGTTTCGCCCGGCGTGGTGGACTCAAGCTTTGTGCCGGGGCGTGGGGCTGACTTCAACGAAAAAGCCGCCGCCACCATTCCCCTCAAACGCATTGGCACCGTGGACGATGTTGCCGCCGCCGTGCAAGCCTGCGCCACCACTCTGCGTTACGTCACAGGAACGCGCATCGTGGTGGATGGCGGGCGTCATCTGTAACGCTTGAAATTTTCAATTCCCAACAATCAATTTCATTTCCATGGCTCACAAAACTTTTCTCACCTGCGCAGTCACGGGCAACATCACCACCCCCGATCAGACGCCGCACCTCCCCGTCACGCCCACACAAATTGCAGACGAATGTTTGGCTGCCGCTGAAGCGGGTGCGGCCGCTGTTCACATTCATGTGCGCGACCCCAAAACCGGAAAACCTTCGATGGCGCTGGAGTTGTATCGCGAAGTTTTCGACAAAGTAAGACGCGCCAATCCAGAGCTCATCATCAACCTCACCACCGGCCCGGGCGGACGCTTTATTCCAAGCGTGGAAGACCCACGCGTCGCCGCTCCTGGTTCCACCTTGGTGCAACCCGAAGTGCGGGTCGAGCATGTGCGAATTCTGAAACCCGATGTTTGCTCACTCGACCTGAACACCATGAATTCTGGCGGCGACGTGGTCATCAACACACCCCGCAACGTTCGCATCATGGCGAAGGTAATGCGTGACGCGGGCGTGAAACCAGAGCTCGAAATCTTCGATTCGGGTGACATGCATTTAGCCCTCGATTTAATAGCAGATGGCACGCTTGAAGGCCCCGGTATGTGGACGTTTGTCACCGGCGTGAAATATGGGTTTTCATCTTCACCAGAGACGATCATGTACGCCCGCAGCCTGCTGCCACAAGGCGCAATTTGGTCGGCGTTTGGCATTGGTCGATTCGAATTCCCCATCGTCGCGCAAGCATGGCTTGCAGGAGGCCACATTCGCGTCGGCATGGAAGACAACATTTATCTAGAAAAAGGCGTGCTGGCCAAGAGCAACGCGGAATTGGTGTCGAAAGCGAAACGCATCATTCAAGACTTAGGGGGCGAACTCGCCAGCTCACAAGAGGCACGCGCGATGTTGAACCTACCCAAACGCACTTAAAAAAATTCAAATTAAAAAATCAAAAGGTCAGAAAGCATGTCGATTCAAAAAGAAGATTTGCAAGCGGTTCGCGTGAACTCCAAAGCCAGCTCGATTGACGAGCTTGCACCCACGCTTGAAAAACAATCGCCCCCCGCTCTGCAATCGGGTGAAGCGCTGATTCGTGTGCGCAGCGCGGGCGTTAATCCGAGTGATGTCAAAGCGGCGCTTGGCATCATGCCGCAAGCGGTTTTTCCGCGATCGCCGGGTCGCGATTTTGCAGGTGTCGTGGTGGAAGGCCCCAGCGCTTGGATTGGAAAAGAAGTCTGGGGCTCGGGGGGTGACGTGGGCATCACCCGAAACGGATCGCATGCAGGTTGGCTCGTGCTTCCTGAAGCAGCGTTGCGCGAAAAACCCAAAAAACTCAGCTTCGAAGAAGCCGGCTCTGTAGGCGTTCCGTTCATCACGGCTTACGAAGGTTTTCGTCGCAGCGGTATGCCCGAGCGCGGACAAACAGTCGCGGTCATGGGTGCTAACGGCAAAGTCGGCCAAGCCGCAGTTCAACTGGCTGCACAAGCAGGTGCCAACGTGATTGCCGTGCGTCGTGGGGGTGGCGACTGGGATGGCCCGACCCAAGGCGTTCACACCATTGATGCACAAACACAAGACGTGGCCGCTCGCATTCGCGAACTCAGCGATGGCAAGGGCGCACACATCGTCTTTAACACCGTGGGCAGCCCTTACTTTGAAGCCGCCAACAAAGCCATGGCCAAGGGTGCAACACAAATTTTTATTTCAACCCTTGAGCGTCCGGTGCCGTTTGATATTTTTACGTTCTATCGTGGCATGCACACCTACGTGGGCATCGACACGTTGGCGCTCGATTGCATTCAAACCAACGAGCGCATGCAAGCCATGTGCGCTGGGTTTGAAGCTGGCACTTTGCAGCCTTTCACGGTAGCGCCCGATGCAATTTTTAAACTCGATCAGGCACTCGCGGTCTACCGAGAAGTGCTGGGCGGCGCAAGCCGTCGTGTGGTTTTCAACCCTTAAACGTGAAGCCAAACACATGAATGTCACCCGTTTAAACGAAGCGCCCGAATACGTCGCACCCAACCATGTCGGCATGAAATGCTTGCGCTTGCAAGGGCGCGAAGCTGGACCGGCTGTGCAACTGTGGATGGGCATGTCCATCGTGCAACCCGGTGGAAGCACGGGCGTGGACACATCGCCCATCGAAAAACATTATTTTGTGGTGCAAGGCGAAGTCACCGTCATCAGCGAAATTGATGGCGTTAAAAAACACGAAATATTGCGAGCATCCGACTCTTGCCGAATTGCGCCAGGCGAGACACGCGAGGTGATGAACCACACGCAGCACGAGGCGCGCGTTTTACTGGCCATGCCCTTTCATCCGCCAACCAATTCATAACCCCTTTCACAGGAGACATCGACATGAAAAACCATCTCACCCGTCGTCAAAGTTTGCAGTGGGCTGCAGCGCTTGCAGGCAGTTCTGCGCTTCCTAGTTTTGCGCAATCAGATTGGCCCAAAGATAAAAGCATCACCTTTGTGGTGCCCTTCACCGCGGGCAGCGGCACCGATGTCATTGCACGCACGGTGGCCGAAAAATTAGGTCCGCTTTTGGGCGCCCAAATCGTGATCGACAACAAGACGGGGGCAGGCGGCACAGTCGGTGCAGCGTTGGTGGCTAAAGCGCCAGCAGATGGTTACACCATGCTCGTGCACAGCTCGGGGCATGTGGTCAATCCAGCGCTCTATCCCAAGCTCAGTTACGACACGCTAAAAGATTTTGACGGCATCAGCCCACTCGCCAGCTTGCCCAACGTGATCGTGGTGTCACCGAGCAAAGGCTACAAAGATGTGGCCGATTTAGTGGCCAAAGCCAAAGCACAGCCGGGTGTGTTGAACTACGCCTCCGCAGGCAACGGGTCAGCCACGCACATGAATGCCGAAAAGTTTCGCGTGGCCGCAGGCATTCAAGCGCAGCATGTGCCCTATCGCGGCACACCTGAAGCATTGACAGAGACAGCCTCTGGACGTATCGACTGGTTTTTTGCCCCATTGGTCTCGGCATTGCCATTGATTCAAAGCGGCCGTTTACAAGCGCTCGCCGTGAGCACTGCACAACGCTCTCCGCTTCTGCCCAATGTGCCTTCAATTTCTGAAGCAGGTTTTGCGCAAGCGGCTTACACCTTTTGGGTGGGTTTATTCGTGACCGCTAAAACGCCCAAACCCATCGTGCAAAAACTACATGCAGGCGTGATGAGCGTGCTGGCCATGCCCGAAGTGAAAGATCGTTTTGAAAAGCTCGGTGCCGCGGGTATGCCCATGCCACAAGATGCGTTTGAAAAATACCTAGACGCCGAAACTCTCGCCGCCGCACAACTGGTGAAGGCCGCGGGAATTCGCATTGAATAGAGGTTCCCAAAAGCTTTTCCGCGCCAAATAACGAGGGTATCTACGCATAAAATCTGAGTCTCCACCTAAGGAAGACTCATGGGACGCACCCTGTACGACAAGATTTGGGACGAGCACGTCGTCCATACCGAA
>CAZEAQ010000023.1:0-1324 GCA_964510145.1 uncultured Bordetella sp.
CAAAGCCCGAAATGCATCAGCCAAGCACACAAGCAAGACCATCGATTTACTACAGCTATCAAGTCCACAGGCCGTGGCTTGCGTCTGCACATCCCGAACAAGAATCTAAAAAAGTTGTCATTTCGGGCGCTGGCCCAGCTGGGATGGTGGCTGCATTAGAGCTGGCACGACATGGCGTGGCGAGTGTTTTATTGAATGCAGATTTGCAAGTCTCGCAGGGCAGTCGAGCTATCGTGTTCACGCGCCGCTCGATGGAAATACTTCAGCAAGTAGGGGTAGCGCATCGAATCACAGAAAACGGATTGCCTTGGCGGTTTGGAAATTCCTATTTCCGTGGACATCATGTTTTTCGGATGGAAGCTTCTCATGATGCAGATGACAGATTCTTTCCCATGATCAATATTCAGCAACAGTATCTGGAAGAGTATCTGTTAGATGCCTGCGAATCAAACCCACTCATTGACTTACGCTGGGGCAATAAAGTGGTTGGTATTGAGCAATTCAAAGACCATGCGAAAGTTTCGATAGATACACCAGAGGGCCCATACAACCTAAATACCGATTGGGTGATCGCAGCGGATGGAGGGCGATCTGAAATAAGGTCTGCAATGAATTTACAGATGGAGGGCGCTTCTTATGAAGGCTTGTTTGTGATTGCAGATATCAAAATTGATTTGCCTTTTCCAACAGAAAGATTGGCTTACTTTGATCCAGATTGGAATAGAGGCAACACCATTTTGATGCACAAAGAACCTCACGGCATATGGCGTGTGGACTATCAGTTGCCAGAGGGTGAGTCACCTGAAGAGGCGCTGCAACCTGAGTCGATGAAGGCGCGCATTGATGCACAACTGGCGATGATTGGATTTGCCGGAACTCCCTGGGAAATGGATTGGAGCTCTGTCTATTCCGCCCGCACATTAACGCTGCCTAACTATGTGCATGGGCGCGTCATTTTTGCTGGTGACGCGGCACACTTGCTACCCATATTTGGGGTGCGCGGTGCTAACACTGCATTCCAAGACGCACAGTCATTAGGATGGCAACTGGCGTTTGTTGTGAATGGCTGGGCTGGAGCTGGCTTGCTCACCAATTACAGCGAAGAGCGTGTAGGCGCTGCTCGCGAGATTATTGAAGAGGCTGGTAAAAGTACGCGTTTCATGGCGCCACCCACACATGGTTTTCGCTTGTTGAGAAATGCGGTTTTGTCTCTGTCACTCACCCAAGATTTTGTTCGACCTCTTTATCACTGGCGCACATCAAGACCTCACGCATACATTCATTCCAAACTTAATTGCAAGAATGATGACAACGATTTATTCTC
>CAZEAQ010000023.1:1424-16723 GCA_964510145.1 uncultured Bordetella sp.
ACGCATACATTCATTCCAAACTTAATTGCAAGAATGATGACAACGATTTATTCTCTCAGGGACCTCCGCGAGGTGCGCCGCCACAGAATGTATGTTTAGGAAAAGAAGATTTCTTACTCGACCATTTAGGTGGAGGGTTTGACTTGCTTTATTTCACGCGTTTAGACAAGATTCCAGAGGCGATACAGAGCGTGGTGTCCGATCAGCGTAAGAAAGGCATTCCTATCCAAATACTCGCAATCGGTTCTCTGCAGCCGGTGGCTGGTGCTGATGTCACGATACCTGATGCAGCTGGACAAGTTGAGTTGCGATACGGCATATCACACGAAGGCGCTGCCTACTTGTTGCGACCGGACCAGCACGTTTGTGCACGTTGGTTAAGCCTAGATGCGCAGCGGCTAGAGGCCGCGTTGCAATATGCTTTACCTCACTAAGGAACACGCGATGACAACATCTAAAGGTTTACCGATTGGAGAACTCGAAGAGAGTTACGACGCTTTAGCGATGGCGATTGATCAAGCTGGGCCAGAAAAGTCGGAGTTATTTTTGGTCAAACTGGCACTCTTAAATGCAAATGCATTAGGCAGTGCAGAGATATTTCAAAAACACATTGAAACTGCACTACATGACTTGTGATGCTGAAGATGAAACATTGAGAAGAAAGATGCTTATGAAAATAGATCGAATTCACCACGTGGCCTATCGCTGTAAAGATGCGAAAGAAACTGTCAATTGGTATGTCAAAAATTTAAATATGAATTTTGTATTGGCCATTGCAGAAGACTTGGTGCCGAGTACAAAAGCGCCTGATCCTTACATGCACGTTTTTCTGGATGCAGGCAATGGCAATGTGCTGGCGTTTTTTGAACTCCCTAATTCTCCAGCAATGGGGCGCGACACAAACACGCCCGAATGGGTGCAACACATCGCGTTCAAAGTCAACACGATGGAAGACTTAGAGGCTGCAAAAGGTCAACTCGAGCGCGCGGGCGTAGAGGTGGTGGGTATTACGGACCACACGATTTTCAAGAGTATTTATTTTTTCGACCCCAATGGACATCGCTTAGAGCTGTCTTGCGATGTGGGAACACCTGAGATGTATCAAAAACTAGACGATGTGAAATGGGACATGCTTGAAGAGTGGAGCCAAACGAAGCGGGCGCCCAAGCATGCGGCTTGGATGCACGACAAAGAATTTAATCATTGATCTAATTCTTTTTTGTGTTCCCAAGATTCGCAGGCGTTGAATGATTTAACTTCCGGGTAGTGATCCATGCGTTGAAATTTACGCATGAGTACGGTGGCTTGAAAGTACTTCAAGCCACACCTTAAACCAGTGCTAGAGCTGTAAGAGGGCATTACATAGTGACAGCTCTCACAGCTGAGGGACTGTAAATCTACTGGACGATCAGTCATGCTTTTTTGGTTGCTACAAAAGATTAATAAAGTCAAATACGCGTCGGTTACTTAACACTTTATAAATCAAAGAGTAGGTAAATGTAGGTTTATGAGTTCGCGAAAGTATATATTTTTTCTAAAAAAAGATATGCATAACCTTGATGGAAACCAATGGTTTCAAAGGGCGAGGCGTTAGCATTCTTAGCTCTAACTCTGAAGAGCAATTGGTCTTGTCGCGTTTACGTCATTTACTGCTGGTTTTATTTGTCGCATGTCAGTGGGGTGGGCTATTTAGCTCCTCTGTGGCACAGGCAAAAGATATGGTTTCTGAAAGAGGCTATTGGCTCGATGAATCGGGTCAAGCAACGCTACAAGAGGCTGAGAAAAAAACGTTCACGCCCTTCAATGGCATCTTGGCTAAAGGTTATAGCACCGGCGCTATTTGGATTCGTTTGAATATTGCCGCCTCGCCTTCCTCTGCGACGGGTGATCAATTTGTTTTACGTTTGCGCCCTTCGTTTTTAGATCAAATCGATTTATTCGATCCTGCCGATACGGTGAAATCAGTTTCAAGACAAAGTGGCGACATGACGCTTTGGTCAGAGTCGGAGTATCAGTCGCTTAACCATGGATTTTTAATTCCAGCGCTGGCTAAACCGCGAGAAGTACTGTTAAGAATAGCGAGTACAAGCACGTTGATGGTTCATGTGCAAGTGTTGTCGATGTCTGACGCGACACGGGCGGATCATGCGCAGGAAATTTGGTATTCGATGGCGATAGGGCTCATCGTCATGTTTTGGTTCTGGGTTTTCGTGAGTTGGCTAAATGACCGCGACCCAGTTACTCGCGCATTTGTTTTGAAGCAATCAGTCATGATTGCCTACACATTAGGTTATTTTGGATATCAGCGCATTTTGTTAGGAGACTGGGTAACACCCGCAGTTTTAAATGCGCTCTTTAACTACTTAGTGCTGGCAGCTACCGGTTTGTCTTTTTGGTATGAGACTCAATTTTTGAAGGACTATCAGCTGCCTCATCGAATCATGCAAATATTGCGTGGATTTTATTGGGGCACTATTTTTGCGGCGGCTCTATTAACGCTCGGCCACACCAGTTTGGCGCTTGAACTGAATATGGCCTTGATTGGAATTGGTTCGATTTTTCTCATTGCCGTCTTGTTAATTTTTCTTAAAAATCCTGTGATTGATGAGTCTGCAAATGTCCCATTTCGTCTTAATAGTTGGGTCATCAAGGGTTACTACACAATGGTCGCCATGGCTTTATGGGTCAGCGTTTTTCCAAGTCTAGGCTTATTGATTGGTACTGAATTTGGACTGCATAACTTAGTAATGCACGGTTATTTGTCGGGCGTGATGATGACAGTTTTATTGCAATTCAGAGCGAAGCGACTGGAGCAAACAAGACGCGAAGTGTCGAACACTCTCTATCTCACACAACAACAAGTAGCCCTAGAAAGACAGAGACGCGACGAGCAAACACATTTTTTGCATATGCTGATGCATGAATTAAAGACTCCTTTGTCGGTGATCGACATGGCCATGCGCACGCAGTCGAGCGAAGACAAATCTGTCACGTATGTCAGCCGTGCGGTGGCGGATATGAAGGCCATCATTGACCGCTGTGTAGAGGCGGATCAGATTGAAGAGGGCAACCTCGATATCAAACCCGAACGAGTCAATGTCGGGCGCTTATTAAATGAGTTGATTTTTTCGCAAAGTATTTCGTCAGAGCGTTTGCAGATTCAGCTTGCTGAGGTTCCGGAGGTGCTAAGTGATCAGCAGTATTTGCGAATTATTTTGGGTAATTTGTTAGACAACGCCTCTCGTTATAGCCATAAAAAAGCACCAATTGAAATACAGATTGAATGTGCGCCGGGGCCTGACGGAGCGGAGGGTGTGTCTGTTACTTTCTCGAATCGACCTGGTGCAGCGGAGTGGCCTGAAGTGAATAAAGTATTTCAAAAATATTATCGAAGCTCTGGCGCACAAAGTCAGTCTGGAACGGGGCTTGGTTTGTTTTTAGTATCAAGTTTGGCAAAAAGAATCGGTGCATATTGCCGCTATGCGCCTGATGATCAACGTGTGAGGTTTGTGCTGTGGCTACCCATTTAAATATTGTGGTCGTTGAAGACCATCAAGAATTGCGAGAACTCACTTGTTTAGCTTTAACGCAGCGTGGACATCAGGTGACAGGTTTAAGTTGCGCCGAGGAAGTGGAGGGGCACGTTCGAGGGGGACCTGTCGATGTTTTTATTTTGGATCTGAATTTGCCCGGCGAAGATGGCATTAGCTTGGCTAAGCGCATTCGCACGGCTTACCCGGTGGTGGGCATCATCATGCTGACTGCGCGTACACAAAATAAAGACAAAGTTTTGGGCTATGAATGTGGTGCAGATTTGTACATGACGAAGCCCGTGAACTTTGACGAGCTTTGCGCTGCGATTCAAGGATTTGCGCGCAGACGACAGGTAAAAGCTGAAGACTTGAGCCTGAATCAATTAACACTGACTGGACCGACGGGTGATGTACGCGTCACCTCTGCAGAGGCCGATTTGTTGATGGCTTTTGCCCGTGCGCCTGCCGGTAGGTTGGAGACGAATCAGATCACTCAAATATTGGGTTACGAAGTGGGTGGTTTGACCAAATCTAGTCTCGAAGTACGCATTGTTCGTTTACGCAAAAAATTTGCGGAGGTCGGCGCGACAGGCACAGCGATTGAGTCCATTCGAAATGTGGGCTATCAATTGTGTTTGCCAGTCCGTGTTTTTTAACACTCAAACGACTTTGTAAAAACTGAGGTGAACGGCGTCGGGGAGTCTCAAACCCACACCAATAAATTGGTGGTCTGCTAGCCAGGACCAAGTCGATGAAGTGGTTTCAAACTGTGGCTGACAGCGAAAGTAAACCTTGGCTGGATCTACTGGTTGACCATTTTTAATTTTTTCCGCATCTTCGATTGATGCAACGCGCAAAGCAGTGTTGTACACAAGAACGCGGCTTCCATCACTGAGTTCAATCACGTAACGTGCATCCAAGTGTGCTTGCGTGCCTTGATTCAATATGAGTTGAAAGTCTGCGCCACCGGGCACGATGTGACCCTTCAGCAAAGGGCCGCTGACCGTACCACCAGTGATCGGAATAATGCGTCGCAGACCTTTCGCAGTTTGTCCTACTTCGATGGGTGGGCCAATGTTGACGGCTAAGTCGCAAACGTGTTCGAGTTCGGGTGGTGCAAGTGTCATGATGAGGTTTGTCCTGCAAAGAGATTTCGTACTTGTTGACGCATCCAATTGTGTCGTGAGTTTTGATCAGTGCTGGAATGCCAAACTAAATTGACGGTGTAACGCAGAGTTGTGATGGGTAATTCCCAAATCCGGATAGGACGATGCGCTATTAAATTGTTGGCGTACATCCGAGGCACGATCGCGAGTAAATCGGTTTTCAAAATGAGTTCCGGAATCGCGCCAAAGTGACGTGCCCTTAAAACAATTTGTTCATTGATTTTTGAGGCGTTCAATATTTTTTCAACGCCGCCATGAAACGTCGCGGTGGGTGCGGCGACAACAAACTTCTCTTGCTGCAGCTGCCCTAACGTGAGGGTGCGCCTTGCATGGCCTGAGCTAGGCGTCCAGTCAGATGCGGTCACGGCGACATAACTTTCCTCAAACAATGCCTCGGTTTTGATGCCGCGATGTCGAGTCTGCAAGATGCCAATGGCCATGTCGATCTCGCGCGATTCGAGGGCATGTGGAACGTCGTCGGCCTTCACCGAGATATTGCTAATCTTTGCCTTGGGTGCTTGCTGCCGCATCAAAGCTGCAAGATCCGGCAAGAACATCATTTCTCCGAGGTCTGAGAGTGAAACACGCCAATGCATGTCACTGGTTTCAGCGTTGAAGTGGTCTCGTCCGCTGATGGTTTCTTCGAGTGCGCTTAAGTGGGCTTGCACCAGAGGGGCAATCGTTTCGCACAAATGTGTTGGTTTGAGTCCGAGCGGCGTTCGAACAAAGAGTTCATCGCCCAAAAAATCTCTCAGTTTGGCAAGCGCATGACTAGTGGCTGGTTGCGATAAAGCTAAAAATTGTCCTGCTTGCGTCACAGAGCCCGTGTGATGCAACGCAGCTAAGACGCGCAGTAAATTGAGGTCGAGTTGTCTAAAGTTCATGTTTGTTGTTCATTTGAATCATGAATTCGGGTATTCCCTTGGTATTCGTATTATGAATATACCGAATTCAAACAATTCATTTGCGAAATACTTTTTTAATGAATAAATTTCAGACTTTGCAAAGATTGTTTGGAGAGTCGTTTGGAAGTTTCCTTTCATAAAGAAATTGAAGCCCTCAAACTAGGGGCGGGGGAAACCTTTCACGGTGAAGGCATCTTGGCCGTCACAAAAGCTTTATTGCAATCTGGTGTGACGTATGTGGGAGGCTATCAAGGTTCGCCTATTTCGCATTTGCTCGATGTGATGGTGCAAGCGCGTCCGTATTTGAATGAGCTTGGCGTTCATGTGGAGGCCTGTACCAACGAGTCCTCAGCGGCTGCGATGTTGGCAGCCTCCATCATGTATCCGGTGCGCGGAGCGGTGACTTGGAAGTCGGTGGTCGGCACCAATGTGGCTTCTGACGCCTTGTCCAATTTGGCATCGCCTGGCGTGATGGGCGGTGCCTTGATTGTGGTGGGTGAAGATTACGGTGAAGGCGCGAGTGTCATACAAGAGAGAACGCATGCGTTCGCCTTGAAATCGGCGTTGTGGTTGATGGACCCGCGTCCTAATTTGCCCACCATCGTTCGCATGGTGGAGCACGCGTTTGAGTTATCAGAAGCTTCAAACACCCCCGTGATGATGGAATTGCGAATTCGCACCTGTCATGTTCGCGGTAGCTTTGAAGCCAAAGATAACCAAGCGCCTTCTATTTCAAGCGTGCACTTGCAGCAAGAACCTAGCGGGTTTAGTTACGACCGATTGGCACACCCACCGGCCACATTTCGACACGAAAAACTCAAGTACGACGTGCGCATGCCCGCAGCACGTCACTACATCGAGACAGCTGGTCTGAATGAGTTGTTTGAAGGACCACTCACGCAGGTGGGCTTGGTGGTGCAAGGCGGTTTGTACAACACCTTAATTCGATCGCTCCAGCAACTCGGATTCGCTGATGCTCAAGGTCAAACAGAGATTCCAATTTTGGTTTTAAACGTGGTCTATCCGTTAGTGCCCAATCAGTTGTTGAAATTTTTCGAAGGTAAAAAGGCGGTGCTGGTTTTGGAGGAGGGGCAACCCGAATTCATTGAGCAAGAAATTGCGACACATCTACAACGCGCTGGATGCCGAACGCAGTTGGCAGGCAAGAGTCACTTCATCATGGGCGGCGAGTACAACGCGGAGGTCATGATCAAAGGCTTGACGCGCTTCATGACGGAGCATGCACCCGAAGTTTCTGTGCAAGCGGGACATGACTATGAAAAAGTTTTGACCACTACGCGTCAATCAGCACTGACTGAGTTTGCAGGGGCTGTGCCAGCGCGGCCGCCAAATTTTTGTACCGGTTGTCCTGAGCGTCCTGTGTTTGCTGCACTGAAATTGGTCGAGCGCCAAGTGGGTGCTTTGCATATTTCGGCAGACATCGGGTGTCATTCATTTGCCACGTTTGAGCCGTTTTCATTTGGCAATTCCATTCTTGGCTACGGCATGAGCATGGCTTCGAGTGCGGCTGTCAAAAACTTTTCGGCTAAACGCCCAGTCGCCATCATGGGAGATGGTGGTTTTTGGCACAACGGGTTGTTGTCTGGTGTGTCTTCTACGCTGCTCAATCAGGGCGATGGCGTGTTGGTCATTATGAAAAATGGCTACACCTCAGCAACTGGAACTCAAGAGACGGTGTCAACCCCGTTGTCCGAGGCTAAACGTGTCGCCGAAGGAAGCAGCGCCACGGTAGGGGAAATGACGATTGAAAACACCTTGCAAGGCATGGGTGTTCAGTGGTTACGCACAGTGCATAACTATCACGTTGCAGATGTGCGCGACACGTTGTACGAAGCCATTACGTCGCCATTCAAGGGTCTTAAGGTGGTGGTTGCCGAGGGTGAATGTCAGTTAGAGCGTCAGCGTCGCTTAAAGCCAATTCGCGCAAAACGTTTGCAACAAGGCCTTCGAACTGTGCGAACACGTTACGGGGTTGATGAAGACACTTGCACCGGTGACCATTCGTGTATTCGTTTGTCGGGTTGCCCTACGCTAACGATTAAAGAGTCGAGCGACCCGCTTAAAACTGCGCCTGTTGCCCACGTTACGGACGGTTGTGTTGGATGTGGTTTGTGTGGTGAAGTCACAGATGCGGCGGTGTTGTGTCCGTCGTTTTACAAAATTGAAATCATTAGTCATCCAAGTTGGTGGGACCGTTTGTGTGAACAAGTGAACCGCTGGGTAATTCAACGTTTGCAGGCTGCTTGATGTCCGATATTTCTATTCGCTCGATTTTGATTGCTGCTTTAGGGGGCGAGGGCGGTGGTGTGTTGGCAGACTGGTTGGTGCGTTGTGCACAGCAATCGGGGTTGGCCGTGCAAGCCACTTCGGTGCCCGGTGTGGCGCAGCGCACGGGGGCCACAAGCTATTACATCGAATGCACAACGCAGCCTTTGCCTGAAGGTGCTGAACCGCCCGTTTTTGCTTTGTCGCCCACACCTGCTTGTGTAGACGTTGTGGTGGCGAGCGAGTTGTTAGAGGCTGCTAGAACGATGGAGCGGGGTTTTGTCACACCTGAGAGAACTTGTTTAATTGCTTCAACCAGTCGTGTCTACACCACGCTCGAAAAAATGCACATGAGCGATGGTCGTTTTGACAGTGAGCGAATTCATCACTTGGCTAAAAGTTTGTCCAGGCGAGCAGTTTTATTCGATATGGAAAACCTTACGCAAACGCATCGCACGGTGGTGTCTGCGGTGATGTTTGGCGCGCTAAGTGGCGCGGGTGTTTTGCCGTGGTCACGCGATGTGTGTGAGCGTGTGATTAAAGATTCAGGTAAAGGCGTTGAGGCGAGTTTGGCTGGGTTTGCTGCAGCGTATTTGCAAGCTGAGCGGGCGCAACAACCTCATATGGAACAACTCTCCAAAGTCGTTCAAGACATTGCTGAGTTGGGCGCTGCAAGATGTCTTGACTATCAAGATCAAGATTACGCCAATCATTATTTGGAATTGTTAAAGCAATTACCTGTGTCAGAGGCCACAGACTTGACGAATCAAGCCATTGAAACTGCAGCACGAAGCTTAGCTTTATGGATGTGCTTTGAAGACGTCATTCGTGTTGCCGATTTAAAAACGCGTCCCGACCGTTTCGAGCGAATTCGTCAAGAGGCTAGGTCGAGTGACGCAGATGTGGTTCGTGTCACAGAGCATTTCAAACCCGGCATAGACGAAGTGGCCGCTGTGTTGCCGCAAGCCATCGGCATGCGTTTGCTTGCCTGGGCGTCAGCCCGAAAAGGCAAGCCGCTGCACATGCGTCTTCATATTCGATCGACCAGTATTTGGGGTTATCTGATGCTTCGTTTGTTGGCGGGCTTAAGGCCTTGGCGACGTGGTTCATTGCGTTACACGCAAGAGCACCAAACACTCAATGTGTGGTGGCGTGCCTTGTGCGAAACCTTGCCGCATTCGGCTGAATTTGCTTTGGTGATGGCGGAGTTGCCGCAGGTTTTAAAAGGCTATGGCGACACTCAAATTCGTGGCCGATTGAACTACGACAGACTCTGGCAAACCTATGTTGTGCCGGTCTTGAGTGGCAGCGTGTCTTACATGGATGGCACGCTCCAGCTGCGAACGGCATTGAAAGAAACATTGGCCGATCCCGAGGGAAAGTTAAACCAATCGCATCAGGGGAAACCCGTGTTTTGGCTCAAGCAAAATGATTCCACATTCAACACAACCACGTAAGGAGACAACTCATGAAATTCACTTTTAAATTAACTCAACAACTCATTGCCTCCTCAGTGATGGCTCTGTGTGCTGTGACCGCGCAAGCGCAAGACAAAGCGGTTGAAATGAAATTTGCACACTGGTTGCCAGGCACGCATCCGCTGGCTAAAACTGGATTTGAGCCTTGGGCCAAATCGGTTGAAGCTGCCTCAAATGGTTCGATCAAAGTGGCGTTTTTTCCCGCACAACAATTAGGCAAAGCCGCTGACCATTACGACATGGCACGCGATGGCATTGCCGATATGACATGGGTCAACCCCGGTTATCAAGCGGGTCGTTTCCCGATGATTGCAGCGGGTGAATTGCCATTCCTTATCAGTAAACCTGGCCCAGGTTCTGCGGCCTTAGACAAGTGGTATCGCAATTACGCAAATGCAGAAATGAAAGACGTCAAGTTGTGTTTCGTGCACGTTCATGTGGGCACCATTCATAGTAAAAAACCAATTACTGAACCCGGACAGCTCAAGGGTATGAAGATTCGCTCTGCCAACGGCACAGTGTCGCAAACCATGACGTTACTGGGCGCGACAAACGTGCAAGTGTCTGCCCCTGAAGCGCGTGATGCATTGGATAAAGGCATTGCGGATGCGATTACTTTTCCATGGAACTCCATCATTTCATTCGGCATCGATAAAGCCGTCAAGAACCACACCGATATGCGCTTGTATGCAGCAGACTTTGTTTGGGTCATGAACAAAGGCTGGTACGACAAACTGTCCACAGGTCAGAAAAAAGTCATGGACGATCATTGCAACAACGACTGGGCTGCGAAAGTAGGCGCTGCATGGGGCGATGAAGAAGATGCAGGTCAAGGTAAGCTGGAAAAACAAGGACATAACATTGTCAAAATTACCCCCGCTCAACTAGATGCTTGGAAGAAAGCGGTTGAACCTATCAACGCTCAGTGGATAGATGCTGCTAATAAAGTGGGTGTGAACGGACAGCAAGCCTTAACGAGCTTGAGACAAGAACTCAAGAGCCGTGGCGCAGGTCAATAAATGAAACGGTTACTGTCTGTCACTGAAACGTTGGCAGCTGTTTTTCTATTACTCATTGCCTTGCTCACCGCAGGCAATGTAGTCATGCGAGACATCTTCAGCGTTCAAATTCCAGATTGGTTTGATGGTTCCAAGTTAATGCAAGGCATTGCTCTTTTTTGGGGCTTTGCCATTGCCACCTACTACGGCAGCCATATTTGTGTCGACATTGTTTGGGAAAACCTCAAGCCCGCAGGGCAACGTGTGCTGGACTTAATAAGTACCGCCATTACGTTGGTATTTTTGGCCTTTATGGCTTGGATGGTCTGGGTGAAGGTGGGTAGCACCGGCACACAAACTACCAGTGATTTGCAAATTAGGCTGGACTATTTTTATGCAGTGGCAGCAATTGGCGTGACTGCATCAGTTGCATTGGCTGCATTGCGTTTGGCAGATTTGTGGCGTAACGCATCGGTAGAGGTGTCCTCGGAGAATCATTTTGGATCGTGATTTAGTTGCCCTCTTGGGTTTTGCTGTCATGTTTTTATTGATGGCGTTGCGCGTGCCTATTGGTGTGTCCATGGGTATTGCGGGGGTGGGTGGTTTTGCCTTGCTATCAGGCACAAAACCAGCTTTAAATTTGTTAGCCAATGTGCCTTTGTCAGTGGTGACGGACTACAACTTGAGCGTCATTCCAATGTTTGTTTTGATGGGCGCATTTGCCTCTCATGCGGGCATGAGTAAAGAGCTCTTTAACGCAGGGCGTGCTTGGTTAGGTCATCGCAGAGGCGGTTTGGCATTGGCCTCTATTGCGGCTTGCGCTGGTTTTGCAGCTATCAATGGTTCATCTGTTGCAACCGCTGCGACGATGACGCAAGTGGCTTTGCCTGAGATGCGGCGAGCCGGTTATCACCCCGGTTTTTCTGCGGGCCTCATTGCTGCGGGGGGAACGTTGGGCATCATGATTCCGCCTTCCGTTATTTTTGTGCTCTACGGCATCATGACTGAGACTGATATTTCAAAGCTCTTCGCTGCAGGTGTCTTGCCGGGACTATTAGCCGTGGTGTTTTACGCCATTGTGGTGGCGGTGATGGCGCGTATTTCTCCAGAATCTCTGCCTAAAGGTGAGCGCCACAGTTGGTCTGAACGCTGGTCTTCTCTGCGAGAGTTATGGGCTGTGCTGTTGTTGTTTATGTTTGTGCTTGGCGGCATATACGGCGGCTTGTTCACGGTGCAAGAGGCTGCGGGTGTGGGTGCTGTTGGCACCTTGGTGATTGGTATGTTGCGTGGGCATTTGCGTTGGCCAGAAATTAAGCATGCCTTGATTGACTCGCTTCGCGTGTCGTCAGCCATCATGATGATTGTGGTCGGTGCGTTCTTGTTTGGTTACTTTTTAACCATCACACAGTTCACCCAAAAGTCTGTCGATTGGTTGGTCAACTTGCCGATTGGCGCTTATGGTGTTTTAGCGTTGGTGATGGTGGGTTATTTAATTTTGGGTGCCATCATGGACGAATTAGCCATGATTTTGTTGACTGTGCCGATCGTCTTTCCAGTGATGATGCAGTTGGGTTTCGACCCCATTTGGTTTGGCGTCATCATCGTCATGGCGGTCACGTTTGGCATGATTTGCCCTCCGGTTGGCATGAACGTGTTTGTCATCAACTCGATTGCACGAGACGTTTCTTTGGGGGCAATTTACAAAGGCACGATGCCTTTTATTGCGGTCGACGTTATTCGTTTGATCGTGTTGTGCGCCTTTCCCATTATTTCGCTTTGGTTGCCGGGCCTAGTGGATTAGCGCTTTTTTGAGCTGTCAGGGCACTGAATTTTCTTGAGACGAAAATAGCGACTTGGATTTATTCAAGTCGCTATTACTTTGCAAAGTTGAGAAAGAGAATTCAAGTCATGTCAGACAGCCAGCAGTTCAAGTTAGTAGGCGTTATGGGTATGCCGATTTTTCAATCGCGCTCGCCACTTATTCATAACTACTGGATTAAAAAATACGGTATCCACGCAGCTTATGGGCACTTCCCTGTGCAAGTTGACCAAGTAGAGGCTGCCGTTCGAGGTCTATCTGCGCTGGGTTTGGCGGGGTGCAATATCACGCACCCCCATAAATTGATGGCCATGAAGGTGATGGACCAACTCTCGCCCATGGCGCAACGCGTAGGCGCTATTAATTGCATCGTGGTGCAACCGGACGGAAGTTTGCATGGTTTCAATCATGATGGGTTTGGTTATATCCAAAGCCTAAAAGATGAAAAAGCGGATTGGCGTGCAGACGCTGGCCCTATCGTCATCATCGGTGCGGGTGGCGCAGCGAGGGCCGTGGTGATCAGTTTGATTGACGAAGGCGCAAAAGAAATCAGACTGATGAACCGCACGCAGGCAACCGCTGAAGAGCTTGCCTCTTTCGATCCACAAGTCATCAAGGTGTATGACTGGAAAGAGCGCCATGCTGCGTTGGAGGGAGCTGCTTTGTTGGTGAACACCACCAACCAAGGGATGTACGGTCAACCCTCGTTAGATTTGCAGTTAGACGCGTTGCCGCAATCGGCCATGGTTTCAGATTTGATTTACATACCGCTGGAAACACCATTGCTTGCGGCTGCTAGATTGCGAGGCAACTTAGCAGTGCACGGTCTTGGCATGCTGCTGAATCAGGCCATTCCGGCCTTTGAGTCATGGTTTGGCGTAAGGCCTGAAGTGACGGATGAACTGCGTCAATCCGTGCTAGCCACGCTATAGCTTGAAACGATAGATCAATACGTTTCTAAATGCAGGCGACCTTCTTGTTTTAGGGTCGCGCCAATCGACTCCCAAGATAGTCCAGCGCCTTCAGCAATATCACGAAGAGCGTGAACCACGCCTTCTTCCATGCTCTTTAAACCACACACATAAAAGTAGGTGTCGCTGTCTTTAAGAAGCTCTGCCAAATCCGCATGACGCTCGCGCATCAAATCTTGCACGTAACGCTTAGGCTGATTGGGGGTGCGTGAGAACGCGAAATGGATGTCGATGAAATCTTTCGGCAATTTTTGCAAGGGACCGAAATAAGGCAGCTCCTCTTGCGTGCGTGCACCGAAGAACAGCATGAGTTTCCCGCCTTCAAATTTACCGCTTTGACGCAGGCGACGACGCCACTCCGTCATCGCTCGCATAGGCGCGCTACCGGTGCCGGTACAAATCATCACGATGTTTGACTTGGGGTGATTGGGCATTAGGAAGGAGTTACCAAATGGGCCAATCACTTGCACGCTGTCACCGGGCTTGAGGTCGCAAATGTAGTTGGAGCAAATGCCTTTAACGGGTTTGCCACCGTGATCTTCGACAACACGTTTGACAGTTAAAGACAAATTGTTGTAGCCGGGTCGCTCGCCATTGCGAGGACTTGCAATGGAATATTGACGCGCATGATGTGGCTTTCCATGGCTATCCACACCCGGTGGAATGATGCCGATGGATTGACCTTCAAGTACTGGGAAAGGCAGTTTTCCGAGGTCGAGCACAACGTGATGTGTTTCGTTTTCGGTGCCTGCTTCATTCACTTGAACATTGCCAACCACGGTGGCCGTGACAGGTGCTTTAGGGCCATGCAAATTCACATACGGATGTGCGGCAGACCAAGGGGGCACGGATGCACCCCAGAAGCTAGAGGGCTTGACATCGCTCTGAGCCGCCGTTGTGGCCGCAGACGAGCTAGATGCAGTGGTCACCTCTGAAGGCGTTGCCACAGTGGCAGAGCCTTCAGCCTTTAATTCGTCTTCGCTTAAAGGCGCAGGCAACGTGTCCCAAGTGAGTTGTTCTTCGATGGTGTAGGCCTTTGCAGCTGGCACTGAGCGCCAGTTGTCAATCGAGCCAGTTGGGCAGGGGGGAACACAGGCCATGCAGAGGTTGCAAACATCCGCTTTCACAACGTAGTTCATTGAGTCGTGGGTGATGGCACCCACGGGACAAATGGCTTCGCATGTGTTGCAGCGAATGCAGATTTCGGGGTCGATCAAATGTTGATTGATGACGCCTGCTTCAGCAACTTGCATGGTGGTCTCCTTGTTCCTTTTTAGATTTTTGAATTATGCAAAACGCACGTATTCAAAATCGACGGGTTGACGGTTGATGCCCATCGCAGGAGGCGCGATCCAGTTGGCAAACTTACCTGGCTCAACGACGCGACCCATCAAGCTCGCAACAAATGCGCGGTCGTTACCCGATGGCAACCACTCGTCAACTTTGGCGCTCCATTCGGCATCGCTGATGACACGGCCTTCAGGTGCAACTTTGACGCCTGCGAGAGAGCCAATGTTACGGTTGAACGCTTTGTGAGGCGCTTTCAAGCGGAAGGGGATGCCAGCTTTTTCAATGATCTTGTTCCAGCGCTCAATCCCAGCCAAGCTGTCTTTGATGTAGTCATCGCGCAGCACTTCGTTCAACGCGTTGAGCATGGGCACTTCTTTTTCGATCAGTTGGCCATTTACAACGTGCAGTACTTTGTAGGTTTGGTTTTTCAAAATGTGGTCGTCTGTGCGCTTGCCTTCTTCGTAACGACCTTTCAAACCTGTTGAGTAGAAAGTGGCGGCGTTGCTTGACTCGTCAGCACCAAACAAGTCGATGGTCACGCTGAAGTGGAAATTCAAATAGCGTTGGAGGGTTGGCAAATCAATCACGCCAGCAGCGCGCAATTTGGCGCTGTCGTCGGTCTTGAGTTCGTTCATCATTTGGCATGTACGTTGAATGACGCGGGATACGCCAGACTCGCCCACAAACATGTGGTGCGCTTCTTCGGTCAACATGAATTTAGTGGTGCGTGCCAATGGGTCAAAGGCAGATTCGGCCAATGCACACAATTGGAACTTGCCGTCACGGTCCGTGAAGTATGTGAACATGAAGAAGCTCAACCAATCTGGCGTTTCTTCGTTGAACGCTTGCAAGA
>CAZEAQ010000024.1:0-16132 GCA_964510145.1 uncultured Bordetella sp.
AATATTATTGAGCCTTACAATTCCACCCCATGTCAGCCCTCACCCTTACGCCACGCGCCCTGTATGAAGAAGTCGCCGAACTGCTGCGTCAGCGCATCTTTGCGAACGATTTAGCGCCCGGCAGCTGGATAGATGAGCTTCGACTGGCCGAGGAATACGGCATCAGCCGCACCCCTTTGCGTGAAGCACTCAAAGTGTTAGCCGCCGAAGGTTTGGTCACCATGAAGGTGCGGCGCGGGGCGTATGTCACCGAAGTCAATGAAAAAGACCAACGCGATGTGTACCACTTGCTCTCTTTACTAGAGAGCGATGCCGCCGGTGTGGTAGCCAAAGAAGCCACGGCCGAGCAACTTGCAGAGCTTCAAGCCCTGCACCTAGAGCTTGCAGCTGCGGTGACGGATGCAGAAAAATTCTTTGAGATCAATGAGCGCTTTCATATGCGCTTGCTAGAAATGGCAAA
The DNA here is from genome assembly GCA_964510145.1 of uncultured Bordetella sp. GTDB lineage: Bacteria > Pseudomonadota > Gammaproteobacteria > Burkholderiales > Burkholderiaceae_C > Limnohabitans. The sequence goes on from CAZEAQ010000024.1 coordinate 461, forward strand.
CAACCGCTGGCGCGATCAAATGGTGGGCGATCTTCGTAAAGTAATGAAGCTGAACCGCCACAACTCGCTGTTCAAAAGTGGTCGCTTAGAAGAGTCTTTGCGCGAACACCAGGCCATCATGAACGCGCTGTTGGCGCGCGACCCACAAGCCACCATACGGCACATGCAAGCGCATTTTGCAAATGGGCTTGAGGCAGCGAGTTAATCTGAGTTAAGCCGTTTGAGGCAGCGCTTTTTTAACCGCCATCACCATGGCGACGCCAGACAAAATAAGCGTACCGCCCACTAGATGATGCAGCCCTAAAGGCTCCGCTAGTAACCACCAAGCGACAAAGGCGGTGTAAAGCGGCCCCAAATAAAGCGTCATGGCAACGCGGCTGGCACCGAGCACTTTTTGCGTCCAGCCGTAAATCCAATAAGCGCCGACACCCGGAAACAGCGCTGCCACCACCATCATGACGAGCGCGTCTTGCCCCAACGCAGGCGAACCGGCTTGGCCCAACTCCCAAATTGCAAAGGGCAACAACACCGCCACACCGCCCATACAAATGGCAGCCAGCTGAGCGGTCGCGCTCAAGGGACTGACCCATCTTTTTTGAAGCAGTGCATAAGCGGCCCATGAAATCGCGGCGGCCAAAATCCATAAATCGCCGGGCACCCATTGCACTTGCGACAAGTTTCCCCAATCACCGCGAACCACCACATGCACCACGCCCGTCATGGCCATACAGACGCCAAGTAACTGACGCTTTGTAAACCGCTCGCCCAGCCACAGCACCGAACCCACGGCAATCATGACGGGAGATGAGGCGTAAATTAAAGAGATATTCATGGCCACCGTGCTCTCGCCAGCCAGATACACCCAAGCGCCGCAAATCCACATACCGCAGGCACCCAGCACCAAATATTGCCAAAAGTTTTGAAGCAACGTGCGGCGATGCATCCACAACTCACGGTAAGAAACTGCGCCCAAGATCAAACCCGCCAAGCCCCATCGACCTAACGCCAACACATGGGGCGAAATGACGCCCGGCGCTTTGCGGGCCACCACCATGTTGACCGTCCAGAGCAAAGGAATGATCCAGATGACGATCAAAGCCACGCGCGTTTTTGCCTGCAAACGCAACGCCTCAGTGGGCATGTGCAGCCTGCTCGAGTGCATCACGCGCTAACGCCATAACCTCGCGCGGTGGCAGCGGTTTGAGTTTGTGATTGCTCCAAACTTGTCGCCATAAACGCCCGCCTCGTTGCCCGTGATAAAGCCCCAACATATGTCGAGCAATGGCATACCAAGGGCAGCCATCTTCTTGATGCGCACGCTCCATGTAGGCCACCATTTTTTCTTCCACCTCTTCACGCGACAGTGCTTCGGTGGGTGCGTTGTAGTAATGGGCATCCCAGGTTGTTAAAAGCCATGGGTTGTAATAAGCCTCGCGCCCCAACATGACGCCATCCACATGTTCGAGATGCGCTGCAATTTGCTCGTGTTGCGTGATGCCCCCGTTGATCGAAATAATGAGATCAGGAAAATCTTTTTTCAACTGATAGACCAACTCATACCGCAACGGCGGAATTTCTCTGTTCTCTTTCGGGCTCAGGCCTTGCAACCAAGCGTTGCGCGCATGCACGATAAAAACGCGGCAACCCGCCTCGCTCACTTGCCCCACAAAGTCACGCACAAATTCATATGACTCTTGCTTGTCAATACCAATGCGGTGCTTCACCGTGACAGGCACATTCACCACATCGAGCATGGCTTTGACACCATCCGCCACCGTGCGTGGCTCATTCATCAAGCAAGCCCCAAAAGCGCCACGTTGCACACGGTCTGAAGGACACCCGCAATTTAAATTGATTTCGTCATAGCCCCATTGTTCGCCCAGCTTTGCGGCGTAGGCCAAGTCTTCAGGTTCGCTGCCCCCTAGCTGCAACGCAACAGGATGCTCCTCAGCATTGAAACGCAAATGGCGCTGCACATCACCATGACGAATAGCGCCAGTGGTCACCATCTCGGTATAGAGCAACGTGTGTTGCGTGAGTAAACGATGAAAGAAACGACAGTGCCGATCTGTCCAATCCATCATGGGCGCAACAGACATGCGCCAGCGCGAAGCATCAGGAAATGGCATGACTAGCCTGTGCAGCACGAATGGACTGCGTGGCGATGTCCTCTAACCAACCCAAATCCATGTGCTGATGCGCTTCGCAAATAAACCAAGGCTCGCGCGAATCAGGCTCCAACATCAGACCGCGTGCGATTAACTCCCACGCGAAAAGACGATACAAATCACTGTTAGTCAAACGCCAGTCGCGGTAATTGGTGGGAACGGTTTCGCTGAAATGAATACCAAACATGGCTGGCGGCCCTGCAAAGGCATGCGCAATTCCTGCGGCAGAGAAAACGCGCCCAAGCACGGCTTGAATTTGTTCGCCAGCACGATTGATGGTTTGCTGTGCATCGGTTTCAGTCAAAACTTTAAGTGTGGCGTGCGCTGCACTTAAGGCAACTAAATTAGCCGTGTAAGTGCCCCCGTGCACAACGCCACCGGCGTGCGAACCCACGACATCCATGACATGCGCTTTGCCCCCAAATGCAGCAACGGGATAGCCATTGCCCATCGCTTTGGCATAGGTGGTGAGGTCGCCATGAATGCCATACAACTCTTGCGCCCCACCCTTGGCCACACGAAAGCCAGACTTCACTTCGTCAATGATGAGCAACGTGCCGTGTTGCGTACACAAATCGCGCAAGCGTTGTAACCATTCTTGACTCGCAGCCACGCTGCCTGCGTTTCCAATAATGGGCTCAATCACCACACACGCTAACGAATCGCCTTGCGTGGCAAATAAATTTTCAAGCGCTTCAAAATCGTTGTGACTGATGATGCTCAACAGCTCTCTGCTTCGCACAGGAATACCCGCACCAAACGGAATCACGGTGGGCGGCTTGTCACTACCCGGCTGCCAATGCTCGATGTCAGATTTCCACATCATCTCGTCATACAAACCGTGGAAAGAGCCCTCCACAATCGCCACGCGATCGCGTTTGGTAAAACCGCGTGCGGTTCTCACAGCCCCCATCACAGCTTCGGTGCCGGAGTTGGCAAAACGCATCTTGTCGATATTGGGACACAGATGTTTAATTTGCTTCACCACTTCGGTATCAAGCGCTGTTGAAAAGCCTGACAAAGTGCCTCGTTGAGTAATTTGTTCAATGACAGCACTGTCAACACGCTCATCTCGGTAGCCCAAAATAATCGGGCCATAACCTAGGCGGAAATCAACATAGGTTTTCCCGTCACAGTCGGTCAGCGTGCAGCCCTTGGCACTTGCAATGAAGACGGTTTGCTTTTCACCCCAATAACGGTAGTTCTCGGCCACCCCTTGCGGCATATGCAAGTGCGCCTCGGCCAGCAAACGTGCTTGGTTTGTCATGGTCGCAGCATGTGACCCACACGCTCCTCCAATAGTTTGACGACATGCAACTCTGCCGCGTCAGGCCCATACGTTTTCATGGCTTGTTGAAACAACGACTGCGCCATTCCGCCCATTGGCAATTCGTAGCCTTGCGATTTCGCAATGTCGTTAATCAAACCCAAATCTTTGCAGCACAACGCCAATGAAAAACTCGGGTCGTAGTGACCCGCAAATATAGAGGGCACATCGTGCTCGGCGACCCAACTGTTTCCAGCGCTCGACTTAATGGCCTCCCAAACGGTGTGCAAAGGTATGCCCGCTTTCGCCCCCAACATGAGCCCTTCACCAATCGCGGCGGCACTGACAAACCACAACAAGTTGGTCAACAACTTGATCGTGGCGCCATTGCCGGGTTGCCCCACATGAAATATCTTTTCACCGATGACTTCGAAAATCGGTTTGTGCTTTTCAAAACACGCCGCATCGCCACCGACAAAAATAGACAAGCGACCCAGCGCCGCCATATCCACTGCATTGGTGACGGGTGCCTCTAAAAAATCGACTTGTTTTGTTTGGGCTAACGCCACCAGCTCTCGCACCAATTCGACCGCACTGGTCGAGGTGTCGATCACCGTTGTGCCCGCCTTCACATGTGCCAGCACACCGTGCTCGCCCAACATCACGTCACGCACTTGCACGGGGCCGGGCAACGAAGCCATGACCACATCAGCCTGCGATGCGCCCGCAGCAATGCTGTCGACCCACTTGGCCCCTAGGGCAACCAGGTTGTCCGCCTTGGTGCGCGCGACATCAAACACTGAGACTTCATAGCCCGCTTTAACCAAATTGACAGCCATGGGATTGCCCATGTTGCCCACACCAATAAAAAATATCTTAGGTTTCGCAGCCGACATTAAGCAACTTTCTTGAACTGCAAAAACAATTTATTGGGGTCTTGCACCGGCACATATTCGAAGCCATACGTACCCATTAACTTCTTCGCTTCATCGAAGGTGTAGGTGCGGTAATGCACGGTTTGATCCATCACTTTTTTATCGCCATCCATCAAGTAATAGTGCTTGGTGAAGCCAATCTCTGTAGGGTCAATTTTTTGTGAATATTTCATGCCGTTAGAAATAACGGTTTCATAGTCGTGGTGAGGGCCTTGGATGCCCAACAACAAAGTGCCGCCCACTTGAATGTGCTTTGCCAAATGCTCAAAACCCAAATGATTTGCGCGTTCATCTGCAATGTGGCTGACCAAAAATGGCTCTTTGTCGCCATCTATCACAAAGTACCAAACGCCTCCATATGAAAAAGCCATTTCATGCTTTTCGTTCAGCGACAACTCCACGATGTTTTGCTGAGACAGAGAAATTGTCGGGAAAGGCGCCAACCGCTTCTTGGCAATGGACAGCATGGGAGCTGTTAAATCAATGCCGGTAATAGGAAGTTGGGGTTGGCGTTTGGCTAACTCTTCAAGAATCAGTCCGGTTCCGCAGCCAATTTCTAAAACATTTTGAGTCGGTTTGTGGGACACCAAGCTGTCCACAATTTTTGCGTAGTCGTAGTAACCCGAAGTCATGATCACATCGTAGTAACTCGACATGTTGGTGTAATCGCCCATATTTCCCTTGTTTTATTACCAATGTTGTTATAAATGTTAACTCTAGCAAATCAATATCGAGGGTAAATACCAAAAACAAATAAAAAAAGCCGCAACTTTCGTTGCGGCTTCACACGAAATAAATCGTGAATTAACCCATGTGTAAACCACCGTTCACCGAGAAGTCAGCACCTGTGGTGTAACCACCGTCTTCGCTGGCTAACCAAGCAATGATGGAGGCGATTTCGCTGGGCTTACCCAAACGCTTGACAGGAACAGTCGCCACAATTTTTTCAAGCACATCAGGGCGAATCGCGTTCACCATATCCGTGCCAATGTAGCCAGGGCTGACCGTGTTCACAGTCACGCCCTTCGTGGCCAACTCTTGCGCTAAAGCCATTGAAAAACCGTGCATTCCAGCTTTTGCAGCCGAGTAATTGGTTTGACCAGCTTGACCTTTTTCACCGTTCACAGAGGAGATGTTGATGATGCGCCCCCAGCCCTTCTCCACCATGTCGGCAACCACTTGTTTGGTCACGTTAAACATGGAGTTCAAGTTGGTTTCGATCACAGCGTCCCAGTCTTCGCGGCTCATTTTTAAGAACATACGATCTTTGGTGATACCTGCGTTGTTCACTAAAACGTCAATCGCTCCGTGCTCTGCCTTTGCCTTGGTAAAAGCTTCCACAGTCGAGTCCCAGTCACCCACGTTGCCAACGGATGCATAAAAAGTAAAACCCAAAGCTTTTTGTTCATCGAGCCATTTTTTGAAATCGCGCGTGGGACCGCAACCTGCAATCACCTTGAAACCCTCTTTGTGCATGCGTTGACAAATAGCGGTTCCGATACCGCCCATTCCGCCCGTTACATACGCTACTTTTGTGCTCATTTTTGTCTCCTTGAATTATGAGTTTTAGTGATTGAAAAAACGATTTGAATTAACGCTCAAGCGCCAACGACACACCCATGCCACCGCCAATGCACAAAGCCGCCAAGCCTTTCTTGGCGTTGCGACGTTGCATTTCGTGCAACAAAGTCACCAAGATTCGGCAGCCTGATGCGCCGATTGGGTGACCAATCGCAATAGCGCCACCATTCACATTGACTTTGCCTGGGTCGATATCTAACTCTTTATTAACCGCACACGCTTGTGCAGCAAACGCTTCGTTGAGCTCAAATAAATCAACATCTGCTGCGTTCCAACCCGCACGTTGAAGCGCCTTGCGTGAGGCAGACACTGGCCCCATTCCCATCACCGCAGGATCTAAACCTGTGGTGCCAAATGCAGCGATCCGAGCCAATGGTTTTAGACCCAACGCCGCCGCTTTTTTAGCAGTCATGACCACCACTGCCGCTGCACCATCGTTGATACCCGAGGCATTTCCTGCCGTTACCGTACCGGCCTTATCAAAGGCGGGACGCAGTCCTGACAAGGCGTCAGCAGTGGTCTTTTTATTAATGAATTCATCAGTATCGAAAACCACCGGGTCACCTTTGCGCTGAGGAATAGACACCGAAACGATTTCGTCTTTGAACTTGCCCGCCTCTTGTGCAGCCGTGGCTTTTTGTTGACTTGCCAGTGCCAGAGCATCTTGCATATCGCGCGTGATGTGATGCGCTTTGGCGACGTTTTCAGCGGTGATACCCATGTGGTACTGGTTGTAAACGTCCCACAGACCATCCACGATCATGGAGTCCACCATGTTCCAGTTGCCCATGCGTTGACCATCGCGAGAGCCCAACAAAACATGAGGCGACGCGCTCATATTTTCTTGTCCCCCCGCCACCACAATTTCGCTGTCGCCGTAGGCCACAGCTTGGGCAGCCAACATGACCGCCTTCAAACCTGAGCCACAAACGGCATTAATGGTGAGCGCGGGCACTGCATTGGGAATGCCCGATTTCAAAAGAGCTTGTCGCGCTGGATTTTGACCAGCCCCCGCCGACAACACTTGGCCCATGATCACTTCGCCTACCAATGCTGGATCCACTTTGGCGCGCGCCAATGCTTCACGAATGACGATAGATCCCAACTCGGTTGCCGCCACTTTTGCCAGCGATCCGCCAAATTTTCCAACCGCTGTTCGAGCCGCTGAAACGATAACGATGTCTTCCATGAAGTCTCTCCGTGATGAATGATGAGTTTTGAAAATTAGTGACTTGCACGCTCTTTGACGTAGCGGCCTGGCGCGTTTTCAATCGCCTTGTATTTGCCTTTGCCATAAGTCTTAGGCGCTGCAATTTGTTTACCCGCGTGCGGTTTGAGCCAGTTCGACCACTCCGTCCACCAGCTACCCGGATGCTCTTTGGCCTTGCCAATCCATTGATTCACATCTTTGGGGAAAGAGGAGTCACTCCCTGTCCAGTAGCAACGTTTTTTAGCTGCAGGCGGGTTGATAACGCCAGCAATATGTCCTGAGGCTCCCATCACAAAACGCTTCTTGCCGGGGAAAACTTGCGTCGAGGCATAAGCGCCTCCAATCGGAACGATGTGGTCTTCGCGTGAGCCGTAAATAAACAAAGGTAAATCTACTTTTCGGAAGTCAATTTTTTCGCCACAGACCGAGGCTTTGCCGGGTTTGATGAGGTTGTTTTCTAAATAGGTATTGCGCAAATACCACGCATACATGGGGCCAGGCAAGTTGGTGGAATCGCTGTTCCAGTAAAGCAAATCAAACGGTGGCGGCGTTTCACCTTTTAGATAGTTTCCAACCACATAGTTCCACACCAAATCATTGGGTCGCAAGAAGCTGAAGGTGGACGCCATGTCCTTCCCCTTCATCAAGCCGCCCTCTGCGAACTGCCCTTCGCGGTACTTAACAAACCCCTCATCAATGAACACATCCAACACACCGGTGTCGGTGAAGTCGATCAGCGTCGTGAGAAACGTAGCACTGGCCACGGGCTTCTCGCCTCGTGCAGCGAGAACCGCCAATGCGTTGGAGAGAATCGTGCCACCCACGCAGAACCCAAGTGCATTGATTTGCTTTGAGCCACCAATCTCGCGTGTGACAGAGATCGCTTTAATCGCCACCTCTTCAATGTAATCATCCCAAGTGGTGTTGCGCAAAGACTCGTCTGGGTTGCGCCAACTCACCACAAATGTGCGATGCCCTTGACTGACCGCATAGCGAATGAATGAGTTCTCTGGCTGCAAATCAAGAATATAAAACTTGTTGATACAGGGCGGAATCAGCAAGAACGGACGCTCGTACACCTTCGCGGTGAGCGGTTTGTATTCAATTAACTGGAAATACTCATTTTCAAAAACCACCTTGCCTTCGGTGGTCGCAACGTTTTTGCCGACTTCAAACAAACTCTCATCCGTCATCGACACATGGCCTTGCTGAATGTCGTGCAATAAGTTTTGAATACCTTTGGAGATGCTCTCGCCTTTGGTTTCAATCGCCTTCTTTTGTGCTTCAGCATTGAGCGCTAAAAAATTGCTGGGCGCAGACGCTGCAGCCCATTGCTCTACCGCAAACTGAATGCGGGCCTTCGTTTTGGCATCTGTTTCGGCGGCATCGGTCAACGCCATCATGGTGCGGGTATTCAACAAATACGCGGCAGCAGCAAAGGCAGCCATCGGGTTTTGACCCCAAGCTTCAGATGAAAAACGACGATCTTTGACGGGTGGCGAACCATGCAAACTTTGATTCCAAAGCGAAGCGGCCTCTTCGATGTATTGCTTTTGTAACGACTCTAATTTTTCAGGAGAAAAACTTAACTTGGGCAGACTTGGGTCGCCTGCACCAATCGTTTGAAATGAGGCCAACGCCTTAAGCCAGCTATCCCCGAGGGTTTTAAGGGTCGCATTCTGATCCATCCGACAACTCCTATACAGTCACAACTGTTTTTTTAACTGTCACCAGTATGTCAGCCATTTACCTTCAAATTTCTGACAGAAATCAAATTCAAGCGAAAACCCCTAGATGTATTTAGTCCTTATCGCGTGGATTTACGTGGCTTTCATGATGGCCGTGGCTGAGGCGACAAGCCCTATCGGCAGTCTGCTGGGAGCCGTGTTTACGTTTTTACTCTACGGCGTTTTACCCATGAGCGTGGTCGGCTACATCATGGGGTCGCCGGCCAGACGTCGGGCCATTAAAGCCAAAGAGGCAGCCGAGCGAGAGGCTGCACAAAACAGCCTAGCGCCCTCCCCGCCAGATGCACACAGCGAAACGTCCAGTCACACCGTCACGCCTGTACGAAAAGAACCTTGATTTTTGCGACACAGTGCACCACTCGGCTGAGCTGTCGTTGCCTGAAATATCTACAACGCCTGCTTGCTGCAATAGACATCTCGCCATACCGGCTAAGTCAAACAACCATTTCTGCGGAGTTTTATCTTCGCCGGTCACAAACGTTTTGAAGTATTGAATAGCCGTTGACGATGGGTCTGCGGCATCAGCCTTAAAAGCAGTCAAAACATCTTGCCCGACTTCAAATGCTTGGGCACCAATGCAAGGGCCTAACCACACCTTCACTTGACGGGCTTGAACGCCCGCAGCCGCGCAGACAGCTGCAAGCGTTTTCTCCACCACGCCTGCAGCCAATCCTCGCCAGCCCGCATGCGCAGCGCCAACCACGCACCCGCCTTCATCCACAAATAAGAGTGGCAAGCAATCAGCCACCATGATGGTGCAAGCCACCTCTGTGTCACCCGTCCAGCAAGCATCGGCGGTGGTTCCATGCTCGGTTTGGGCACTTAACTCAATGCAATTTACCCCATGCACTTGTTTTAAAAAAACAGGACTTGCAGGCGCGAGTTGTTGTTCTAACAAACTACGGTTTTGGGCCACCGCCTGAGGGTCGTCTTGAACATGATCCCCCAAGTTAAAGCTGTCAAAAGGCGGTTGGGACACGCCTCCCAAACGCGTGGTGCACAGGGCATGTACCCCGTGCGGTAGTGCCCAAGTTATCGGCCAAGAAAAAGAAGATTCGGAATCAGTCATAGTGATCAGTTTTGAAGCAAGGATATCTCGAATGCGATAGCCAACCTATTAACAGCACTGTAGACTTGAAGACAGTTTTAACCCCTTTAACATTCAACCATCATGATTCTTGAACTCGCTGACATTCGTATTCAACCCGGTCAACAAGCGGCCTTTGATGAGGCCATTCAACGCGGGATTAACACCGTCATTTCAAAAGCAAAAGGATTTGAAGGTTTTAAAGTTAATCGCAGCATTGAGTCACCCGAGCGTTATGTGCTGCAGATTTTTTGGACCACGCTAGAAAACCACACGATCGATTTTCGTGGCTCCCCCGCCTTTGCAGAATGGCGCGCGATTGTTGGCCCTTTTTTCGCGCAACCGCCTGTTGTTGAACACTTCGACCTCGTTGCCAAATCACACGATTGATCGCTCCATGCTGCACCGACCCCTTATCCAACATTGCAAATCATGTGGCAACAAGGTGGTCTACCGTTTGCCAGACGATGGCGATACCAAGGAACGTGCAGTTTGCACGGCCTGCAGCACCATTCATTATGAAAATCCGCTCAATGTGGTCGGAACAGTGCCTATTTGGGGTGACAAAGTATTACTTTGCAAACGCAACATAGAACCCCGATTGGGCAAATGGACGCTACCGGCCGGGTTCATGGAGCTAGGCGAAACCGTGGCTCAGGGCGCGGCAAGAGAGACCACCGAAGAAGCGGGTGCACAATTTGAAATGGACGAGTTGTTTACCTTGATCAATGTCACACGGGTCGGACAAGTTCACTTCTTTTATCGCGCGAAATTAACGAGCGATCAGTTTGATCCCGGACACGAAACCCAAGAAGCTCGCCTCTTCGCCGAGCACGAAATTCCGTGGGAAGAAATCGCATTTAGAACGGTCAAAGAAACCCTACTGCATTACTTTGCAGATGCCAAAACGGGAAGGTTTCAATTCCATCATTTAGACATCGCTTAGACATCACTTAGGGCACTCATAACCGCACGTTGGGTTTTCCCTTAAATGCCGACTCACACAGTCGTATTAGCATCTATGAGTCATTTTTTCAATGGAGATAACTACATGAAGCAAGTTTTCAAGCGTGCCGCAATTGCAGCAGCCATCATGAGCGCGGGTGCTGCCGTGCAAGCCGAGACGATCACGCTGAAAGTGCATCACTTCTTAGGTCCAACCTCTATTCAGCACACCACCATGCTGAAGAACTGGTGCGACAGCATTGCCAAAGATTCTGCTAACCGTTTGCAGTGCCAAATTTATCCCGCTATGCAATTGGGTGGCACACCTCCACAACTCTACGATCAAGCGCGCGATGGCGTTGCTGACGTTGTGTGGACTCTCCCCGGCTATACAGCTGGCCGATTCCCCAAAATGGAAGTTTTCGAGCTGCCATTCATGATGACCAATGCTGAAGCGACTAGCCGCGCCACTTGGGACTATTACGAAAAGTTTGCTAAAGACGAATTCAAAGATGTCAAAGTTTTGGCGATGCACGTTCATGGCCCCGGCAACATCTTCACATCGAAAAAACAAATTAAAACCATTGGCGATATCAAGGGCTTGAAACTACGCGCCCCTACCCGCTTAACAACCAAACTGCTCGCGAGCATGGGCGCTACGCCAGTAGGTATGCCTGTTCCTGCTGTGCCTGATGCACTCTCGAAAGGTGTGATTGACGGCGCGGTGATTCCTTACGAAGTCGCGCAAGTGTTGAAAATTGACGAGCTTGCTCGCTACACAGCGGAGACCGATCGCACAGAAAATGCGCTCTACACCACCGTGTTTGTGGTCCCCATGAACAAAGCCAAGTACGACTCTTTGCCTGCAGATTTAAAGAAAGTGATCGACAAAAACTCTGGTCGTGAACTGTCTGCAACTCTAGGAAAACTACAAGCGGGTAACGACGTTCCTGGTAAAGCAAAAATGATTGCAGGCGGTCACACCATCACGGTGATTCCTCCAAGCGAATTGGCAAACTGGAAGCGTGCTTCAGCTAGTCTGAGCAACGAATGGGTTTCTGACATGGAAAAGAAAAACATCAATGGCTCTAATTTATTGCACGAAGCTCAAGGCTTGATTGCGAAATACACCAAGTAATTTGCAGTAATCACGCCATAAAAAAAAGGAGGCCACATCGGCCTCCTTTTTTTGTGACTGCATGACTGAGCTACGCACCTAGGTAATAACTGAAACTAACCACAGACAAATGCCCGGGAAGAACAGAATTAAAAGCGTACGAATCGTGTCGCTGAGCAAGAAAGGCATCACACCACGGTAGCTTTCAGCAATTGGAACATCCTTAGCCATGCCGTTCACCACATAGACATTTAAGCCAACGGGTGGTGCAAGTAGTCCGAATTCGACCACCATCAAAACCAAGATACCGAACCAAATAGCGACAGACTCTTTGGGCATACCAAAGTCCATTCCGATCACGATTGGGAAGAAAATTGGAATGGTCAACAAAATCATGGACAACTCGTCCATCACCGCGCCAAGTAAGACATAAAAAAGCAAGATACCCGCAACGATGACCAAGGGTGGCCAACCCAGCTCCATAATTAACGCAGATAACTGAACAGAAGCTTGAGAAAGAGCTAATGCACCATTCATCAAGTCAGCGCCGATGAAAATTAAAAATATCATCGCCGAACTATCTGCTGTGGCATAGAAACATTCTTTAAATTTAGCCCACGTAATTTCGCCCTTGAAAAGTGACGCAACAAAGGTACTGGCTGCGCCTACAGCAGCGCCCTCGGTGGGGGTAAACATGCCAGAGTAAATTCCACCGAACACCAAAACGAAAATCGCCATGATGGGTGCTACGCCCTTGAAAGAATTCCAAGTGAGATGCGAAATATCGTCATCCACTTCAGGCGCATGACCGGGCACTAAGCGCACATAAATAGCAATGGCAATCATGTAGCCCAGCATCGCTACGATGCCTGGAATCATGGCCGCAGCGAATAACTTGGCGATATTTTGCTCAGTCAAAATGGCATAGATAACCAGAGGCACAGACGGTGGAATCAAAATTCCCAATGTGCCCGATGCAGCCAATGTGCCTGTGGCCAATCGACCTGAATAACCATGACGTTTTAGCTCTGGCAATGCCACGCCTGTGATCGTTGCAGCCGTTGCAACAGAAGATCCGCAAATGGCTCCGAACGCTGCGCAAGCCAAGACAGCGGCCATGGCTAAGCCACCTTTAAAACGACCCATCACGCCAGCAGCAAAATTAAACAGTGCTTTGCTAATGCCTCCTTGAGTTGCGAAATGCCCCATCAAAATAAAGAGAGGAATCACAGATAAGTCGTAGCTCGCAAAACGTGCAAAAGCTTGGTTGTTTAAAAAATTAGCAAAAGGCAACCAACCCGTTTGAAAAATGTAGCCAAAAGCTCCGGCAATAAACATCGAAACAGCAATCGGCACACGAATCGCCATCAGCACCAACATGATGCCAAAGATGGCGGCGACTATTTCAAAACTCATCATGCTGGGGCTCCCAAACTCTCATCAAAACCCACCAAGAACTGACCTATTGCAATCAGACTGGTCAAGAAAAATGGGGGCGCCATACATGCAAAAACAATCCACTCAGGGAAACCCAAAATCATGGTGCCGGAGTTGGCGGTGTAAGCACTTAAACCACCCAATGCCGTGCGCCAAGCTAAAACGGCGAAGCAGACAGCCAAAAGTAATGCACCCAAACGATCCATCCACTCATTGGTTGCTTCTGAACAATTGGCGGTGAAGAAGTCAACAATGATGTTGCCTCTTTTGGCTTGACACCAAGGCATAAACATCGCAATGGCCGCCCCTGTTGCAGCCCCAGAAAGTTCGAAATCACCCGTGATCGCGTTGCCCCCAAACTCTCGGCCAACAATGCTGACACATGTCATGAGGGTGATAAAGGTGAGCAAAATTCCCGCAAGAATTGCAAATAATCTTGCGAGTGAAACCATGAAATTCATGCTTTATCTCTCTTGTTTTAATTCAATTAATCAGTATACAAACAACGATTATTTAAGATCTTAAATAATCAAAAATTGAGGCTGGTAATTACCCTAAATTAAACAAAACGCTTGCCCACAATAGGCACCCAACTGTTCTATAACTTCAGTTCTATCTCACTACTTATCTGTATGGCTTGATGAGCCCGGAGTCTCATCAGCACTATCAGGCGAAGAGCTCTTAAATGAAAACGGATTAACAGACCAAGACTCAGTTTTTTCCAACATCATTTGCAGCGCAGAAGTCGATGAGGTGGGAACGCTTTGCCCTTGCGCAACTAGCTGAATACGTTTTTGCTCGGTCAAAACTTTGCCAACGTAGCCACCATCGTTGTCTGGTCCGCCCCCCACGTAGTAACGCAACCCCCCCTCTATCGAACCTTTGACTTTGATGCAGTCTCTGAGAACTTGTATTCCAACTCGTAAGTTAGTGATTGGGTCAAACGCAGCTAGCTCACCGCCATATTTTGTGTACTTCGCAGCATGAATTTTGGTCATCACCTGCATCAAACCTTGCGCCCCTACTGCGCTCTGAGCGAAAGGGTTGAAATTCGACTCAATCGCCATGACCGCCAAAATAAGCGTGGGATCAATTTGGTGAATAGCACCTTGGTCATAAGCCTCTGCTACTAGAGCGCTCAAGGGCTCAGTTGCTATTCGGTATTTCCGACTGAGCCAAATAGCAATTCGCGCCTGTTCGCGATTTAATTTGTGTGGATAGATAGCGGTGGCTCGGTCTGCTGCATCTACATCAGTCACGATTCCTGTGTTTGCATATTGCCTAGCCTCAAGCCATGTGATTAAGCGTATTTCTGCTACTTCACGCAAATCAGGCCGTAAATTAGAAGCTGTCAATAAACACAAGAATGCAAAGCCAGTGATTGCAAATCCGTTTCGAAAAATCAAGGTAAAACCATGTGCCACATCCTGCGCAAAGACACGCAAAATTTGTTGGACATGGTGCAAATAGTTCATGGCAGAAAAAGATCTCTTGTAGTTTTATTCTAAGCACGGCCCATAAAAAAAAAGCAAGCCTAAATTTCTGCTTTTTAATGAACGGCGCTTATCGACTAAACCAAATTAGTTCATTACGCCAATTAATGTCCTGTGCCATTTTTTGCGCTAAACGCTCATACCCCGCAACAGTGAAGTGAATCAAATCGGAGGCCATTAATTGCGGGCGCATATTAGCCCACGCATACGCACTGGTAAGACCACCCATTGCGTCAAACATGCTCCAAGCTTGACAGCCATTCTGTTCAGCAACATCTTTTTGAATCTCATTAATTTGCTGATGAATATGTGAATAAACAAACAAATTCGGAACGTGGGCGAGATGCGTATTTTTTACCTTGGTTTTGGTATGCGCCTGACTGGAAGTTATCTTCTGATGTGAGGAGTGATGGCTATTTTTTTTATTCTTTTTTGCGGCAGCAGAACTTTTTACCTTCTGCGCGCTTGAACGACGAATCAAAATTCCACGATCGCCGGGACCCACCAACAAACAAGATGAATTAGGAAACACTGACTTCATCTGCTTCACAGATTGCGTCAACATTTGCCTGTAGGCAAATGAATCAAACTGTTTGTTATTTCCTTCGTTGGTACCGTAGGCCAAAACAACCAACTGATATTTGTGGTCAGTGAACCAATTTTTGAAATACGAAATATCAGATT
>CAZEAQ010000025.1:0-1516 GCA_964510145.1 uncultured Bordetella sp.
GCGATGTGCCCTGGGGTTGGTTGATTCGCTATATGCACTCCACCGGTGCATCTGCATTCTTCATCGTGGTCTACATGCACATGTTCCGTGGTTTGATCTACGGTTCGTATCGCAAGCCACGCGAATTGGTTTGGGTTTTCGGTTGTGCGATTTTCTTGGCTTTAATGGCCGAGGCTTTCATGGGCTACTTGTTGCCATGGGGACAAATGTCTTACTGGGGCGCACAAGTGATCGTGAACTTGTTTGCAGCCGTGCCTTTTGTTGGCCCAGACTTGGCTTTGTTGATTCGTGGTGACTACGTGGTGAGCGACGCTACTTTGAACCGTTTCTTTAGTTTCCACGTTATCGCTGTGCCACTGGTCTTGCTAGGCCTTGTGGTTGCACACATCATTGCTTTGCACGAAGTTGGGTCTAATAACCCCGATGGCGTAGAGATCAAAGGCCCCAATGCTCCTAAAGACGCGAACGGCCACCCTTTAGATGGCGTTCCATTCCACCCTTACTACACTGTTCACGACATCTTGGGCGTAAGCGGTTTCTTATTGGTGTTTAGCGCAATTATTTTCTTTGCGCCTGAATTCGGTGGGTACTTCCTCGAATACAACAACTTTATTCCTGCGGATCCACTTAAGACGCCGTTACACATTGCCCCAGTTTGGTATTTCACGCCTTTCTATTCAATGTTGCGTGCCATTACCAGCGAGATGATGTACGCCTTGATTCTTTGCGTGCTTGCCGGTGCTTATTTCGGTGCAACGCGTACTAACTTGCCAAAGACTATCAAGGGTGGCGTTGTGGGTGCGGCGGTGTTCGTGTCTTTACTCATGCTGTCGATTGATGCCAAGTTTTGGGGTGTCGTCGTGATGGGTGGCGCGGTTGTGATTTTGTTCTTCTTGCCATGGTTGGATAAATGCGAGGTGAGATCTATACGCTATCGCCCAGATTGGCACAAATACATGTACGGTATTTTTGTCGTGAACTTTGTTGTTTTGGCCTATTTAGGTGTTCAGCCTCCATCACCTATTGGAGAGCGTGTGTCTCAAGTTGGCACCTTGTTCTATTTCGGCTTTTTCTTGCTGATGCCTTGGTGGAGTCGAATTGGCGAAACCAAGCCTGTGCCTGATCGCATCACTTTTACGCCTCACTGAGATTCACGGAGTACTTAAACCATGAAAAAAATTATTCTCAGCTTGGCATTGACCCTTGGTGTGATTGCTGGCGCGCAAGCTTCAGGTGGTGACACGATTGCTTGGGACAAAGCGCCAAACAAAATTAACGATATGGGGGCTCTGCAAAACGGCGCCAAGATTTTTGTCAACCATTGCCTCAACTGTCACTCTGCTGCATTCATGCGGTTCAACCGATTGAAAGACATTGGCTTGACAGAGCAGCAGATTAAAGACAACTTGTTGTTTACCACTGAAAAAGTGGGAGACACCATGAAAGCTAACGTCGATCCGAAGCAGGCTAAGGAGTGGTTCGGTGCAACCCCGCCAGATTTGACGGTGATTGCTCG
>CAZEAQ010000025.1:1616-14539 GCA_964510145.1 uncultured Bordetella sp.
ACCCGCACACGCATCGGTGTTTGGGTGCTCTTGTTCTTGCTTGGATTTATGTACATTGCATGGCGCTTGAATGCTTCCTTCTGGAAAGATATCAAGTAACTCACGCACACTCGGCTTCAAGCTTCAAACTTGTAGCCACCTCACGGAGTGACGGTTCAAGCTGTCACTCTTTTTGATTTTTAGGAGCTGCCCATCATGATGGTGCTTTATTCGGGAACAACTTGTCCCTTCTCTCATCGTTGCCGTTTTGTCTTGTTTGAAAAAGGCATGGACTTTGAAATTCGGGATGTTGACCTCTACAACAAACCCGAAGATATCAATGTGATGAACCCCTATGGGCAAGTTCCAATCTTGGTCGAGCGTGATTTGATTCTGTATGAATCGAACATCATTAACGAATATATTGATGAACGTTTCCCGCATCCACAATTAATGCCCGGGGACCCTGTTGAACGTGCTCGCGTTCGCCTGTTCTTGCTTAACTTTGAAAAAGAGTTGTTCACGCATGTGTCAACATTAGAGTCTCGCGCCAGCAAATCAAACGACAAGGCGCTTGAGAAGGCGCGTTCACACATTCGCGATCGTTTGACCCAATTGGCTCCAGTATTTTTGAAGAATAAATTCATGCTGGGTGACAATTTCTCGATGTTGGACGTGGCAATTGCACCTCTTTTATGGCGCCTAGATCATTACGGTATCGACTTGTCGAAGAATGCGGCGCCTCTGCTTAAGTATGCAGAACGCATTTTTTCTCGTCCGGCTTACATAGAAGCGCTCACGCCATCTGAAAAAGTGATGCGCAAGTAAAAGCATGCTTAACGCTCCTGACGCATCGTCTACTCGTCCTTACTTGCTGCGTGCTTTGCACGAGTGGTGCACGGATAACGGATTTACACCCTACGTCGCGGTGGTAGTGGATGAGACGGTGCAAGTGCCGATGGAGTATGTAAAAAATGGCGAAATCGTACTAAATGTCAGTTACGACGCAACGAGCGGAATGACGCTAGGTAATGACTTTATTGAATTCAAAGCACGGTTTGCAGGGACTCCGAGAGAGATTATTGTTCCTGTTAATCGAGTTCTAGCCATTTATGCTCGGGAGAACGGGCAGGGGATGTCGTTTCCGATGAACAGCGTGAACCAGTCAGAAACCCCTGCCGATCGGAAAATCGAGATGCCCTCAGCGCCGACTCGGCCAGTTCTGAGCGCTGTGGATACAACGACTCCAGGTAAGTCTGACGACGACTTACCGCCCAATCCAACTCAGCCCTCTGGACGTCCCACGCTTAAACGCGTGAAATAGATACAAAAGTAACGTTAGAATATTGCCTACGCCGATTTAGCTCAGTTGGTAGAGCACCCGCCTTGTAAGCGGTAGGTCGTCAGTTCGAATCCGACAATCGGCACCATTTAAGCCCATTCAATCAGTGATTGAGTGGGCTTTTTGTTTAGCGCGTTGAACTGACTTTTACTCTTATTTGGCTGATATTCCAGCCTTTGCTGCGAAGGTGGGCGCAAAGCGCGGGGAGTATCTGGCGAAGTTTTGATGCGATCGCGCTATTGGGAACCAGCAGGCACCAAGTTTCATCTTCAATACCGCCCGATTGAATAAGTGGTCGAAGAGAGTTGGGTAAAAGTGGCGCAATTGCTTTTAGACGATTTTGACCATCTTGCGTCATCGCTGAAAGCTTGGCTAAATCGGGTGATTTTTCGACAACTTGTTCGAGAGTCTGGGATCGTCCCCGAATAGTCCCAGACGATCTAGGCGGCGAGTTGTATCCCAAAGCGCGATAGGCAGCGAGCGTTTCTGGGTTGGGTTTCTTAGTCGTAGCCATGAACTAATTATGGTGCTGTGATGGTTAAAATTCAGCCATTCTTACAGCCTTATAAAAGGATTTGCAGTTCTTGATTTCCGAGGAAACCAAGCGCGTTGCAGTGCTCGCATGCCCCTTAATTTTTTGACTCATATATTTGGTAGCCGCAATGAGCGGTTGCTCAAGCAATATCGTAAAACTGTTGCGCAAATTAATGCGTTGGAACCTGCACTTGAAAAATTAAGTGACGAAGCGCTTCGCGCAAAAACTGATGAATTTAAATCGAGGTTAAGTCAGGGTGCAACATTAGACGAGTTGTTGCCAGAAGCTTATGCGGTTGTGCGAGAGGCTTCTAAACGCGTGATGAAAATGCGCCACTTTGACGTGCAGCTACTAGGCGGTATTTCCTTGCATCAAGGCAAAATTTCAGAGATGCGTACAGGAGAGGGTAAGACGCTAACTGCGACATTACCTGTCTATTTAAATGCGCTCACAGGTCGGGGCGTGCATGTTGTGACGGTGAACGACTATTTGGCTAACCGTGATGCTCAATGGATGTCACGCTTGTACAACTTTCTGGGTTTATCGGTAGGCATTAATTTGCCGCAAATGCCGCGTGAAGAAAAACAAGCCGCTTATCGCTCTGATATTACGTATGGCACGAACAACGAATATGGTTTCGACTATCTTCGTGACAACATGGTTTACGAAGCGGTAGATCGAGTTCAGCGTGGGTTGAATTTTGCGATCGTGGATGAGGTTGATTCCATTTTGATCGACGAGGCAAGAACGCCTCTCATCATTAGCGGACAAGCCGAAGACCATACGGAAATGTATGTGGCGATTAACCGAGTGGTGCCGCTTTTAATCAAACAGATTGGTGAGGAAGACCCAAGGACTGGCGAAGGAATTGTTACGCCAGGTGACTTCACAGTTGATGAGAAATCTCATCAAGTTTTCATGACTGAACGTGGTCACGAAAATGCCGAACGAATTTTGTCAGCGAATGGTTTGTTAGCTGAAGGTGCGTCTTTGTATGACCCCACGAATATCAGTTTGATGCATCATTTGTATGCTGCACTTCGCGCTAATCATTTGTATCACCGAGATCAACATTATGTAAATCAAGGTGGCGAAATTGTGATCGTAGATGAGTTCACGGGTAGGTTGATGCCAGGACGTCGTTGGAGCGACGGTTTGCACCAAGCGGTGGAAGCCAAAGAGGGCGTTCAAATTCAAGCAGAAAACCAAACGTTAGCTTCCATTACGTTCCAAAATTATTTCCGCTTATATAAAAAACTCGGTGGAATGACTGGAACTGCGGATACCGAGGCTTATGAATTCCAAGAGATTTACGGATTGGAAACGGTAGTCATACCGCCTAATCGCATTAGTCGCAGAGATGATCAACTCGACCGCGTATACAAAACAACTGAAGAAAAATACAAGGCTGCTATTGATGACATTCGCGAGTGTCATGAGAGGGGGCAACCCGTTTTGGTTGGTACGACCTCTATCGAGAATTCTGAACTGATTGCAGAAATGCTAACAGCGGCTAATTTGCCGCATCAAGTTTTAAACGCTAAACAACACGCGCGTGAAGCGGACATCATTGCGCAAGCGGGGCGCGCAGGCATGATCACAATCGCCACCAACATGGCGGGACGCGGTACTGATATTGTTTTGGGTGGTAATGTTGAAAAAGCTATTGCTGATGTAGAGGCTGATGAAGCCTTAAGCGATATAGAAAAGAAAACTCAAATTGACGCGTTGCGTGTTCAATGGACTAAAGATCATGAGTATGTGAAGTCCTTGGGTGGCTTAAGAATTATTGCCACTGAGCGTCATGAGTCTCGAAGGATTGATAACCAGCTGCGTGGTCGATCGGGACGGCAAGGCGATCCTGGCTCGTCTCGTTTTTATTTAAGCTTAGATGATTCGCTCATGCGGATTTTCGCTGGAGATCGCGTGAAAGCGATCATGGAACGCTTAAAAATGCCTGAAGGTGAGGCGATTGAGGCCGGAATCGTAACCCGCAGTATTGAAAGCGCTCAGCGTAAAGTTGAAGCTCGCAACTTTGATATTCGCAAACAATTATTGGAATACGACGACGTCTCAAATGATCAACGCCGGGTCATCTATCAGCAGCGAAATGATATTTTGGATGCGTCAGATTTAACGGCGCAAATTGCAAGCTTGCGAGAAGGTAGCTTCACAGATTTAGTACGTCAATATGTGCCAGAGGAATCGGTGGAAGAGCAATGGGATATCGCCGGTTTGCAGAGGGCTTTATTGCAAGAATGGTTGATTGATTTGCCATTGCAAGAAACTGTTCAAAATGCGGCAGCAATGACGGATGAGGAAATTTTGAACCAAGTCGTGGATGCTGCACATCGCTCGTTTCAAGCAAAGCTTGATCAAGTCGGTATTGAGCAATTCACGCCTTTCATGCGCGTAGTTCTGCTGCAGAATATCGATAGCCATTGGCGCGAACATTTGTCTGCCCTAGATTATTTACGTCAGGGCATCCATCTGCGCGGGTACGCTCAGAAGCAGCCTAAGCAAGAGTACAAGCGCGAAGCGTTTGAGTTGTTTGGCCAACTGCTGGACTTAGTGAAGAACGAAGTCACACGGGTTTTGATGACTGTGAAGATCGAGTCAAACGAGCAAATAGAAAGAGCGGCATCTGCTTTGGAAGATAAGGCTGAAACACTGCATAACGTGACTTATTCAGCACCCAATGAAAACGGAGATGTAGAGACCACGGTTGACGCGCAAACTTTGGCTACCGCTATACCTGCTGTCGGACGAAATGAGCCGTGTCCTTGCGGCAGTGGAAAGAAATACAAGTTTTGTCACGGTAAGTTAGCTTAAATTTTTTATGGCAGTTCATCTGAATCCACCTCATCCATCAGATTTATTCGCAATCGATGGCTTGCGCATCGGCGTGACATCGGCTGGCATTCGTAAGGCTGATCGCAAAGATTTAACTGTCGTGTTAATTGACGAAGGGGCTTCTGTTAGTGGTGTGTTCACGCAGAATCGGTTTTGTGCTGCTCCAGTTCAAATTTGCCGTGACCATTTAGCGTCTGGAAATGGCGTTCGTGCGCTGCTTGTAAATACGGGTAATGCAAATGCCGGTACGGGAGAAGATGGCTTGCGTAGAGCACATGAAACTTGTGCCGATTTAGCGCGCAAGCTAAATATTCTGCCCAGTCAAGTATTGCCTTTCTCGACCGGTGTGATCATGGAATCTCTACCGCATGATCGCATTTTGGCGGCACTGCCTGCTGCCATTGCAGCGGCTGGTTCAGAGGGCACATCACTGCAATGGGCGGATGCAGCAGAGGGCATCATGACGACGGACACGGTTCCAAAGGCTGCAAGTGTTCAAACTCAAATTTTGGGTGTGACGGTTCATGTGACCGGCATTAGTAAGGGCGCAGGAATGATTCGTCCTAATATGGCCACGATGTTGGGTTATGTTGCTACAGACGCCTGTATAGCTCCTGAGCTGATGAAAGAGCTTTCCTACGCGCTAGCAGAACGTTCATTCAATCGCATTACAGTGGATGGCGACACATCCACCAACGATTCGTTCGTTGTGATCGCAACCAACAAAGCCAATCACGCTCCTATCAAAAGCTTACAAAGTGCCGAGGGCAAAGCATTATTTGAAGCAATGCTGCAAGTGGCACGTCAGCTAGCGCAAGCGATCGTGAGGGATGGAGAGGGCGCAACCAAGTTCATCACAATTTGTGTTGAAGGGGGGAAGGACTCTGCCGAGTGTCGTCAAGTTGCTTACGCAATCGCTCATTCACCTTTGGTGAAGACCGCTTTTTATGCGAGTGACCCTAATTTAGGGCGTATCTTGGCGGCTGTTGGCTATGCAGGCATTCAAGATTTGGATCAAACTGGAATTGATTTGTATCTGGATGACGTGCATGTGGCTGTTCATGGGGGTCGTCATCCGGCGTATCGTGAAGAAGACGGACAGCGCGTGATGCAGCAATCCGAAATCACAGTCCGTGTTAATTTGGGTCGGGGTGATGCAAAAGATACCGTTTGGACATGCGACTTGAGTCATGACTATGTGAGTATCAATGCAGATTACCGCAGTTGAGTCATGATGAATGATCTTGCCTCTTTAGATCGATTAGTGCAACGCGCTGAAATGTTGCTTGCGCGCATTGAAACAATCTTGCCTCAGTCAATGTCTGAACCAGATTGGTCCGCGAGCGTGGCTTTTAGATACCGTAAACGAAGTAATGGTCGAGTTGGATTGGAGCCTGTTCGCAATATTGCAAAGCTAGAGCTATCTGATCTGAAAGAGATAGATGACCAAAAAGAAAAAATTCAACGCAATACAGAGCAATTTGTAAAAGGATTGCCTGCCAATAATGTGCTTCTGACGGGAGCTCGCGGGACAGGTAAGTCTTCACTCATCAAAGCTTGTTTGAATCATTACAGTCCGCTTGGATTGCGTCTGATCGAGGTCGATAAAGATGACTTGACTGACTTGCCAGACATCATTGATTTGGTTTCTGGAAGATCTGAGAAGTTCATGATTTTTTGTGATGATTTAAGTTTTGAAGAAGGTGAATCTGGCTACAAAGCTCTGAAATCCATATTGGATGGATCCGTTGCTGCGGCAACTCCAAATGTTTTGATTTATGCCACCAGTAATCGTCGGCATTTATTGCCGGAATACATGAAAGAGAACCTCAGCTATACCCACACACAAGATGGTGAAGTTCATCCTGGCGAGGTAGTGGAGGAGAAAATTTCTTTGTCTGAACGCTTTGGTTTGTGGGTCAGCTTTTATCCCTTTAGCCAAGATGAATATTTAACAATCGCAAGTCAATGGCTGTCCTTTTTCGGTGTGTCAACACAAATTGCTGAGGCTGCAAAGTCCGAAGCTTTAATTTGGGCTTTAGAGCGTGGCTCTCGAAGTGGTCGAGTTGCGTATCAATTTGCACGAGACTATGCGGGCAAACATGCATGACAGATTCGCCAATACGTGTGGTTGATGCGAGCGAGCCTCGCTCAACTCAGCGCGATCTGGTCCAAGTTGCCGTAGGCGTTTTGTTACAACCAGACGGTTCGTTTTTGTTAACTTCGCGGCCCAGTGGCAAAGCTTATGCAGGGTATTGGGAATTCCCGGGTGGGAAAGTTGAGGGTAACGAAAGTATTGAGCAGGCTTTGCGACGTGAATTGCAAGAGGAAATCGGGGTCACGCTTGTGAGTTTCGAGCCATGGAAAACGGAACGTATTGACTACCCCCATGCATTTGTGCAGCTAAATTTTTGTAAAGTAACGCAGTGGGTTGGGGAGCTGCGTATGCTCGAAAATCAATCTTTTGCTTGGCAGCAATTGCCTGTCACCGTGACACCAGTTTTGCCGGGCACGATACCAGTGTTGAGCTGGTTGGCACAAGAACGAGGCTTTGATTCACCCACGCACAGGGGTTGAACTCTTAAAAAAGAATCTACTTCTAGCTATTGCAAGGGCGTGTTTTCAAAGTCGTCGTCTTGAGGGGATGGGTCAGGTAGCCGGTGTTCTTCATTAGCCCAGGCGCCTAAATCAATATTTCGGCAGCGCTCACTGCAAAAGGGTCGAAAGGCGTTAGAGGGTTCGTAGCGGCTTGGACCGCCACATTGCGGACACTCGACAATACGAACCTTAGGAGTCGACATCGCCTAAGCGCAAAGAGCCATTTCAAATGGCACATCTTCAGTGCTAGATTGCAGCCGGCCATCACCATCTTGACGCATCATTCGCACCCAAATCATTAGTCGGTTACCACTGATTTCAGGGATGATGCCCAAGCTTGGATCTATTGCAACGCGCATTAACTGGAATTTGCCTTGAGCTAGTGATTGTTGAAATTGCCCATGAAGGGCGATCATTTTTTGCGTACTACCGGTGTCGCGCATCAAACTCAATAGCAGGTGCACAGATTGTTTTAATGGAATAAACACTTCCGACCATCTTTTGATGTCGGCACGACGAATATCAGGGCTTTGCTGCTGCCATGCGTGATAGGCGGGAAGGTCAAAGCAGCAAGTGCCGCCGGGGATGGCGACGCGGTTCCGAAGTGCTGAAAGCCACTCGTTATCAGTAATGTTTTGCCCAATTTTGCCAATGGTGCCATTCAGTCCGCTAAAGCATTGATCAAGTTGGTCAAGTAAGTTTTGAAGCGCAGCTTCAGAGACAGAGGGGTTGCCGCGCAAAAAGTTGAAATGTTGCTTATGGCGTTCAAGGTCTTTAAGAATGTCAGACTTTAAATCTGTCCTACCGCCAGCTTCAACTAGTTCAAATAAAGTAGTTAGCGCGAAGTGATTGTCGACAGGATGATCGCGTGATGTCAGCTCTTCCAGCCTTTGGAAAAGATGTTCCAAACGCAAATAGGTGCGTACACGTTCATTGAATGGATGTTCGTACAGAATCACGCGAAAACTAGTCAGGATGGACTTTGAAAATATTTCTAATCATACCCTCGGTTGAACTTTAATTGAGTGGTTTATTTGGGGAGGTAAGGGAAGTTTTAGCACTAGCTGGGCTAATAAATTTAGGGAAATATCGTCGTTATAAATCACCCAATCAGCGGCAGCTAAACGTTGTTCTCTAGGCGCTTGCGATTCGATAATTTTCTTGATTGAGTCGCGGTTTAAATGACTTCTTTGAATGACGCGTTGAATTTGCGTGTCTACTTGACAGTCAACCACCAAAATATGATCAACGCGATTACGCCATCTGTTTGACTCAACCAATAAGGGAATATCAAAAATGATGGTGGTGCTGCCTCTAAGTTTTGCAGCAGAGAGTTGCGCTTCTGTTTCTTGCGCGACAAGAGGATGAAGAATAGCTTCTAGCGATTGTTTTGCAGACGGATTGGAGAACACATAATTGCGCATCTTTTCGCGGTCAAGTGCCCCATTAGATGCGATGAAATCAGTGCCAAATTCATGAGCAATCAAAGGAATAGCGGAGCCATTGCTAAGAGTAAGGCTTCTGGAAATGGCATCTGCATCTATTAGCGCTGCGCCATATTCAACGAGTATTTGCGCCACCGTGCTTTTCCCGCTTCCAATACCGCCGGTTAGTCCTACTCGAATTTCATTTGAAGAATACATATTTTTAAGTGTAAGTCCACGTCCTAGTAAATAATTAAATAACTTGTCCTAATTGAAATATTGGCAAATATAAAGCTAGCACGAGAAGGCCAACTAATAAGCCAAGAATGATCATCAATAAAGGCTCCATTAGGGTTGAAAGCGCAGTTACAGAAGTATCAACTTCGCGCTCGTAGTGTTCGGCAATTTTATGAAGCATATGGTCTAACGTCCCAGACTCCTCACCTATTAGGCACAACTGAACTACCATGGGTGGAAATAGGGTTTCAGAGTATTCAAGTGCTTGTGAGAGTGATTTTCCATTTAAGAGAAATTGATACGTGGATTGAGTGGCAGATGTGAATAGTAAATTGCCTGTTACGCCTTGAATTGCAATTAATCCTTCCGTTAAAGGGACACCTGCGGAAAACAAAGTGGCCAATGTTCTTGACCATCGCGCAATACAGGCATTTTTGATAATGCCTCCAGCGAGCGGAGTGTTCAATAAAAGCGCATGAATTCTTTTGCGAAAACTCAGTTTATTTTTGAGCATATATTGAATACTCCAGACCATGCAAATAATAGTAGTTACGATAGAGATTGCATAAGTATTCCAAAATGAGCTTAAATTTAGAAGTATCTGAGTTAGCCAAGGAAGTTCTCCGCCAAATGAAGCATATATTTCCTTAAAAGCTGGAATAACGAATGTCAAAATTAATGTAAATACAAGCACTGCGACACTTAGTACAACAGTTGGATAGATAAGCGCGGTTTTTAATGTTTGTTTGAGACGCTCTGTTTTTTCAAGATGTGTGGCCAATCGCTCTAAAACAATATCGAGCATCCCAGCAATTTCGCCAGCTAAAACCATATCGCAATATAAATTGCTAAATGCTGAGTGTTGTCGTAATGCATTATTCAAAGATATTCCCGATTCAACATCTTTTTGAATAACGGCCAATAATTTTTTTAACGAATTTCCTGGTTCACTTTTTTGTAATATTTCAAATGCTTGTAACAACGCGATTCCAGCTTGTAGTAAAACAGCCAACTGTTTGGTAAATCGGGCGATATCCTTATTCTTGACCTTTTTATGTCGCCAAATCCATGAAGGTATTTTTATTTTTTTATGAATTGTTAGTGGGCGAATTCGTTGTTGGTGCAGATATAAAGTCACATCGTTTTTGGAGGCCGCCTTGATTTCTCCTGTGATTTTCTGCCCGAATTGATTGACACCGACCCATTTAAATAATGTATCAAGCATGACTGGTTTGCGCGATCACCTCGTCCGGTGATGTCACCCCATTCAGAGCCTTCAGCCATGCCGCTTGACGTAATGTACGTACTCCCTCTAGTTTGGCTTGAATAGAGATGTCATTGGTATTGCTTCGTTGCATCAGTAAGTCACGCATGGTTTCACTAATTGGTAAAACCTGAAAAACACCTATTCGTCCTTTGTAGCCTTGGTGGCAAACGCTACAACCGATCGCTTTATATAGTTTTAATTGGCTGGTATCTTCAATAGAAAAGGCGTGATGATCTAGTAGTTGCAGTTCTTTTAAATAGGGCTGAATATGCTCATGAGCCATAAGTTTTTTACATTTTTCGCACAAACGACGTAGCAAACGTTGGGCAGTCACGAGTATCACGCTACCAGCTACATTAAATGCTTCTATACCCATATGGTGCAGGCGTGAGAGAGAGCTTGGCGCGTCATTGGTGTGCAAAGTTGATATCACTAAATGCCCAGTTAGTGAGGCTTGAATGGCAATTTCTGCTGTTTCTAAGTCACGAATTTCACCCACCATAATCACGTCCGGATCTTGGCGGAGTAGAGACCTCATCGTGCTTGCGAAGGTAAGCCCAGCTTTATCATTGATACTGACTTGGTTGACGCCTGATAATTGAATTTCAGCTGGGTCTTCAACGGTAGAAATATTAAGCTCAGTTTTGTTTATCAATTCAAGACAGCTATAGAGAGATGAAGTTTTGCCTGAGCCAGTTGGGCCGGTCATTAATATCAATCCGTGTGGGCGGTGAATCGCGTAAGTTATTTTCTCGCAGTCATCTGGCTCATACCCTAATGCCATTAAGCTGGGGCGTGCCTTGTTGAAATTTAAGATTCGAATAACTATTTTTTCACCGTGAATGGTGGGGAGCGAGCTAACGCGAAGATCTACTGTTTGTGTTGAATACGAGTATTGGAACCTACCATCTTGTGGAAGACGCTTTTCAGCAATATCCATTCTTGCTAAAACTTTTATTCTTGAGACGATGGCGTCCCTTAGTTTTGGATCTGGAGACGCGCTTGTTTGTAATTCACCGTCAATTCTTAGCCTGATTCGGAATGTCTCGTGGCCGCTTTCAAAATGTATGTCCGAAGCTTCAGCGATTAAAGCGTTTTGCAATATTTTTTCAAGCGCGCTGACAGCAGTAATTTCAGGATTGTTTGGCATAAAAAGTAGTGTTGTGGATATCTAATTTTTCATTCGAAGGCCCTCAGATGGGTTCGGTTGATATAAAAAAGAGAGAACGCTGTGGCGTACTTCTGATCGGCAAGTACTACGCCATTTGGCGTATACCATGCCGAGTATTTATTCAGTAAACTTAGAAGATCAGCTTGACTGATAAAACGTTAACCACAGGAATATCAAAGTGAACAAGACTGAACTTATTGAACACATCGCAAGCAAATCTGACATCTCCAAAGCTGCCGCCGCTCGCGCATTGGCTTCCATCATTGATGGCGTGAAAAAAACTTTAAAGAAAGGTGATACCTTGACTTTGGTTGGTTTTGGAACGTTCAGCGTTAGTAAGCGCGCTGCGCGAACTGGCCGCAATCCTCGTACAGGTGCTGCTCTTAAAATTAAAGCAGCCAAAGTACCCCGTTTCAAGCCCGGCAAGGGCTTAAAAGACGCCCTAAATTAATATCAAATTAATTTGAATAAAAGCCCGCTTTGGCGGGCTTTTATATTTTCTAAAATATGATTAGAATATAGTTAGTATTTAACTTAATTTGAAGGATATATATGGCACGTTCAACCGTCGCGAATCAATTAGCAGCTATTCGTAAACAGCGCGAATTACTCGATAAAAAAGAACAAGCTTTAAAGTCTAAATCTCACGATAAAGTTTTGGGAAAAATAGTTGCAATGGCAAAAGAGGCAGGATTAACGGCTACCGATATTACAAAAGCTTTAAGTTCGGGTAAGCCAAACAAAATGGCTAAGGCGCAGCGCGGTCCTAAAAAAGGCGCCCTAGCGGGTAAAAAGATTGCACCAAAATACCGTAATCCATCTAACCCTGAACAAACTTGGACCGGGCGTGGCGTTTCTCCTGTTTGGGTGCAGGAATTAAAGACAGCTGGAACTTTGGAAAACGCGCTTATCCATTCAGCTGTGGCGTAATTTGATACGAAGGGGAGCTTTTATGAGGCGTTTGTTATTTGTGTTGGTGTTAATTCCAGCTTTAACTTATGCCAAACCCATTGGAAACTACCCAACCGTTCGAGTCAGTGAATTACCCGACCCCTTACGTTCGGTTTGGAAGGAGCTAAAGCCCGAAATGACTGAAATGAGTCACTGTGCCACGGCTTTTGATAGTCATTCTGATGGCGAAAAAATGGCTTTTAGGTGCTCTATTCATATCAAAATGTCAGCCGAGGGAGAGAGGCGTGCAATGCGTTACTGTGAAGAAAAACGCCAAGAAAAACAAATAAAAATGCCGTGCAAATTAGTCGAAGAGTAAATAATTTAAAACAAAAAATTTTAGTTTCGTACTAGATTCAATTTCTTCATAACTTGCTGGGTAGCTTGAATAATAGGCGTAGCAGCTTGGGTCAACTTCTCTAAATCTGAAGCTCTATGAGCCCACCGATCAGCGCTATCGAGTATTAAATAGAAATCAGATAAATCGCCAATTTCATAAGTTTCGTCTTTGGCTTTCATTATTTCTAGTAAGGTCACATAGCCCAAGAAATATAAGGCGTACATCA
>CAZEAQ010000025.1:14639-16046 GCA_964510145.1 uncultured Bordetella sp.
GCTTTCATTATTTCTAGTAAGGTCACATAGCCCAAGAAATATAAGGCGTACATCAATGAAACAGAGGCATGTAACGAAAGTTCTTGGCTATCGACTATTTCGGCAAACATCTCGCGAATAGTATTGATGGTGAGAATTTCGTTGGGATCGAATTTAAATTCTGATAAAAATTCCTGACAAGCGAAATCCCATTGCTGCAAGCTGTCTGTATACGCCTCGTTTAAATGTGACATATGGTTCCTAGATTAACTGCGTCGATCTAAAAGTTGAGCGGCTAGATCGTGAAGAGCGTCTTTATAAGGCCCCACTGGCAAATTTTTTAATGCATCAATTGCTCTTTTTGCTTCGATCCCAGCAGCAACTCTCGTTGCTTCTAGAGCGCCAGTATTTTTAACAATGTCAATTATTTGAGGAAGCCTAGTTAAGTCACCATTTTCAATGGCTTCTTGAATAATTTTTCTTTCGTTATCAGTCCCTCTTTGAATTGCAATAATTAGAGGTAAGGTATTCTTTCCTTCTCTTAAGTCATCTCCGAGGTTTTTGCCTAATTCGCTCGCATCTCCATCGTAGTCAAGCACGTCATCTATTACCTGGAAAGCTGTACCGATGGCTTGTCCATATTGAGCGCATGCTTGCTCTATTTCGGAAGTGCTTTTAGCTAATATCGCTGCTAAGCGTGTACTCGCTTCGAATAATTTTGCAGTTTTAGATCTTATGACGCGTAAATAGCCGGACTCGTCGAGTGATGAGTCGTGCATATTCATTAGCTGTTGAACTTCGCCTTCAGCAATGACATTGGTGGCTTCAGCCAAAATTTCCATGACGCGCATTTCGCCTGAATCGACCATCATTTGAAATGCACGCGAATATAAGAAATCTCCAACTAAAACGCTGGCAGGATTGCCAAATGACTCGTTGGCAGTGGCGCGTCCTCTGCGCAGAGTTGATTCGTCCACCACATCGTCGTGTAATAAAGTAGCAGTATGAATAAATTCAACCACAGCGGCCAAATTGTGTCGCTGTGAACCTTTGAAACCTAAAGCTCCGGCCATTAATAACAAAAGTGCAGGCCGAATTCTTTTGCCGCCTGCAGTAATGATGTACTGGGAAACGGCACCTACCAGAGGAACGCTAGAGTCCAGCCTTTCTGCAATGACGCGATCAACCTCGGCCATATCGGCAGAAATTAGGGCTAAAACTTGAGCGGATGAAGTAGACAAAGCTGGATGATGTTGGCGTACAGGGCTGGTTGATTATAGGTATTGGCTGTTTCTATTCAAAAATGCTACAATATTGGGCTCTGCGGAAATTCGTCCGTAGATATTCAAATAGATTTGAATCTAAAGGTCTTTTATGTACGCGGTCATAAAAACCGGTGGCAAACAGTATCGTGTTGCTGCTGGCGAA
>CAZEAQ010000026.1:0-14856 GCA_964510145.1 uncultured Bordetella sp.
TCTTTGTTGAATTTCTTGAATGTGGCCATGATTGGGCCTCCTATGAAATTTGCTGAAAATCTT
Organism: uncultured Bordetella sp.; assembly: GCA_964510145.1. Classification (GTDB taxonomy): domain Bacteria; phylum Pseudomonadota; class Gammaproteobacteria; order Burkholderiales; family Burkholderiaceae_C; genus Limnohabitans. The sequence goes on from CAZEAQ010000026.1 coordinate 64, forward strand.
GAATGTGAAAAACGACGTTTTTACTTTGACGAGGTGAAGCTAAAAAGCCTTTGAATTGCCAAACACTACCTAGGGGGATCTGAGCAATTCGCTCAGCCATCGATCCCACAGAGACCGCTTTGACTGTTGCTTTGACTGACCTTTGATGCCCAGCTTCCTCAATTTGCGACTCATGATCGAGTCTCAGATCTAGGGCAGGAAGCCCGGCTGGCGTATACCGAATAGTGGAAACCTCGGAGATACTGGCTGTCAAAACAACGTGATTCAAACCTTGTCAGTGATAGCAATTACGCAGTGAATTCTGCTTGTTGGTTCTTGCGAGCCTCTTCGCGCTCAACGGTCTTCATCATGAGTGAAGGACCTGTTTCGGCTTTTTTACGCAAGACAGTCAGATGACGCAAAACCGCATCGTTGAACTTGAAGGCATGCTCTAGTTCTGACATCACAGCTTGGTTAGCTTCGATGTTCAAGCAAATGTAGTGAGCTTTAGCAAGCTTATTGATCATGTAGGCCAACTGGCGACGACCCCAGTCTTCCGTACGATGAATAGCACCACCACCCGCGGTGATCATGCCTTTGTAACGCTCCAGCATGGCTGGAACTTGTTCGCTTTGATCCGGATGGATCAACAAAATGATTTCGTAATGACGCATGGACACTCCTTGTGGATATGAAGCTGCTCGCGGCGTCAGACGCTTGCAGCAAGGGAAAGCCTTAAATTATAGTAAATTTTTGTTGGGCCACAGCTTGCTGGCTAGAACACCTAGGACGAGGCCTGTTGGCACGCCAAAAACTGCCGAACAAACAGGGTCAAGCCCAAGCCACATAGTCTCGCTCGGATGCAACTGAAAATAAAACTGAACGCTCGGGTGGTTCGAGGCAATGTAGTAAAGGCTGACGCCCAGGCCAGAGAACATAGCGGTGAGCGCACCAACTCGGCTCATGGATCGCCAATAAATTCCAAGCAGCAAAACAGGAAAAAACGTAGCGGCCGCCAATGAAAAGGCACAAGTTACCCAAAACAAAATACTGACCGGCCGATTGGTCGCAAACCAAGCCGCAACAAGAGCAACAACCATCAACAAAATTTTGGACAGCATGACGCGGCGCAACGGTGGTGCCGATGGGGAAAACGTCTGAAAGTACATATCTTGCGCAAGCGCATTGGAGATAGTCAATAACAATCCATCAGCCGTTGAGAGTGCTGCGGCAAGAGCGCCGGCTGCAAGCAACCCTGTAAAAACTGCAGAAATATGGGTGATTTCAGGCAACCCAAGAACTAAATAATCATTAAACAGACGTATGTCAGCAAATTGAACGATGCCGTCTTGGTTGTGATCTTGAATGCTTAGCAACGCCAACTTACGCAACCGCAATTGGTCCGCCCAATCTGGCAAATGATCTAGCCGGGAACCCACTAAATCGGTCAACACAAAAGACTTGAGCAAGACCGCCAAAGATGAGGCACACAAATAAACCAGAACGATGATGAGCAAAGCCCAAACCACAGACTTCTCGGCATCAACTGGCGTTCGTGCTGTGAATGAACGAATCAAAATATGCGGCAACGCGGCTGTACCCAGCATTAAACAAAAAACAAGCGCCAAACTATTCAGTAACCCCGGATTCAACCCATTCAGATATGGAACCTGAAACCCCACTGGCCGACTGATCGCTTGTTTGAGCATTTCTCGCTCAGATTGCCAACTCGCCACTAGACGATCGATGGGTTCGCGTCGTGCTGGATTAGCTTCAAGTTTTTGTATTTCTCTGAGCGGAGCGTTCTCTGCTTTTGCACGATTCACTTGCCGCTCGATGGCTTGTCGATCAAGTTCTCGCGCGTAGACAGGGTCGTCAATCTTCGCATCTAACTCACTGATTCGATAGCCAATGACCTCGCGTGTTGACTGTTCTGCTGGGTCTGTTTCTATTTTTTTTGATTGTTCTTCAATTTGTTGCAATGACTGAGCTGCAGCTACTGTAAAAAACGGATGTCCCTTGGTTTTAAAGGAGACCGCCATACTCAAAACGATCATCGTCACAACAATCACGATGCACTGCACGCCCTGCGTCCAAGTAACGGCTCTCATCCCTCCCAAAAAAGAACAAAGCAACACCCCGCCCAGTGCTAAGAAAACCCCCAGCTCGAACGTCAAACCCGACAACATCGAAGCCACTAAGCCGATGCCATAAATCTGAGCGACAAGGTAAATGCTTGAACAAAAAATAGCGCCGCAAGCAGCGAGCCAACGAACAGCAGCACTGTCAAAACGCTGCCCTAAAAAATCGGGAATCGTGATGGACTGAGACCTATTTAGTTTTCCAGCAAATAGAAAACCAAGCAAACAAAAACCTCCGGTCCAACCCAATACATAGGCCAACCCACCGGGGTGCTGACCATCGCCTACAAAACCATCTGAAAGCAGTAAGCCAGTGAGTCCAATGAAGGACGCCGCAGAGATCCAATCTGCTGCAGTTGCCATTCCATTTAAAGGGGCAGAAATTTGTCGCCCGGCTACAAAATATTCATTTGGGTTAGTGGTGCGATAAAACAAACCCACAACGGCATATCCAATGATTGAAATAACCAAAAAGAAACCGTTCACAAACGCCTTGGGAACCCCCGCAAAATCAGCAATTAAAAGCAACAAAGTGAGTGCGACCAAGAAGGCGAAACCTCCCAGCAGCTTAGACCAGGGCCAAGCTCTATAGCGCATCTTCATCTTGCCGAGGTTTTTGAATGCCCCACCATGCCAAGACGACATAAAGAATTGGCACAACTTGCGCGACCCATAAGTAGTGAAGCAGGGTCGCATCGGGAAACAGCCAAGCCAGTCCTAACGAACCCGCTGTCAACCCAACAAGCAACAAAATTCCCCGCAGCGATCGAGCGGGAAATTTGTTGTCGGTTGATGTTTCCACCATCTCTGATCTTTTATGAAGCGAGCGATTTCCAAGTCTCAATCACGCTGTCCGGATTCAACGAGATAGAGCTGATACCTTCATCGGCCAACCAATGCGCAAAATCGGCATGATCACTCGGACCTTGGCCACAAATACCAACGTATTTACCTTGTGCTTTGCAGGCTGAGATTGCGCGACTCAACAGGGCTTTCACCGCAGGATCGCGCTCATCGAAATCAGCAGCCAACAACTCAAGGCCCGAATCGCGATCAAGGCCCAAAGTAAGTTGAGTCAAATCGTTGGAGCCGATGGAGAAACCATCAAAATACTTTAAGAAGTCGTCAGCCAAGATGGCATTGCTCGGCACTTCGCACATCATGATGACCTTGAGGTCGTTCTCACCGCGCTTTAATCCATGTTGCGCCAATAAGTTAGTCACTCGCTCCGCTTGCTTCAATGTGCGAACAAATGGCACCATTACTTGAACGTTGGTCAACCCCATGTCCGTACGAACACGACGCATCGCCTCGCATTCCATCGCAAACGCTTCGCCAAATTCTTCACTGATATAACGTGCGGCGCCACGGAAACCAAGCATTGGGTTTTCCTCTTCTGGCTCATAACGACTTCCGCCAATTAATTTGCGGTACTCGTTTGATTTGAAATCCGACAAACGAACGATAACTGGCTTAGGCCAAAACGCAGCAGCAATCGTGGCAACACCCTCGGCGACTTTGTCGACGTAAAAAGCCTTTGGTGAGGCGTGTCCACGAGCCACGGATTCGACAGCCTTTTTCAGATCAGCATCCACGTTGGGGTAATCCAAAATCGCTTTTGGATGCACGCCAATATTGTTGTTAATGATGAACTCCAATCGCGCCAAGCCGACGCCTTCATTCGGTAATTGGCAAAAATCGAAAGCCAGTTGTGGGTTACCCACATTCATCATTATTTTTGTTTTAATTTCTGGCATCGTGCCACGTTGAACCTCGGTGACTTCTGTTTCCAACAGACCGTCATAAATCATGCCGGTGTCGCCCTCTGAGCAACTGACGGTGACAAGTGTTCCATCTTTCAATCGCTCGGTGGCATCCCCACAACCCACCACGGCAGGAATACCCAATTCACGCGCGATGATGGCCGCGTGGCAAGTACGTCCACCACGATTTGTCACGATTGCGCTAGCGCGCTTCATCACCGGCTCCCAATTGGGGTCTGTCATATCTGTCACCAAAACATCGCCCGGTTGAACCCGATCCATCTCACTGATGTTGTGAACCAAACGCACGGGGCCAGTGCCGATTTTTTGACCAATAGCGCGCCCTTCTGCCAATACCGTGCTGTGCCCTTTTAGTTTGTAGCGAAACTCAGATTGCCCTTTTGCCTGGCTTTTCACTGTCTCTGGACGTGCCTGCAAGATGTACAACTGGCCATCCGTGCCATCTTTACCCCACTCAATATCCATAGGACGACCGTAGTGCTGCTCAATCACTAATGCGTAATGCGCAAGTTGTTCAACATCTGCATCGGTTAATGAGTAACGATTGCGCAATTCGGCGGGCACATCTGTCGTTTTAACTAACTTGCCTGTGGCCTTTTTCTCCTCAGCTGTAGAGAACTCCATCTGTATCAACTTAGACCCTAAATTACGACGAATCACAGCACGTTTGCCCGCTTTCAACGTTGGCTTGTGAACATAAAACTCATCTGGATTCACCGCGCCCTGCACCACCGTTTCGCCGAGTCCGTAACTGGAGGTGATGAACACGACGTCTTCAAAACCTGACTCTGTGTCGATGGTAAACATCACCCCAGCAGCACCTAAATCTGAGCGCACCATGCGCTGAACGCCCGCAGAGAGGGCAACTTCAGCGTGCGTAAAACCTTTGTGAACGCGATAGCTAATGGCACGGTCGTTATACAGAGAGGCAAAAACCTCTTTCATCTTGTGTAACACCTCCTCAATGCCATGAACATTTAAGAAAGTTTCTTGCTGTCCGGCAAATGAGGCATCGGGTAAATCCTCTGCCGTGGCTGAAGATCGAACTGCAAAGGTGGCCGCCTCATTGCCTTCCGACAAAATAGCAAACGCTTCACGAATAGCTTTTTCTAAGTCTGCTGGAAAAGGTTGCGCCTCCACAAGCGCTCGAATCTCTGCTCCCACTTCTGCCAACGCGCGAACATCATCTGTATCGAGCTTGTCTAAGCGTGCATTGATCTTGTCGTCTAGGCCCTCAAAAGCCAAGAACTCTCTGAATGCATGAGCCGTTGTGGCAAAACCAGTGGGCACCCGCACGCCCGATGGAAGTTGTGAAATCATCTCGCCGAGGCTGGCGTTTTTACCGCCAACCACCTCGACATCTGTCATTCTTAATTTTTCAAAGGGGACGACTAAATCCGTCGGTTTGAAAAGTGCAGTCATAGAGAAGCTCCAAAAGTTAAAACTTGTGTTGCCACACAACAAAACAACTTTGTGATTTTTCTAATAGGTTGCGAATTTGCGTGGCGAAATTCGGATAATGGGTCATTGTAAGTTGCACATCTCGCCCATATTTATGCCCAATCCAACCGTATTTTTTGTCTCTGATGGCACCGGAATTACTGCCGAAACTTTTGGAAACGCTATCTTGGCGCAATTTGAATTTAAGTTCAGACACATTCGAATTCCGTTTGTGGATTCGGTCGACAAAGCACATCAAGCTGTCAGACAAATTAACCATACCGCCGAGTTGGAAGGCAGAAGACCCATTGTGTTCACCACATTGGTGAACATGGAAGTACTAAAAGTCATTCAAGACAACTGCCGGGGCAAGTTACTGGATATGTTTGGCACATTCGTGAACCCCTTGGAGGACGAGCTGGGTGTGAAATCTAACCATCGCATTGGCCGCTTCTCAGACGCCAGTAAGAGCAAGGAATATCACGATCGCATAGAGGCCATTAACTTCAGCTTGGCCCACGATGACGGGCAGCTAAACCGAGACTTGGAAGCGTCCGACGTCATATTGGTTGGCGTTAGTCGGAGTGGCAAAACCCCAACCAGCCTCTATTTGGCAATGCAACACGGCCTCAAGGCGTCCAACTACCCATTGATTCCCGAAGACTTTGAACGGCGCCAGCTACCGCCAGCTTTGATGCCGCATAAAAAGAAAATATTTGGACTCACGATTCAGCCTGAAAGGCTGAGTGAAATTAGAAACGAGCGACGACCCGACTCCAAATACGCCAGCTTGGTCAACTGTCGTTATGAAGTGGCAGAGGCCGAGGCGATGATGCGTCGCGCTGGCATCCGCTGGCTGTCAACGACGAACAAAAGCATTGAAGAAATTGCCACCACTATCTTGCAAGAGATCAATCCGGAACGACTGATCTACTGATACGCCACTCTAGAGACCAATGGCAGCAATGCCTGCTTTGGCAATTTGAGCGTCTTCGTTAGATTTAACGCCACTCACCCCCACAGCGCCCAAACATTGCCCGTCTTTCATGATGGGTACGCCACCCTCCAGCATGCCCTTCACCTCAGGCGCACTCAAAAATGAAATACGTCCGCCATTAATAACATCTTCGTAAATTTTGCTTTCGCGCCGCCCCAAAGCGGCCGTGTGCGCCTTTGCAGGCGCGATATGCGAGGAAATGGCAGGAGCCCCATCGAGACGCTGTAAAAACAACAGATGCCCGCCATCGTCCACGATAGCAATCGTGACTGCCCAGTGATTTTTTAAGGCCTCAGCCTCAGCGGCTGCGGCGATGGCTTTGACATCGGAATTTTCAAGAACGTGTTTAGTTTTCATAAGCTATCTTTTCAATAAAACCACAAGCAGAAAAAGGCATAACTAGTTTACCCAGTTCGATTTAAAATCCGCCGCATCTGCATGTGCAGGTGCATTATGGAGATCGTGAAAATGAACGACCAAATCCAAACTATTGACTATTACGTCTTACCCGCTGAAGAGCGCAATCGCGTTCTGCGCAACACCTATTGGCTCCTCGCCATCAGTATGTTGCCCACCGTTTTGGGCGCATGGATTGGTGTCGCAACAGGAATCAGCTACGCGCTGTCTGGCGGTCTGGGCATTATTTTGATGTTGGCTGGTGCTTTCGGATTCATCTACGCCATTGAGCGCACGAAAGAAAGCGCCGCAGGTGTTTACGTTCTACTTGGCTTTACCTTCTTCATGGGTCTAATGCTGTCACGCATGATCGCCATGGTGTTGGGCTTTAAAAACGGCGCCGAGTTGGTGATGACCGCTTTTGGTGGCACTGCTGGCGTGTTCTTTGTGATGGCTAGCTTGGCAACCGTGATCAAACGTGATTTGACGGGGCTTGGCAAATGGCTGATGGTGGGTGCTGTCGTTCTGATGGTGGGAAGCATCATCAACATTTTTGTTGGCTCTTCTGCCGGCATGATCGTTATTTCATTGCTTTCAATGGCTATCTTTAGTGCGTTCATGTTGTACGACCTGAAGCAAATCATTGATGGTGGCGAAACCAACTACATCAGCGCAACGCTCACTTTGTATTTAGATGTCATCAACGTCTTCCAAAGCCTTCTGGCCTTGTTGGGCATCTTTGGTGGCGAGCGCGAGTAAAGGGTTTTATCGCCGTCACAAAAAGGGACCACAAGGTCCCTTTTTTATTGATCGAAAACCGCCATGCTCTCAACGTGTGCGGTATGGGGAAACATATTGACAGCCCCTGCGAAAGACAATTTATAGCCCGCTTCGTTGACCAAAACTCCTGCGTCCCGAGCCAGCGTTGCGGGGTTGCAACTGACATAAACAATTCGTTTCGGCGCGACCCAATCAGCCGAGCCATCTGTCGACTGACGCAAAGCAGCTAAGGCCTGAACTAACGAATACGCGCCTTCTCGGGGCGGGTCAACCAACCACTTTTCAGCTACTCCGTCTAGGCGCAACGCCTCGGGCGTCATCTCAAACAAGTTACGCGCTGCAAATTTTGTAGGGGCTAAATTTCGAGCGCCATGAAGCTCGCGTCGTTTTGATTGATTGAACGCCAAGTTCTCTCCGGCTCTAGCCACCATGGCCTCGCTACCCTCAATGCCCAGCACTTCTCTTGCAAGCGTCGCGAGAGGCAAAGTGAAGTTCCCTAATCCACAAAACCAATCAATCACTCGTTCGTCGGACTGAACATCGAGCAGCCTTAAAGCGCGCGACACCAGCACTCTATTGATATGCGGATTGACTTGCGTGAAATCAGTCGGCTTAAATGGCATCGTGATTCCAAACTCTGGCAAGTCATAAGACAGCACATTGCCCAAAGCTCCATCCATTAACTGCACCGTATCTGGCCCTTTGGATTGCAACCACCACTGCACTTGATGCTTCTCTGCAAAGGTTCGCAGCGCCTGCAAGTCGGACTCACTTAAAGGCTCCATGTGCCGCAAAACCAATGCGGTGACAGTGTCGCCACAGGCCAACTCTATTTGGGGCAAAGTCTCACGCGCCTCCATGCTGCCAATGAGTTCGCGTAGCGGCAACAACATAGCGTCGACGTGTGGCGGAAGGATGGGGCAATGGCGCATATCCGCCACGTAGCGACTCTTTCGCTCATGAAAACCTACCAGCACTTCGCCCTTTTTAATGACGTAGCGAACCGATAGCCTAGCCCGATATCGATAGCCCCAAGAAGGGCCTTGGATGGGGCGCAATATTGTTTCGGGTTTGACCTTGCCAAGATGCCAAAGGTTGTCTTCGAGCGCTCTTTGCTTCACCGCAATTTGGGCTGATGCGTCGAGGTGCTGCATCTTGCAACCGCCACACGCCCCGGCATGCAAACCGAAATGCGAACAATGCGGGGTAACACGCTGAGAAGATTGCTTAATTACCTCCAGCAAAGAGGCCATTTCCCAGTTGTTCTTTTTACGATGCACATTGGCTCGCACCACCTCGAAAGGCAATGCGCCGTCTACGAAAACAACTTTGCCATCGGCCCGATGCGCAACGCCTTGCGCCTCGAGATCCATTGACTCAATGGTCAGCGCATCACTCATCAATGCGCGGGCAAATATTTAGCTGGATCGACCGGCTTGCCTTGACGACGAATTTCAAAATGCAGCTTGACTTGATCAGCATCACTGCTACCCATCTCTGCAATTTTTTGGCCACGCTTAATAGCCTGATCCTCTTTCACCAACAACGTTTGGTTGTGCGCATAAGCAGTCAAGTAAGTGTTGTTGTGCTTCAAGATGATGAGGTTTCCATACCCACGCAGTCCAGATCCGGCATACACCACACGACCGTCTGCAGAGGCATAAACAGGGTCACCCGCCTTACCGGCGATATCAAGTCCCTTGTTTTTGGCTTCATCAAAACCTGCAATCAAATTACCTTTAACGGGCCATTGAAAACCAAGGCTGTCGTCTGGCACATCGGCGGCAGCCGCTGCAGCAGGTTTAGCTGGCGCTGCAGAGGTTGCGGGAGCAGCAGATGGAGAAGCTGCGGGCTTAGCTGACGCGACCTCTTGGTTTGGAGGCGCAACACGCAATACCTGACCTGCTTCGATGAGGTCTGGGTTTGTGAGTCCATTCCAACGAGCCACATCTCGCCAAGGTTGACCATTTTCTAAGCCAATGCGTATCAATGTATCGCCGGGCTTGACCGTGTAATACCCAGGTTTGCCGGCGTTTTCGGCTCCGGGCAACACGCGGGTTGGAGTACGCGAGCCCCCCGAGAGATCTTCTACCGGCGCCAAGCGACCTTTGTTGGCGCAACCTGAGAGCGCCAACGCCGTCACTAACGCAACAAGACCCCACATTTCGGTTCGAGACATTCGCTTTTCTCCATCATCAAGCAACGCCAGATTTTAGAGGCACAAAATGCACCGCCTCAAGCAACATCTGCTGCAATCCTTGGGGTGTTTTATCAATCACCATCAGCGCTTGTTGGCCTTGGCTCGTCTGCGTTGGCGCAACCAGCCTGCCGCCTACAGCCAATTGGTCTAGCCACTCTTGTGGAACTGTTTGTCCGCCCGCCGCAGAAATAATGGCGCTGTAAGGCGCTCCTGGCGCATAGCCCAACATGCCATCACCAAAAATTAAATGCACGTTAGCTATTCGCATGGGGCGCAAATTTTCACGCGCTTTGTCGTGCAAGCCGCGCAACCGTTCGATGGTGTAAACCTCTCTCGAAACGCACGACAACACCGCCGCCTGATAACCACAGCCTGTGCCAATTTCTAAAACTCGTCCTAAACCTGATTGACCTTGCAAACCTGGTGCCTCACGCAGCAACGCAATCATTCTTGCCACCACATTCGGCTTAGAAATTGTTTGCCCTAAACCAATCGGCAAACTCGTATCTTCATAGGCTTGGTTAACCAATGCGCTGTCAACAAAGCGATGTCGCTCTACGCGCCCCATCGCGTCAAGCACTGAGCTGTCCGTAATGCCTTGGTCGAATAGCTTTTTCACCATCCGCGCACGAACAACCGATGAATCAAGGCCGACCCCCGTGGGCTTTTCAATCGCAACCGGCTGAGCGCGGGCAGCTGAGGGCTGCGTGACTACGCGTGTAGCCCCCAGCAGGGTTTTGGGCGTAGCCTGGGGTTTGCCGGAATCAAGACTGGCAGGAAAACTGGGGCGCTTTTTCATGCCTTGGACTCATGTAAATGCTGCGTCCACGCATCCAAGCTTGCAAACTCTGTCAAGTCCACATGCAGTGGCGTTACTGACAAATGGCCTTCAAAGGTGGCATGAAAGTCTGTGCCATCGCTGTCGTCTTTAGCGGCGCCAGCACTGCCAATCCAATACATGGTTTCACCCCTTGGGCTGGTTTGCGTGATAACTCGCTCCGCTGAATGTCGACGACCTAAGCGTGTCACGCGTAAAGGTTTTATTTTTTCAATCGGCTGATTCGGCACGTTCACGTTTAACAACCAAGGCGCTCCGCCCACTTGTCCATTGGCAATGACGTGCTGAACCAATTCACGCGCTTTGGCTGCTGCCGCGTTTAAATGCTCCCAGCCTTTTTCAACTTGCGAAAACGCAATCGCGGGCACTCCGAATAAATAGCCCTCCATCGCGGCACCGACCGTTCCCGAGTAAATGGTGTCGTCACCCATATTGGCGCCGTTGTTGATGCCCGACACCACCAAATCGGGCTTGTAGTCCAGTAAACCCGTTAACGCAATATGCACGCAATCTGCGGGGGTGCCGTTGACGTAACGAAACCCATTGCTCGCTTGATGCACATACAACGGCGAATGCAAGGTCAAAGCGTTGGACTTTGCGCTGTTGTTATGTTCGGGCGCGACCACCTCGACTCGGCCTAAATCTTTTAACGCCTCGTACAAAGCGACGATACCTGGAGCTTGAAAACCGTCGTCGTTAGAAATCAGAATATTCATGGTGCCTCTGTGTTGCTCACGAATTGTAGGGTTGCACCAATCCCCCTATCATCACAACTTATGGCTGCAGAGCCTAAATTTTCAACAACAAACGGAGACTTCTGTGCACGCTTGGCTTTGTGAAAACCCCATCGGCGTTGACGCCCTAACTTGGCAAGAACGCCCCACGCCTCAGCCCGCAGCGGGTGAAGTACTGCTTCGAATTGAAGCCGCGAGTTTGAACTTTCCGGATCTCTTAATTGTTCAAAACAAATACCAAATGAAGCCACCCCTTCCCTTTGTGCCGGGTTCTGAATACGCAGGTGTTATTGAGGCCGTTGGCGAGGGCGTGACCCATCTCAAAGTTGGCCAATCAGTGGCTTGCTTAAGCGGCACCGGTGGTTTTGGCACACACACGCTAGCCCCCGCAAAGCTTTGCTTGCCGTTACCCACAGGCTTTGCTGCTGTAGATGCCGCGGCTTTCATCATGACGTATGCCACCTCGTACCACGCACTCATCGACCGCGCACAACTGCGGGCAGGCGAAACTGTTTTGGTATTGGGCGCTGCGGGTGGCGTGGGAACCGCCGCTATTCAAATTGCAAAAGCTGTAGGCGCTCGCGTCATTGCCGCGGCCTCTAGCGACCCGAAGTGCAACTTATGCCGCGAACTCGGCGCTGACGCCACGATCAATTACAGCACTCACAACCTGCGCGATGAACTTAAAACGCTGACTGAAGGCAAAGGCCCTGATGTCATTTACGACCCCATCGGCGGTGATTTAGCCGAACCCGCATTCCGCTCCATCGCTTGGCGCGGGCGTTATTTGGTTGTTGGGTTTGCGGCAGGGCCAATTCCAGCTCTGCCTTGGAACTTAGCGCTGCTTAAAGGTGCCTCTCTCGTTGGCGTGTTTTGGGGCGACTTCGCAAGGCGCGAGGCAAAGGCCAACGCAGCCATGTTGCAAGAACTAGTGCATTGGTATGAACAAGGAAAAATAAAACCCGTCATCCACAAAACCATGCCCATGTCTGAACTGAAAACGGCTTACGCAGAAATGGGCGCACGCGGCGTGATGGGTAAATTAGTGATGGTGAATTAAGTCTGAAGAAAACACGCCGTAACTCAGCATTAATAAAGTGCCCGTCAGCAATGCGGGCACCAGTCGGCGTGTTGGGCTTGAAACCATCACTGCCACACTGATGGCACAGATCAACACCCGCAACATCAGCGGAACGGTTGCCAATAGGCCGAGTGGCAACAAAATCATGCGCACAGTTAATGCCGCCACCATGGCATAGGTAACTGCTGAAAGCCATTTAAAAACTTCGCTCTCTTGGTGAATATGCCCCGACAACTTGACCCCGATTGCACGGCACAAATAAGTGCCCACACACGCGGAAACGAAGGCCAACCAAATGCCAAAGCCTTGTAAATCAGGATTCATGGCTCACCTCAACTGGCTCTGGACGCAGCCACTTTCGGTCGATTAAATAAGCCGATGTTCCGGCCACCAAACCCGTCAACAGCAAACTACTGTCTGCATCAAGCAGAAAAAATACAGGGCCAAGCAAACAACCTAAACCAATTGCCAAACGATTGCCCCAAGGTTTGACTTCGGTAAAGGTCAGTAAGAAAAATAACGGGTTGATAAACACCAGCCCTAGGGTAATAAACGTTGGCACCCAACCCGCCACAAAGTAACCCAACACGGTGCCGGGCGCAGAAATTAACCAGCAAGGTAGCGCCAAACCTGCAAAATAACTGAGCCTGTGTTGGGGCGACATGCGCGGAAATTCACGCATCGAGACTGCCCACGCCGTCATAGCCAGCAGGTGAACCCAAGCATATAAAAAAGGGTTGCGGTCACGGCGGTGAAGCTGCGGAAACAACGTCACGACCATCGTGACAAACCGCGCCGAAGTCAAAGAAACCGCAGAGCCAATAGCCAACCATGAAGAGCCGGAGATCAGCATCTCCAACATCACCACTTGGCCTGGCAATGCGTAAATAAAAAAACTACACAGCCCAATAACCCAAGCGCTAAAACCATGGGTGTGCCCCATAGCGCCAAAGCCGATCATGCCGGCAAACAAAACTAAAACTGGGGCACCTAGGGCGTCGCGAACGCCCTGCCAAAAGGCTTCACGCCGATTGGCAAACCGGTTCAGAGTCACCACTCAGAACCGATTATTTTTGGTTCATATTGCCTTTGAATCGGCCACCACGTTGAATCTCGAGTTCGTGGTATTCCAACGTGCCAGACACGCGGCCTGTGCTGTGAATGAGCAAATGGTCTTTACACACAATGTCTTCATTCAATTCACCGTGCACATCGATTTCGCGAGCACGCACTGTTCCTGTCACTTGACCTTTGTTACCAATCAACAAATCATCTGCAGTTAATTCGCCGGTCACATTGCCGTTGATCACTGCTTTGCCAGGCGCAGAAATGGAGCCTTTGAATGTCACGCCCTCGCCAATGACGAGATTATTGTTGGTTGGATTGATGTCAGCCATTTTGGTTCCTATATAAAACACCATTTGAATCAGCAGTCGCAATCATACCGAAACACCCTTGGGTTTATACCGAAAGAGTGACGCATAGAACTCATTAAAAATCTTCATTCCTCCAGTGAAAGCGCGACATTGAAACACTCCACACAATTTGCACACATTGACTGGAACAGTCGATCAATCAACATTGAATACCAATGGGTTAATTCGCAACTCACTCAAGCTCCTTTGATGATCTTTTTGCACGAGGGGCTTGGCTCACTCAGCATGTGGCGCGACTTTCCACAGCAAATGTGCAACGCACTGCAATGTCGTGGCTTGGTTTATTCGCGTCCCGGTTACGGCGCATCAACACCGCGTGCAGATGGCGAAACTTGGGGTGTCGACTTTATGCACCAGCAAGCCCATGAAGTTCTGCCCGCGTTACTGAAAACTCTAAACGTTGACACACACACAACTCCGCCCTGGTTGTTTGGGCATAGTGACGGTGCATCTATTGCGCTGCTTTATGCAGCTAAATTTGTAAACGCCATAGCGGGCCTCATCGTGATGGCGCCGCACATCATGGTCGAAGAGGTGACGATTAAAAACATAGAGCTTGCGCGAAAAGCTTATTTAGAAACCGACTTACCGCAGCGACTCGCCAAACACCACCAACAGCCCGACTCCGCTTTTTGGGGATGGAACAACATTTGGCTTGATCCCGCTTTTAGGGCTTGGTCGATTGAGTCAGACCTTGCCACCATTCGCTGCCCCCTGCTTGCCATTCAAGGGCTTGATGATGAGTACGGCACGCTAGAACAAATAAGAGGCATTGCGAGGCAAGTGCCGCAAACTCAACTAGTTGAGTTGAGTGCTTGCGGGCATTCGCCGCATCGGGATCAGAGGGAAAAAGTGATTGATGCGGTTTGTGCGGTTTTTGGGTGACTATTGCAATGCCATTTCATAGCTAACTGCATCATTGACGATTCCCTGCACCTCGCAAGAGTTGATTCATCTGATTGTTGTTGTCCATCTGAATCTGCTCTT
>CAZEAQ010000027.1:0-14787 GCA_964510145.1 uncultured Bordetella sp.
TCGACGGTTCAGTTCGGTCTTCTTAGTCATTGAAAGCGCTCCTTAAAAATCAGTTGGAAAAAGCAGCAATACCCGTTTGTGCACGACCCAAGATGAGCGCATGAATATCGTGCGTTCCCTCGTAGGTGTTCACCACTTCTAGGTTGACCAAATGGCGGGCCACACCAAACTCGTCGCTGATACCGTTGCCACCCATCATGTCGCGCGCCATGCGCGCGATGTCCAACGCTTTGCCGCAAGAGTTGCGCTTCAAGATAGAGGTGATTTCGACACTCGCCGTGCCTTCATCTTTCATGCGACCTAAACGCAAGCACCCTTGCAAGCCAAGCGAAATTTCGGTTTGCATATCAGCCAGTTTCTTTTGTATCAACTGATTCGCCGCCAATGGGCGACCAAACTGTTGGCGGTCTAACGTGTATTGACGCGCACGATGCCAGCAGTCTTCGGCAGCGCCCAAAGCGCCCCACGCAATACCGTAGCGCGCGCTGTTCAAACAAGTGAACGGGCCTTTCAGTCCTTGCACTTCTGGGAAGGCGTTTTCTTCCGGCACAAACACACCGTCCATCACAATTTCGCCGGTGATGGACGCACGCAAACCCACCTTGCCGTGAATGGCGGGCGCACTCAAACCCTTCATGCCTTTTTCTAAGATGAAGCCACGAATGGGGCCGACCTTACCGCCCTCGCTCACCTCTTTGGCCCAGACCACAAACACATCGGCAATGGGGCTGTTAGAGATCCACATCTTGTTGCCTTTGAGCTGATAACCGCCCGCTACTTTTTGTGCGCGAGTGGCCATGCTGGCGGGGTCAGAGCCGTGGTCGGGCTCGGTTAAACCAAAACAACCAATCCATTCGCCGGTGGCGAGTTTGGGCAAGTATTTGTGTTTTTGTTCTTCGGTACCAAACTCGTTGATGGGCACCATCACCAAGGACGACTGCACGCTCATCATGGAGCGGTAGCCCGAGTCCACGCGCTCGACTTCGCGTGCAATCAAACCGTAGGCCACGTAGTTCAAACCGGGGCCACCATATTCAGTAGGAATGGTGGGGCCTAACAAGCCGAGTTCACCCATTTCGCGAAAAATTTCTACGTCTGTTTTTTCGTTTCTAAATGCATTCAAAACACGGGGGGCGAGTTTGTCTTGGCAATACGCCGCTGCCGCTTCACGCACCATGCGTTCGTCTTCTGTGAGCTGTTGATCCAACAGAAAAGGGTCTTGCCAATTAAATGCTGCATGGGCCATATAAAAACTCCGATGAAAAAACCAACTTAAAAAATGGTGACAAATGTTGACATGAAAGCATCAAGCCGTCGCACGTTTTTGCGCCAAGGTGACATACCAATCCAAGCACGCCGGATTGGCCATGGCATCTTTGTTGACGACTTTGTCGAGCGGTTGACCCAAGAGAAGTTTCTTAATGGGCAACTCTTGTTTTTTGCCCGTCAAGGTGCGCGGAATTTCTGCGACTTGAAAAATTTCGTTTGGAATAAAGCGTGGGCTCAACGCGTTTTTAATCGCGTCGTTGAGTTTGGTTTTTAACGTCTCATCCAGCGACACGCCCTCGCGCAACACCACAAACAAAGGCATATAGCTTTCGCGCCCCAAATACTCTAGGTCGACCACCATGCTGTCGAGCACTTCGGGCAACGCCTCGACTGCGCTGTAAAGCTCGCTGGTGCCCATGCGCAATCCGTGTCGGTTAATGGTGGCGTCGCTGCGCCCATAAATCACACACGATCCGGTTTGTGGGTTGATCTTGAGCCAGTCCCCATGTCGCCACACGGCGCCCATACTGGCGAGGCCGTCGCCGCCACCGGGCAAGCGTCCGTGACCTGCGGGATACATGTCGAAGTAGCTCGACACGTAGCGTTTGTTGTCGGTGTCGCCCCAAAAATAAAGGGGCATTGACGGTATGGGTTGCGCGCACACCAATTCACCCACTTCGCCGAGCACCGGCTCGCCTTGTTCGTTCCACGCTTCAACCGCACAGCCCAATAAGCGGCATTGCATTTCGCCCGGCACTTGGGGCAGTTCGCGATTGCCGCCAATGAAAGCACCGGCGAAATCGGTGCCGCCAGAAATGTTGCACCACCAAATGTCGTGAACGCCTAACGCTTCGAACTGCGCCGTTCCCCAGCGCTGCACGTCGGCGCTAAGCGGCGACCCCGTGGTGCCTAATGCGCGCACTTTTTTAAGCTCGGGAAACTCTAATAAATTGAGATCGGCTTTCATGCAATTTGCAAAAAATGCTGCGCCTGCTCCAAAGAAGGTCACGCCCGTTTCTGCCGCAAAACGCCACAGGGTTCGCCAGTCTGGTTTGTCTTTGGTGCCGCCGGGGTTGCCGTCGAAAATGACGCACGTCGTGCCGTTGAGCAAACCGCTCATCTGCGCATTCCACATGACCCAACCGGTGGAGCTGTACCAGTGATAACGCTCGCCCCAACTGTTGGGGTGGTAGCTGCAACCAATGTCGTTGTGCAAAATTTTGAGCGCCAACGCCACAATCATCGAGCCACCGTGTCCATGCACGATGGGCTTGGGCAAACCCGTCGTACCGCTGGAATAAACAATCCAAATTGGATGGTCAAACGGCAACGGCAACGGCGCAAACGTTTTTGTTTGCGCATCCTTTCTAACTAGCGTGCTTGCAAAGTCGGTGCTCTGGGGCAACGTGGCTTGCGGGTCTAAGTTACGCAGCAACAACAGGTGTTGCACGCTGGGCAACGCAGCGCGCATGTCAGCCACCACTTGCAAACGATCGTGTGCGCGGCCGCCGTAGGTGACGCCATCGCACGCAATCAACACCTTCGGTTCAATCTGCGAAAAGCGATCGAGCACAGCATGTGTGCCCATGTCTGGCGCACAAATACTCCACACACCGCCCACGCTAACCGTGGCCAAAAACGCCACCATCGCTTCGGGAATATTGGGCAAATAAGCCGCCACGCGGTCGCCAGGTTGCACGCCTTGCTCTAACAAATGCAACGCCATAGAGGCCGCTTGGCGCTTTAACTCGGGCCAGCTTAATTCGTGGTGCTCGCCTTTTTCGTTGCGGCTAATAAGCGCTGAAAAACCAGCTGCATGCGCAGCATCGACATGACGAAACACCTGTTGCGCATAGTTCACTTGCGCACCAGTGAACCACTCGCCGCCGGGCATCGCGTTTTTAACTAAAGCACTCTCATACGGCGTGGATGATTGAAGGTCGAAGTAGTCCCAAATACTTTGCCAAAACGCATTCAGCTCGGTGGTCGACCAGCGCCACAACGCGTCATAGTTTTCGAAACGCAAACCACGCTCTGCTTGAAGCCAATCTTGATAAAGGCGAATTTGCGGTTTGTAATCGGGCACAGCGGTGGACGATGTCATCGGGAGTCTCGCTTTAGGTCGCGTTGGTTTTCATTCGCTCGCTTTTCCAGTACACGTCGTCTCCGCCGTTCATGCGGTTGAGAACCCTCGCAATGACAAACATCAAATCGCTCAGGCGATTTAAATATTGGCGCGGCGCTTCTTGAATCGCTTCTTCGTTGCCCAACGCCACCACGGCCCGCTCGGCGCGCCGCGCGACCGTGCGACACACATGGGCGAGTGCCGCGCCGCGCGTGCCCGCAGGCAATATAAATTCTTCCAACTTGGGCAACTGTTCGTTGTAATGCGCCAGCGCTTCGTCAAGCGCTTGAACCGCTTCGGCCTTGAGCAACTCGAAGCCGGGAATAGAAAGCTCGCCGCCCAAGTTAAACAACTGGTGCTGAATTTCTACCAACAATTCGCGCACCTCTTGGGTCATGTCTTCGCACAACAAAACACCTATGTTGGAGTTGAGTTCGTCGACCTCGCCCATGGCATGCACACGCAAGCTGTTCTTAGAAACCCGTTGGTTATTGCCCAAACCGGTGGTGCCGGCATCGCCGGTGCGCGTGGCTATTTGTGTGAGTCGATTCCCCATTGACGCTGCCTTATCTTTGTTGCGTTTTTTCGTGCTGCATATTATTGTGCCTGTCACAACAGCGCTTGGCAGCTGCAAGGGCTTGTTCTTAGAATCTGAAAACCCTAGGAGAGACTTGTCATGAACGCCCCTGTACCCGTCCAACATTTAGCCCCTCATGTTTTGCAACGTGAGGTTCCCGAGGCGTTTTTGTCGGCCCTGCAAGCGCGCTTTGGCGCCAACTGTTCAACCGCACAAGTCGTTCGCGAGCAGCACGGTCGCGACGAGTCCGCTTTCACCACCGTTCCCCCACCTGTGGCGGTGGTTTTTGCAGAGTCGACCGCTGATGTGTCTGACGCCGTCAAATTAGCGGCGCAATACCGCGTTCCCGTTATTCCGTTTGGCGTGGGTTCGTCGCTCGAAGGACATTTGTTGGCGGTGCAAGGTGGCATCAGCATTGACGTCAGCCGCATGAACCGCGTGCTCAGCATCAACGCCGATGATTTAACCGTGACCGTGCAACCCGGCGTGACACGCAAGCAACTGAACGAAGAAATTAAAAGCACCGGTCTGTTCTTTCCCATAGACCCCGGTGCGGACGCCTCCATCGGCGGTATGAGCGCCACTCGCGCCAGCGGAACCAACGCTGTGCGCTACGGCACGATGCGCGAAAACGTTTTGGCGCTCGAAGCCGTTACCGCAAGCGGTGAAGTGGTTCGCACGGGCACGCGTGCCAAAAAGTCTGCGGCGGGTTACGACTTAACGCGACTGTTCGTGGGCAGCGAAGGCACCTTGGGCGTGATGACTGAGATTACGCTGCGCCTCTATCCGTTGCCCGAAGCGGTGTCGGCCGCGGTGTGCTCGTTTCCGAGCATCGAGGCTGCGGTGCGCACCACGATTTCCATCATTCAAATGGGTATTCCTATTGCCCGCGTCGAACTGATTGACAGCAACACCGTGCGCATGGTGAACCAATACGCCAAACTCAGTTTGGCAGAGTCGCCCATGTTGTTGATGGAGTTTCATGGCTCGCCCGCAGGCGTAAAAGAGCAAGCCGAAAGCGTGCAAGAAATAGCGGCCGAACACGGTGGCTTGTCCTTCGAATGGGCCACCACCCCCGAAGAGCGCACACGTTTATGGACCGCCCGTCACAACGCTTACTTTGCAGCCATTCAAAGCAAGCCCGGTTGCCGCGCCATTAGCACCGACACCTGTGTGCCCATCAGCAAACTGGCCGACTGTTTGCTCGACTCCATCAGCGAAGCCGACGCCACAGGCATTCCTTATTTCTTAGTGGGCCACGTCGGTGATGGCAATTTCCACTTCGGCTATTTGATAGACCCCGAGATACCCGCAGAGCGCGAAACCGCTGAAACGCTCAACCACAAACTGGTTCAACGCGCTTTGGCGTTAGGCGGCACTTGCACTGGCGAGCACGGCATTGGCCTGCACAAAATGGATTTTTTGTTGGCCGAAACCGGCAACGGTGCCGTGGACATGATGCGCGTCATCAAACGTGCGCTTGATCCGCACAACATCATGAATCCGGGGAAAATTTTTAGCTTACCGCCGGTTTAATTGGCGTCAAAGGCAACACGAACCAAAACGTGGCGCCTTTGCCTGCTTGGCTCTCTAAGCCCATTTGACCTTCCATCACGTCCACCAAACGTTGCGTGATGAACAGCCCTAGTCCGTGGCCACCAAATTGCGTTTGTATGTTTTCGTTTGCTTGCGCAAAGCGCTTAAAGATTAACGCCTGCTCCTCTTCGGGAATGCCAATACCCGTGTCTTGAATCGCAAACTTCACCCCGCCTTCAACCGTCGACACACGAAGCGACACTTCGCCTTGCGATGTGAACTTCACAGCGTTACCCAACAAGTTAACCAAGATTTGCATGAGCCGGTGACGCCCCGCCCACACTTTTTCAGGCACCTCGGGCGCTACGTCTAACCGATAGCTCAAGCCCATTGCTTCAACTTGTGGGCGAAATAATTCAAAAGCGGTTTGTATCGTTTCGCGCAACACAAAGGTTTCGCAATGCACATTGATCTTGCCTGCGGCCATGTCGTCGCTGTCCACCAAGTCGCTGATGACCGTCAGTAAATGATCGGCCGATTGGCGTGTGTGCGTTAGCACCTTGATGCCTCTTGGGTTGTCTTGCACTCTCACCATGAGCTGGTTGTTGAGGGACAAAATGTTTTGCATGGGGGTGCGCAGTTTTTCGCTAATCGTTGATACAAACTGCGCACGCTGCGCAGCGGTTTGTAGCAAGCTTTGTCGCTGTTCTTCAAGCGCTTTGTAGCGCTGCGCTCTTGCGTAATACGTTTTTAAAAACAGTTGCACAGAGAAAAACCCCAGCGCAATGGCGACCAAGGTCACCATCGCATGGCTTGCAAATGACAGCGTCATTTCTGCGGGCTCGTAATGGATATAAGCCGACAACCCCATGTGCCAAGTCACAAAACCCACCGCTATTTCGCTCAGCAACACCACCACAAACCAAGCAAATCCGGCTCGATCACTGACAAAGTAAAAAGCAATCAAGGGCAAAGCAATGAGCCAAGTCATGCGCGCAGAAAATACGCCACCCGAATACCAAGCGCCGGTTAACACCAGCACCAGCCCGGCGAAAAGACCCAGGTTCACCCATAAGTGAGAGTTGAATAAATCGCGTTTCATCGATGGTTCCAAGCCGCGTGCGCTGTGAGCACTTGAGAAACTTTGTTCAGCAGCTCTCCTTCGGATAAAGGTTTGTGCAACACAGCATTCATGCCCGCCGCCAAATATTGATCATGATCGGCGGCACTGACATTCGCCGTCACCGCCAATACAGGCATGTGACACATGGGCTCAGCAAACCGATGGCGCAAGGCTTGTGTGACATGCATGCCATCAATGTCGGGCATCAGCACATCGATCAACATCAAATCAAAACTTTGCTCTTTTAGTTTTTCTAAAGCCATCGCACCCCCGCTGGCCTCGACTAGCGTTGCGTGTGGAAAGCATTTTTTAAAGGCCATGCGAATGACCATTAAATTCACGGCGTTGTCATCGACCAGCAAAACACTCATCGGTTGGTTTTGCCAACTTGATGCAAGCCCCGTTTCCAACTCGGTGTTGTTTAGTAACTGCATGCCGTCTTCTTGTGAGGCTGAGGGCAATGGGAGGTCAAAACAGATTTTTGTCCCCTGATGCACATTGGCGCAAATGGTCAAGCACCCACCCTGCAAACGAACCAAGCCCTCGCACAACGACAAGCCTAGACCGTTGACGCTGGTGTCTAAACCTCGCCCGTTGTCTTCGACCTCACAGCGCAACTGCTGGCCGTCGTAACTCAGTTCGATATGAATGAGGCCTTCTTTGGTGACTTGGACGGCGTTATCAAATAAGTTATCAAGCAACTGCACGAGTCGAATTCGATCAGCCCTCACCCAAACGCATGCGCCAATGTTTGACGTCACCTCAATCTGCAAACCCTTGTGTATGGCCTCTGCTTTGCTATGCGCCAGAACCTCAGTCAATACATCTGCCAACGAAAAAACATGCGCTTGCAAACGAAGACGTCCCGCTTGTAGTTGCGAAAAATCAAGAATGTCATTCACCAGCGACAGCAGTTCTTCCGTCGAAGCGCGCATTCGTTTGACCATGCTCTCTTCTTCTGGACGTCCCGACACCTCTTTGCGAAGTAAATCATTCAACCCCAAGATGGCGTTCATGGGTGTGCGAAGTTCATGCCCCACCGAAGCGACGAATGCCTCTTTATTGACTTGCGCACGTTGAAGCGCTTGATCCACCTCTTCGAGTGCAAGGTTGTTTTGTTCCAGCTCTTTCACCTGTTGTTGATGCATGTGTTTGGTGACGTACACCATGTAGACCACCAAGCTGATGACAAAAATGTTTTTTGTCACGCTCCAAATTAAAGCCTCGGTTTGCGTATTGATCGCGCCGTTCACCCAGCCCTGTTGTGTGGCTACCAACAACAAGAAATTCAAAACAAACAGCGTCGTGACCCAAAAAATGGCAGCCGCTCGATGCAGCAAAAGAATGGCCGACAAAATAGCAACGGTGGCCCACGTCATGACGGGCGAATTGATACCGCCCGTTCTCAAAGCAACGCTTCCTAAATACAAAAGCGACCAAACCAAGCTGATATGCGCGGTGACGACAAAGGGTGCCCCCAGCCACATCGCCACTGCCAAAACGATGTAGCCCGTCGCGCCTAATAAATTAAATTCGGGTTCGTAATCTGGATGGGGAATAAAGTAGAACAGCAGCGCAAAGAAGACGGCCATCCATAGCAGTGAGATCAACAGGCTACGCCTACGGTCTTTTGAGGAACCCTCAAAAAAACTTTTGGGTAATAGGACCGCGCGTAGCAATGGATGCATGGCGCTCTATCGACGAAGTTTGTCGATCAACCCATTGAGTTCGTCCAACGAACCAAATTGAATGGACAGCTCTCCCATTTCTTCTACTCGCCCATGGCGTTTAACGCGCTTTTTGATATTCACTTCGACCTCTGCGGTGAGCAAGTCGGAAAGCTCTTCTTCAATGCGTTTGATATCTCTCGATTTTTCCTGCGTCGGTTTTTGACGCACCAAATTAAATTCGGCGCCCAGCTTTTTAACCAAGCTTTCTGCCTCACGAACGGACAGTTTTTTGGCGCTAATTTGATTCGCCGCTGTAATTTGTGTCGCACGGTCTAGGGCCAACAAAGCACGCGCATGACCCATGTCAATGTCGCCCGCCATCAGCATGCTTTGAACGGGCTCGGCTAAATTGATGAGTCGTAACAAATTGCTGGCTGCGCTGCGCGAACGCCCCACCGCTTGCGCGGCTTGTTCGTGCGTCAGTCCAAACTCTTTGATAAGCCGCTGCAGGCCTTGCGCTTCTTCGAGGGGGTTGAGGTCTTCGCGTTGAATGTTTTCAATCAACGCCATCGCCGCCGCCGCCTCGTTAGGCACATCGCGCACCAACACAGGCACGGTTTCTAGGCCCGCTAATTTGGCGGCGCGACTTCGACGTTCGCCCGCAATGATTTCGTATTTGCCAGCGTTCGCTCCCTCGGTCAATTGACGAACCAAGATCGGTTGCATGATGCCCTGCGCTTTGATGCTCTCTGCTAGCTCGTATAACGCACCCTCGTCCATGCGCGTGCGCGGTTGGTACATGCCGGGCACCAGTTGGTCCAGCGACAACGCGTTGGGCAGCCCTTCAGCCACAGCGCGTTGTAGGGCGGCGTTGTCATCGACTTTGGGGCCGAGCAATGCTTCTAAGCCTCGGCCTAAGCCTTTGGGTTTTTTAGTGACCATGACTAACTTCTTCTTTCATTAATTCTTGTAATAACGCAAACCCTTCGGGCCAATCACCCAAATTGCTTTCTGCATTGATGTGTCCCGCCATCCCGCAATCAACCAGCCGCGCTCCCCAGGTGTGCGCCAGTGCGCTGGCTCTCATAAAGCTGCAAAAAGGATCGTTTCGGCTAGTGGCAACAACGGCAGCAAACGGCAACCGCGTGCGCACAATGGGGCTCCAGCTGTGCAACATGCTTTGCATTTCTTGTCGCTCAACATCTGCGGGCGCTACCAAAAGCGCCGCTTTCACACGATGCGTGTTTTGTGAATGCGCTGCCCAAGCCGCGACCAAAATGCAACCCAAACTGTGTGCAACCAGCACCACGTCTCGCTTCGTGAGAACGGTCTCTTCTAGCTGACTCATCCAATCGCCTCGAAGTGGCCAGTCCCAGTTGTGCTGATCCACGCGCTCAAAACCATGCTGGTTTTGCCACAGCGTTTGCCAGTGTGTCGGGCCGCTGTTGTGCCAGCCAGGCACGATTAAAACGTTGGAGGTCACAATGAGTTAGAGCGTTTTAACGCGCTCCACCATTTCAAGCGAGAAGTCCACATAGGCGTGGCTGCCCTTTGCGGCGGGGTCAAACACGACGCCCGGCAAACCGTAACTCGGCGCTTCCGCCAAACGCACATTGCGCGGAATAACGGCGGCGAATACTTTGTCGCCAAAGTGGTCTCTTAATTGATCACTCACTTGCTGCTGCAAGGTAATGCGGGGATCAAACATGACGCGCAATAAACCAATAATTTTGAGGTTTCGATTTAAATTGGCATGCACTTGTTTGATGGTGTTCACCAAATCGGTCAAGCCCTCGAGTGCAAAGTATTCGCACTGCATGGGAACAATCACGCCATGCGCACAGCACAAACCATTGAGCGTCAACATGGACAACGACGGCGGGCAGTCTATAAGCACAAAGTCGTACTCGTGATCGACTTTCGCGAGAGCCTCTTTCAGTCGATTTTCGCGACGCTCGAGTTGCACCAGCTCGACTTCGGCACCCGCCAAATCTCGGTTCGCACCAAGCACGTCGTAGGTCGGAAACTTAGCGCGACCCGCGTCTTCCCCCCAGTTGCTGCGAATACGCGCTTCTGCAACACTGGCAGACTCTAATAAAACATCGTAAACAGACAGCGACATCTCGCGCTTATCAACCCCCGAACTCATGGTGGCGTTGCCTTGTGGGTCTAGGTCTACCATCAAAACGCGCTGTCCGACAGATGCCAAACCTGCAGCCAAATTGACCGTGGTGGTGGTTTTACCAACACCACCTTTTTGATTTGCAACACAGAAAATCTTGGCCATCTAATGCTTTCGAGGAAAAGAAAATTTTATTTAAACAAAGCCAACTTAAGGCCAAAACCAATGAGTAGAACACCTGCAATTTTATGAAGCACTTGCCCAATTAAGGGGTTTGCTCTGGCACATTCACTCAAATAATGCGCTAGTAACACAACAAACAATCCGTACCCAAAGGTCAAAACGGCAATCGTGAGCGCCATGGCTGCAAAAGTCAAAAGACCTTGATGCTGCGCTGGGTCCACAAACAATGGAAAGAAAGCCATGTAAAACACAATCGCTTTGGGGTTCAATACCGTGATCCAAAGCGCTTGCCGAAAATAATGGTCCGGCTCCATTTTTAATACCGGGGCGTCACCGGACTGCATCTTGTACAAGGCATAGCCCAAGCCAACCAAATACGCCGCACCCACCCATTGAATGAGCGAATAAACCGTCGGATAGTTAATCAACAAAGCCGCCAAGCCCGCGACAGCCAGCCAAAGCAAAACCTGATCGCCAGCAATCACCCCCAAGGTGGCGGCCAAACCCGAACGAACACCGCCCTGTCCAGTGGCGGTTAAAAGCGCCAAATTTCCTGGGCCAGGAATCGCCAAAAAAATAACGATGGCCACGACAAAAGCGCCGTAGTCCGCAATACCAAACATGAAAACCTCAGTTTTGATCGAGGAAGAAGTTTAACCGCGCATCCAAACAATGCAGCGCTCAGCGTTCAAGCCGGGAACAACGAGTTGTTCCACGTGAAACACATTCACGGGCAAGGCTGATTTGGCGGCCAGATCTGCTAGCTCTTGTTCGGGATGCTTGCCTTTAAGCGCCATCCAAATTCCGTGCGGGGCAAGTGCAGCGCGTGACCAAGCGGTGAAGTCAACCAATGAGGCGAAGGCTCTGGAGCAAACAACGTCATAGGGTTGCGTCAATGTTTCAACCCGTGCGTGCAGCCCTTTTAAGTTTGGCAGCCGTAATGATGCAGCAACTTGCTGAATGAAAGCAGATTTCTTTGCGACCGTGTCCACGCAGGTCACCGAAATTTCTGGGCAAACAATGGCAAGCACAACACCGGGCAGGCCAGCGCCCGACCCCACATCGAGCAACTCAACCGGATCTTGAGGCCTGCTGTTTTGCTGCGCAAGTAAGGCAAGCTCTCGACGCAAGGGAGCCACCACCGCCAGACTGTCCAAGAGGTGATGCGTCAACATTTCGTGCGCATCGCGAACTGCGGTTAGGTTGTAAACCTTGGTCCATTTGGCGATCAAATCAAGATAGTCTAAAAGTTGTTGCGCTTGAGCCGCCTCCAGCGACAACCCCAAAGCACTCAAACCCTTTTGCAACTCGCCATGCAAAGGGTGCACGTTAAGCGGCCTCGGTAGATGCAAAGCCCTTGACGCGAGAGCGCTTTAAATGAATCAACAACAAAGAAATTGCGGCGGGCGTTATTCCAGACAAACGCGAGGCCTGCCCCAAAGTTTCTGGACGCTGGCGGCTCAAACGCTGACGCACCTCAATGGACAACGCGGTCACTTGGTTGTAGTCCAAGTCTTCGGGAAGCTTCAGGTTTTCGTAGTGAGCGGCACGCTGAACCTCGTCACGCTGGCGGTCGATGTAGCCGGAATATTTGGCCGCAATCTCAATTTGCTCTAACACCGACTTGGTTGTTTCACGTGAAACATCATCCCCCGACAGCTCCACAAACAGCTCTTCGCTTCGGTACTTGCCGCCATCTAAGGTCATGAGTGACTCATAGCTGACATCGGGCCGGCGCAACAAATCGGCCAAGTTATGCTCATGCTCCAGTGGCTTGCCCAATACTCGCTCCGCCTCTTGCGCCGGTAAGTTACGTGGGTTCACCCAAATCGACTTCAGTCGCTCTGTTTCACGTGAAACAGCATCGCGCTTTCGACTGAAGGCCTCCCAACGGGCATCATCGACCAGCCCCATTTGCCGACCAAGCTCGGTTAGTCGCATATCCGCGTTGTCTTCGCGCAGCTGCAATCTGAACTCTGCGCGGCTGGTGAACATTCGGTAAGGCTCGGTTACGCCCTTGGTCGTCAAGTCGTCAACTAGCACGCCCAAGTAAGCTTGATCTCGCCCGGGTGTCCAAGCACCGCCCAAGTCGTTGGCGGCGCCAGACAAACTTCGACACTGGAGCGCTGCATTGATTCCAGCAAACAAGCCCTGCGCCGCTGCCTCTTCATAGCCGGTTGTGCCGTTTATTTGACCCGCAAAAAATAAACCGCCAAGCGCTCGGGTTTCAAAGCTTCGTTTTAGCTCGCGCGGGTCGAAGTAGTCGTACTCAATGGCATAACCGGGGCGAATGATGTGTGCGTTCTCAAGACCCTTCATCGAACGAACCAAGTCGTACTGGATGTCAAAGGGCAGGCTCGTGCTAATGCCGTTCGGGTAGTACTCGTGCGTAGTCAGCCCTTCTGGCTCTAAGAAAATTTGGTGGCTCTCTTTGTCTGCAAACCGATTAATCTTGTCTTCAACGCTTGGGCAATAACGCGGCCCGACACCTTCAATTTTTCCGGTAAACATGGGGCTTCTGTCAAAGCCGGAGCGAATGATGTCGTGCGTTTTTGCGTTGGTATGCGTTATCCAGCAAGGCATATGTTGCGGATGCATCGACGCTCGACCCATGTAACTAAACACGGGCACATCACCCGGCAGCCCTCCTGGGTGACCATCACCAGGTTGCTCGGTGCACTGACTGAAATCTATGGTGCGGCCATCAATGCGTGGGGGCGTTCCTGTTTTTAATCGGCCTTGCGGAAGCTTCAGCTCTTTCAAGCGCGCTGACAGGGTGCTCGCAGGTGGATCGCCAGCGCGACCACCTGCGTAATTATTCAAGCCCACATGGATCTTGCCGTCTAAAAAGGTTCCGGCCGTTAGCACGACCGTTTTGCTTCGAAAACGAATTCCTGCTTGCGTCGTGGCGCCAACGACACGTTCGCCTTCGACCATCAAGTCGTCTACCGCTTGTTGGAACAGCCACAAATTAGGTTGGTTTTCCAACATGCGCCGAATCGCCGCCTTGTACAAAATGCGGTCAGCTTGCGCTCTTGTTGCACGCACTGCCGGACCTTTTGAGCTATTGAGAATTCGGAACTGAATACCCGCCTCATCTGTAGCCAAGGCCATCGCACCGCCCAACGCATCGACTTCTTTTACCAAATGCCCTTTGCCGATGCCACCGATCGAAGGGTTGCAACTCATTTGCCCCAGAGTTTCGATGTTGTGTGACAGCAATAAGGTTTTCGCGCCCATACGCGCCGAGGCCAACGCCGCCTCCGTGCCGGCATGGCCGCCACCGACAACAATGACATCAAACTCTTGGGGGTACAACATAATTACTCATCAGCCTGTGTAGGGCGCGTGGCATTGGGGGCGTTCAATTAATCTGAGCGAGCGATTTTACAAGGGTGCGAAAATAAATGACTACGTCAATAAAGGTGACCTTATGAAACAAACTTTTTGGATTTTGTTACTTGCCATGAACTGCACATTTGCGTGGGCAGGCGGCGAAGAAACCTACAAAGAAACCTGCGCCGTTTGTCACGCCAAAGGACTTGCCGGAGCACCACAAGTCGGTGAAAAAAAAGCTTGGGCAAAGTTAATTAAAGAAGGTCAAATCAATTTGACCGCGGATGGTTATGCAGGCGTCCGAGCAATGCCCGCACGCGGCGGCAAACCCGAATTAACGGTGCCAGAGTTTGCCTCTGCCGTCACTTACATGGCCAATTTAGCAGAGGCGAATTGGCAAGAGCCAACCGAAGCGATGCTTAAAAAAATTAATGCACGCATAGAAAAGCGCGCGAACGCAAAAAAATAAATCAAGGCTTCCAACGCTTTAACAAAAGCGCGTTCGTCATCACGCTGACGGAGCTTAAAGCCATAGCAGCTCCGGCAACGATAGGACTCAGATAACCCATCGCCGCCAAAGGAATGCCTGCCGCGTTGTAAACAAAAGCCCAAAATAAATTTTGACGAACTTTAGAAACTGTTTTAGCAGAAATATCTAGCGCGCCCGCGACAAGCGACACATCGCCTCGCATCAAAGTAATGCTCGCGGCGTGCAGAGCAACATCAGCACCCACTCGCTGACCGGTTGCATTTAAATTTGCCATCGCCATGCCAACGTCTGCAGCGGCTAGCGCGGGCGCATCGTTCACACCATCGCCCACAAATGCAACGACATGCGAGCGACCT
>CAZEAQ010000028.1:0-1704 GCA_964510145.1 uncultured Bordetella sp.
CTTGCGCCGAACACACAAGAAATCGGCATCGATAAAACCGCTAAAAATCTGCAAGGAATTCCTGTTGACGGCGTCAAAACAAACGAGCAGAAATTAGCCAAGCCTCCTATTCCAAATAACGAGCAAGAAATTGAGCAGGATGGCATCAACACGCACCGCGAACCGTTAGCCGCAGCGCCTCAAATTTCACCCAACAATCAACCCATAGGTGCAGAGGCTCCATCGCTTAATCGTCAAGCTGCCCCAGAAAACGCGCCTCCCGGAGTTAACCGCCAGGGTGTCACTGACGACAAGATACAAGACCATTTCGAAAAGTTGCCCTCTGGAGAAGTTGTTCGCGCAAAGGTCGACTTTGGCGCAAGTGCACCGCCAATGAAAGCGTCTGAACGACGCAAGGCTGCTATGGCGGCGCGCCCACCGCGTGCGCCCATGTCTGCTGCCGAAATTCAACAAGCCAAGCTGCAGCGCGAAAAAATGATGGAAGAGTTTCATGGCCGAGTCGCAGGCATCAAACACAACGTGGATGAGCTAAATCATCGACTGACTGACTTTGAAGAAAAAGTTCACCAAGAAGATCGATTTTTAGAAAAGGGAAATCCAGACGATTTCCACGTTGAGCTGGGCTAGCTCTTGTCGCCAAGTTGCTAACCGATTCCGCAACAACTGTTTACGATGCCTGCCTGAGTCGCAGGCTTTTTCATTTATTGGAGTTCACTTGAGCCATTTATTCACTGAGTTCACCCTGTCATCCCCCAATGGCCCTTTAACCTTGGCTAATAGAGCGGTCATTGCACCCATGTGCCAATATTCGGCAGAAGAAGGACAAGCCACCGACTGGCACTTCATGCACTGGGCAAATTTACTCAATAGCGGAGCGGCTATGTTCACTATTGAGGCAACGGCTGTCACTCCTCGCGGACGCATTTCGCCTTTCTGTCTTGGTTTGTGGGATGACGCAACCGCTGCAGCGCTAAACGACAAACTGCAGCGCGCCCGTCGACTTGCGCCCCCAGTTCCTGTTTGCATTCAGTTAGCGCACGCGGGCCGAAAGGGGTCTAGCGCGCCCCCTTGGGATGGTGGTCAATTGTTGGACTCAGCGCATCTAGGCTGGCATCCGCAAGCGCCCTCTGCGATTCCACATTTACCCAATGAAACTCCACCAGAAGAAATTGATGCGCAAGGCTTGATAGAGATTCGTGAAGCCTTCGTTAAAGCGGCTCAACGCGCTGAAGCCATCGGCATAGAAGCAATTGAGCTTCATGGTGCGCATGGTTATTTGTTGCATCAGTTTTTATCCCCGATTGCAAACCAACGAACCGATGGCTATGGCGGCAATTTCGATGCTCGCACTCGTTTTCCAATGGAGGTATTTCAAGCCGTGCGCGCTGTATACAAAGGCACATTAGGTATGCGTTTGTCTGCTACGGATTGGGTTGAAGGGGGTTGGACGCCAGAGGAAACTGCAGATTTTTCTTTGCGCCTCAAGCTGGCTGGCGCAGACTTTGTTCATATCTCATCGGCTGGCGTTTCATCGCAGCAAAAAATTGCGATTGGTCCTGAATATCAAGTTCCTTTTGCTAAGTTGGTAAAGCAAAAAACAAACATGCCCACCATCACGGTAGGACTGATTACCGAGCCTCAGCAAGCTGACGATATCTTGGCCAGAGGCGATGCCGATTTGGTGGCCATGGCGCGCGCCTTTTT
>CAZEAQ010000028.1:1804-4739 GCA_964510145.1 uncultured Bordetella sp.
TGGTTTGGTTAAGCCATAAATTTCTGCAACTAAATCTACATAGTCGCCCATTCTTAACTCTGTGTTGTCTGTGATGTTGTAGCTGCGTTGTGGCTGACCTCGCCAAATTGCTAGCTGGCAGGCGCGCGCTAGGTCATCGGCGTG
Organism: uncultured Bordetella sp.; assembly: GCA_964510145.1. Classification (GTDB taxonomy): domain Bacteria; phylum Pseudomonadota; class Gammaproteobacteria; order Burkholderiales; family Burkholderiaceae_C; genus Limnohabitans. Next base: position 1,949 of record CAZEAQ010000028.1, read on the forward strand.
AATGTGGTTGGTAAACACATCGTCTTGTTCTAGCAAAACAGGGGTTCCGCGCAGCACACGTTCTCGGGGTGAACCGCCTTCGCGATCGGGCGCATAGATGCCAGGAATTCGCAACACACTCACTCTGACAGCATGCGAGCGAAGGCGGCCAAAGTGGCGCACGCGTTGTTCAGCATCGACGCGACGCATCGCTCTGGGCGTCGCAGGGTTTAGTGGTCTCGATTCATCTACCCACTCCCCTTTGCAATCACCATAAACACCTGTTGTCGATCCGTACACCAAGGATCGTGGGGGCGTTCGCAACGAAAGCACTCGCGTTAGCGCCAAAGTGCGCGGATCGATGTCGCCCCGCAGCGGAGGCGGTGCCAAATGAACCACCCGCGTCGCCCAACCCGCCAGTCGTTTGAGGCTTGCAGGAGCATCTAAATTGCCCACGATGGGGGTGACGCCTTTTGCCCTGAAATCGGGAATTCGCGCGGCATTAGATGTCAACGCCACGACATGAACATGTCGCTGCGCTCTCAACAAACGCACCCCCACATCACCGCAGCCGACCACGAGCAAACGCTCTCGTCTAAAACGAGAAGGAAGAGCGCCAAGAGGGGTTTGGTTGGAAGGCAAAATAGCGTCTGTAAAAAAGTTCAAGGATACCTAAAGATGAGTTTCAACATCACGGTTCAACCCAGTGGCCGCGCTTTTACTGCCAGCTCAGATGAAACATTGCTTGTCGCCGGTTTGCGACAAGGCGTTGGTTTGCCCTATGGCTGCAAGGACGGCGCCTGCGGGTCTTGTAAGTGTAAAAAAATATCAGGTGAAGTCACACACGGCACGCACCAAGAAAAAGCACTCAGCGCGGAAGAAGCAGCCAACGGCTTTGTGCTGACTTGCTGCGCTACAGCTCACAGCGATGTGGTGCTTGAGTCGCGCCAAGTGGTGGAAGAAGGTGCTTTCCCGATTAAGAAAATGCCGGTTCGCGTGGTCTCGCTAGAAAAAAAATCAGACGATGTGATGATCGTCAAATTGCAATTGCCAGCGAACGATGTGATGAAGTTTCATGCCGGTCAATACGTCGACTTTTTGTTACGTGATGGCGACCGTCGCAGTTACTCCATGGCGAATGCACCACACACCTTGGTAGAAGGCAGTCCCACGGTTGAACTTCATATTCGCCACATGCCCGGCGGCAAATTTACCGACCACGTATTTGGTGTGATGAAAGAAAAAGAAATTCAACGCATCGAAGGTCCGCAAGGCAGCTTTTACTTGCGCGAAGATTCTGAGAAACCATTAATTTTTCTGGCTTCTGGCACTGGCTTTGCACCCATCAAAGCTATCTTGGAGCACATGCAGCACAAGAGCATTTCACGCCCTGTCACGCTGTATTGGGGCGGAAGACGCCCTGCCGATTTGTACATGAACGATTGGGTACAAGCGCAATTGGCTTTGATGCCCAACCTGCGCTATGTGCCCGTTATTTCAGATGCACTCGCTGAAGACCATTGGACAGGCCGCACTGGCTTTGTTCATGCCGCTGTGTTGCAAGACACACCTGACCTTAGCGGTTATCAGGTGTATGCGTGTGGCGCACCTATCGTGGTGGATTCAGCTCGCACCGCCTACACACAAGCGGGTTTGCCGAGCGACGAGTTTTATGCCGACTCGTTTACATCAGCAGCTGACAAACTCTAAAGACGCACTATGTTTACGCCTTTTTTTTCAATCTCTGCGGGGCAGCTCGTTAGGGCTGCATTGCCTTTGATCTTGAGCCTTAACGGCGCGCAGACTTACGCACAAGTCTTTCCTAGTAAACCAGTGAAATGGATCGTGGTTGCACCCGCAGGTTCATCGCTTGATGTGATTGCGCGATCGATGCAAGACAGACTCAAGGACAACTTAGGTCAACCCGTGGTGATCGAAAACAAACCACAAGCGAGTGGCACGGTGGGCACCCATGAAGTAGCCAAATCTGCCCCCGATGGCTACACCTGGGTGATGTCTTACAACGGCCCTTTATCGTTTGGCCCGCACCTGTACCCCAAGCTGCCCTATCAACCCTTGAAAGATTTGCAACCGGTGATGATCACCACCTCGCAGCCTAATGTGATTGCAGCCAATGTGCAGTTTCCTGCAAACACGATGCGCGAAGCCATTGCGACGATGAAGGCCCATCCTGGGAAATACAACTTTGCATCAGTTGGCAACGGCAGCTCATCGCATTTGACGATGGAATACATCAAAGCCGTCACGCAGACTTATGCCGTCCACATTCCTTTTAACGGCAGCCCGCCCGCTGTGATGGCGACGCTGTCAGGCGAAACGCAACTGATGGCGGCGGTACCAACAGTGATCGCGCCACAAGTAAAACAAGGACGTTTGAAATATTTGGCCGTCACCAGCGCACAGCGCTACAGCCTGTTGCCCGATGTCCCCACCGTTGCGGAGAGCGGATTGAGTGATCTCAAAGGTTTCGAAGCATTAGCGTGGAATGGCGTGTTGGTTGCGGCGGGTACCCCTCGCGCCATCGTGGACCGAATTAATTTAGCACTCAACGCAGCTTTAAACGACCCTGCCGTCAAAGATCGATTAAAGGCCGCGGGGCTTGACCCTGTCGGTGGTTCACCTGAACAATTTACAAAATTAATCCAAGATGAATCTAACAAATGGGGTCCGATTATCAAGCGCTCAGGCGCGCGCATTGATTAACGCAAATCATGGAACTCTACACACCGCACCCCGAGCTTGAAGTTAAAAACATCGATATTCTTCGACCCATGCAATGGCTAGCACTTGC
>CAZEAQ010000028.1:4839-14743 GCA_964510145.1 uncultured Bordetella sp.
ATTCATTGGCTAGCACCTCAAAGCGCGTCAACGCCAGCTGATTTTTTGCGCTTAGTTGTATTGCAATCTGATTTTGGCGTTTTTGAATTGTGGGTTTTATTAAGCGCGTTTGTTGCAGCACCTATGTTTGCCTCCACACTGGTCACGATTCCTTTGTTGATGGATCACCCAACGCTGACCATTCTGCAAGCAGTTCACACCAGCTGGCGTGTGGTGGCGATGAATCCATTTGCAATGGCCTGTTGGGCCAGCATTTTGTGCTTGTTCACAGCACTCGGCATCGGCTCTGCATTTTTAGGATTAATCGCCGTTGTCCCTATGTTGGGTCATGCCAGCTGGCACGCCTATCGCGATTTAGTGGTCTATGACCCATCGGCGCACTGAGTTTTATGACCGAAGAACAATTTGCCCAATTCGGGCTAACTTTTGGCGTGGCCGGCTTCATGCTGTACATGCTATTTATTGTTTTTCAACTTGCGCGTGAATCAAAGGCGGGAAAGTTCGGCACGTTCGTCTTATTTCTCGTGCTTACATTTGGCATGCTTGGTTTTGTCGCCAAACAAATTTTGATTTGGCTACTAGAGGGCTAAAACCCTCTTTGGTTTTACTCGCCCAAATAAGCGGCGCGCACTTTAGGGTCGTGCAACATTTCTTGCGCTGGGCCGCTAAGCGTCATCAGTCCAGACTCCATCACGTAAGCCCGATCCGCGATTTGCAAGGCACGACTTGCATTTTGCTCAACCAACAAAATAGTGACGCCTTGCGCAGACACCTCGCGTATGACTTCAAAAATTTTGTCCACCATCAAAGGGGACAGGCCCATGGAAGGCTCATCTAGTAGCAACACTTTAGGACGACTCATCAGCGCTCGCCCCATGGCCAACATTTGTTGCTCGCCACCCGACAAAGTGCCCGCTAACTGATCGTGTCTTTCTTTGAGCCTAGGAAACGTGGCGTAAATACGCGCCATATCCTCCACTATCGACGCGTTATCACTGCGAATGTAAGCACCCATTTGCAAATTTTCTTGGATCGTCATGCGCGTAAACACACCGCGACCTTCAGGCACCATCGCTAAACCTTGATGCACTAAGTCCCAAGGACCTTGCCCTGAAATAGTCTGACCAGCAAATTCAATGCGTCCGTCGTTCAATGGCAACAAACCCGTAACGGCTTTCATCGTGGTGGTCTTTCCTGCCCCGTTAGATCCAATGAGTGAAACTAATTCACCCTCACGCACCTCCAAGCTCACACCCTTGACCGCTTGAATTCCGCCATAGGCGACCTTCACATCGGAGACCTTCAGCAACACATTGGTTTTAGCTGTCGTCATCTTCAATGCCCTCCCGTTCCGAGGTAGGCCTCAATAACCTGCGGATCGCGCTGCACCTCAGCAGGTGAACCCTGTGCAATGACTTTGCCGTAGTCCAACACCGTGACGCGATCGCACAAACCCATCACCAGCTTGACGTCATGCTCGATCAGCAAAACAGTTCGGTGGTCGCGTCGAATTTTGTCGATCAATTCTCGAAGCTGAACTTTCTCGGTGGCATTCATACCCGCAGCAGGCTCGTCGAGTGCAATCAACTGTGGGTCGGTGGCTAGCGCACGCGCAATTTCGAGTCGTCTTTGATCGCCATAACTCAGCGTGCGGGCTTTGTAGTCTGCGAGCGCTGCGATGCCTACATAGTCCAGCAACTCTCTGGCACGTTTTTCAATCGATGCTTCCTCTGCTAAGAAATGCTTTGTTTTAAAAATAGCGCCCAACAATCCGGAACCTGAACGCACATGGCGTCCCACCATCACGTTTTCTAGCGCCGTCATCTCAGCAAACAAACGAATGTTTTGGAACGTACGAGCAATGCCCGCCTTGGCCACCAAGTGCACCTCATTAGGCTCATAGGGCTTTCCGGCCAACTCAAAGCTTCCTGCATCTGGCGAGTAAAGCCCAGTGATCACATTAAAAAACGTGGTTTTACCTGCACCATTTGGGCCTATCAGTCCATAGACTTGCCCTCGTTCAATTTGCATACTCACATCGGTCAAGGCTTGTAAACCTCCGAAGCGCTTGGAGATACCGGAGACATGGAGTACCAGTTCGGGCGTGTTCATAACGGACCGCCTTGTGCATTTAATTTCTTGCCATGCTCTGGCGTCGGCCACAACCCGCGAGGGCGCCACAACATGATGCCAATCATTGCGAGCGCAATCAACAACTGGCGAAGAATGGCCGCATCTAAACGACCGTCAGTCATCGATTGAAGCGGACCCGCCACATAACGCAACGCTTCAGGCAACGCAGCCAACAAGACGGCGCCCAAGACAACCCCAGGCAAATGCCCTAAACCACCCAACACGACCATCGCCACAATCATGACGGACTCCATCAAACTAAAAGATTCTGGAGACACAAAGCCTTGAAACGACGCAAACATCGCGCCTGAGATACCGCCAAACGTTGCACCCATTCCAAAGGCCATGAGTTTTAAATTGCGGGTGTTTAAGCCCATCGCTTTGGCAGCAATTTCGTCTTCACGAATCGCCATCCATGCGCGACCAATACGCGAGTTTTCAAGTCGATGGCAGATCACCACACTCGTTACCACCAAAGCCAAAAACAAGTAGTAATACAGAGTGACAGAAGGCAGTTCGATGAACCCTAAATCCAATTTTTTAGATAGCGGATATCCCATCACCGTCACCGCATCTATTTGTCCAATGCCTTTAGGGCCATTGGTGATGTTGACGGGATGGTCTAAATTATTCAAGAACACACGAATAATTTCACCAAAACCTAGCGTCACGATGGCCAAATAATCGCCGCGCAGCTTTAATGTTGGCGCACCTAGCAACACACCAAACAACCCCGCCAGACCGGCAGCCAAAGGCAACACCATCCATAAACTCAGGTGCAATCCGTTTGGAAACATGGCAGCGATCCAAGGAAACGCATCGGTTAAATGCGGCGAAGCCAGCAGTCCAAATAAATAAGCGCCCACCGCAAAAAAGGCCACATACCCCAAGTCGAGCAAACCGGCATAGCCCACCACAATGTTTAAGCCCAGCGCTAACAGCACGTACAACAAAGACATGTCGGCGATGCGCACCCAAGCGTTGCCAAAACTTTGCAACACCAAGGGCAACAAAAGCAAAAGGGTTGCCATCAACCAACGATTTGAAAATATTGAGTTTTTGAAGTTCATGACATCAAGCCCTATCCGCCACTCGCTCGCCTAGCAAACCCGAAGGACGCAACGTCAGCGTGACGATCAACACAATAAAAGCCAAGATGTCGGTGTAATGACTCCCGAGCACTCCACCCGTTAGCTCGCCCAAATAACCCGAGCCAATGGACTCAATTAAGCCTAAGAGCAAACCGCCCACCACTGCACCCGCCAAATTACCAATGCCCCCAAAAACAGCTGCTGTAAACGCTTTGAGTCCCGGTAAAAAACCCATCGCGTGCTGCACCGTTCCGTAGTTAGAAGCCCACATGACGCCCGCAATCGTTGCTAAAACTGCACCAATGATGAACGTCGCAGAAATAACCACATCTGGTTTTACGCCCATCAAGCTTGCAACTTTTGGGTTTTCTGCCGTCGCTCGCATGGCACGTCCCAATTTAGTTGCGTTCACTAACCACGACAGAACCGCCAAACAAACGGCAGTCAATCCCAAAATCATTAACTGCGTGGGTGTAATCACCGCTTCACCAATTTCAATTGGCGTACTTGGCAACAGCGTAGGAAACGATTTGTAATTGGGTTTCCAAATAATCATGGCCAAGGTTTGCAGCAAGATGGACATGCCAATGGCTGTGATGAGGGGCGCTAATTTGGGTGCATTGCGCAAAGGACGATAAGCAATTTTTTCAATCGCGTAGTTCAAAGCTGCCGCAGCAATGGAAGCGAGCACCATCGATATCAGCAACAAAACCCAACCAGGTGTGTTGGGCATGAGCGGCTGCAGAAGCCCAATGACAGACCAACTACACAAAGCGCCAATCATCAACACTTCACCATGCGCGAAATTGATGAGGTTAATGATGCCGTAGACCATGGTGTACCCCAACGCTACCAGCGCGTACATGCTACCGAGCACCAAGCCATTGATGACCTGTTGAAGCAAGACGTCCATGTGTTATTTACCTGCTTGTTGATTTTTTTCGCGCAAAAGGCGCAGCTTCTCGGCAATTTTGATCTCTAAACCGCGTTCAACAGGGCGGTAGAAATCCGTATTTTCCAAACCTTGGGGCATGTAGTTTTCGCCTGCAGCAAAACCATCTTCTTCGTCATGGGCATAGCGATAGCCTTTTCCCCAATCCATATCCTTCATCATTTTGGTAGGAGCGTTACGCAGATGCATGGGAACGGGTCGCGTGCCATCTTTTTTAATCAGAGCCTTGACTTCGTTGAAGGCTTTGTAAACCGCATTCGACTTAGGTGCCACCGCCAAATACACCACGCACTCAGCCAAGGCCAGCTCGCCCTCTGGCGATCCCAAACGTTCGTAAACCTCTGCCGCGTCAAGCGCCAATCGAAGTGCGCGCGGGTCAGCCAACCCGATGTCTTCGGCCGCCATACGAATTAAACGACGCGCCATGTATTTGGGTTCGGCGCCGCCGTCAAGCATGCGCACCAGCCAATACAAGGCCGCGTTCGGATCTGAGCCGCGCACCGATTTATGTAGCGCACTAATCGTGTCGTAAAACTGCTCGCCACCTTTGTCATAACGACGCATGCGTTCGCCCAAAACGCGCACTAACCACGCATCGTTAATTTCTTGGAGCTTCTCGCGTTGTGCCGCTACAGAAAGCGTTTCTAAAGTGTTCAGCAACCGACGTGCGTCGCCATCTGCGTAGGCAATGAGTCTTTGCGTGGCCGCCGCCTCTAGCGCAGGAACCGCACCCGTCGTTTGCGCCTTCAAAATGATTTGACCTAAATCTTCTTCACTCAACGACTGCAGCACATACACCGCCGCGCGCGACAACAAAGCAGAGTTCACCTCGAACGAGGGGTTCTCGGTGGTGGCACCAATAAATGTGAACAACCCCGATTCAACGTGCGGCAAAAAAGCGTCTTGCTGGCTTTTGTTAAAGCGGTGGACTTCATCCACAAACATGATGGTGCGCTTTGAATCTAGTGAATCACGAGCCGCCATGGCTTGGTCCACCGCTTCGCGAATTTCTTTCACGCCTCCGAGTACGGCGCTGATCGACAAGAACTGCGCGTCAAACGCATCGGCCATCAAACGCGCAATCGTCGTTTTGCCCACACCTGGTGGACCCCACAAAATACAACTATGCGGTTGACCCGATTCAAACGCCACACGCAGTGCCATGCCCTCACCCAACAAATGTTGCTGGCCAATGACTTCGCCCAACGTGCGTGGACGCAAACGTTCAGCAAGTGGAATATGGGCAGAGGACACGCGAGTCAGCTAGCGAAATTAAGGGCGAATGACGCTCACACCTTTGGGCGTTACAAAGTTAAATTGGCCCGCGCTTAGCCCTGCTGGGTTGACCTCAAAACGCTCAAAGCTCAATACCGACCGTTGACCCATTGCATCAAAAATTTCTAGCTTAACCAGCGCCACTTGCGCTCCTTCAGCACGTAACCCTATGCGCACGGACTGCACCGTGCTTTCACGATTTTTAGGCGTCGCCTTCACCCACTGCAATCCATCTGCGTCGGCTTGCGCTTCGAGCGCAAACTCCTTTTGCAGTGATGCCAAGTCGGCGGCCGTCGCCACCAGAGCAGCAGGTGTGCTACCCAAAGCTTGCGCTTGTTTGCGTGCGGTGACTTGCTCTAAATCTGCGTCATACAACCAAAGCGTTTGCCCATCCGCCACGATGACTTGAGGGAAAGGCTTGGTGTAATCAAAACGAAACTTGGTGGGGCGAATAAATGAAAACGTACCCGTTGATGTTTTTTGACGCACGATGGATTGACCGGCTTTAGCAGGCGGCGTTACAACTTGCACAAAATCGGACTTGCCGCTCTTGGTGGTTTTTAAAAAACTCTCTAACGTTTCCAAACTGTTGGCAGATGCAACATTTGCTAACACCATGCAAAGCAACCCGAAAAGTGAGGGCGCAACCCATCGAAATGGCGTTTGAAAACTTGCAATCATGTGTCTATCACTCGTGTTTAATCTGGCTTTATTCATCGCGTCTTGGCACCAAAATTTCACGCTGACCGTTGCTACTCATCGCGCTGACCATGCCTGCTTTTTCCATGTCCTCAACTAAACGCGCAGCGCGGTTGTAGCCAATCTTGAGATGGCGTTGCACGAGAGAAATACTGGCTTTTCGGTTCTTCAAAACCACCTCGACCGCTTGGTCATACATCGGGTCTTTTTCTGACGGTGTTTCGCCAAACAAATCTGGACCTGTGGGGTTGCCTTCGCCGTCAACTGTGCCGCCCTCAAGCACGCCTTCGATGTAATCAGGTTCGCCTTGGCTCTTTAAATATTCCACCACGCGGTGCACTTCTTCATCACTGACAAAAGCGCCGTGCACGCGCACTGGGAATCCTGAACCACTCGCCATGTAAAGCATGTCGCCCATGCCTAACAAAGCTTCCGCGCCCATTTGGTCCAAGATGGTTCGACTGTCGATTTTTGAGCCCACTGAAAAAGCAATACGTGAAGGAATATTCGCTTTAATCAAACCCGTGATCACATCCACGCTCGGGCGTTGTGTCGCCAATATCAGATGAATACCTGCAGCACGCGCTTTTTGAGCCAAGCGCGCAATGAGCTCTTCAATCTTCTTGCCCACCACCATCATCAAGTCAGCCAACTCGTCAATCACGACGACGATGTGCGGCAAACGTTGCAGCGGCTCAGGCTGCTCCGGCGTCAAACTAAAAGGGTTGTAAATAAATTCTTCACGCGCCGCAGCTTCGTCAATTTTGGCGTTGTAACCGGCAAGGTTTCGCACGCCAAGTTTGCTCATGAGTTTGTAGCGTTTTTCCATTTCACCCACACACCAATTCAGACCGTGTGCAGCTTGGCGCATATCCGTCACAACAGGCGCTAGTAAATGCGGAATACCTTCGTACACCGACATCTCCAACATCTTGGGGTCGATCATGAGCAAACGCACATCGCGTGCCTCAGCTTTGTAAAGCAAAGACAGAATCATGGCGTTGATACCCACAGACTTTCCAGAGCCCGTGGTTCCTGCAACCAAAACGTGGGGCATCTTCGCCAAATCTGCCACGATGGGGTTACCCACAATGTCTTTGCCCAGTCCCATCGTCAACATTGACTTGGCTTCGTTGTACACGTCTGAGCCCAAAATTTCGCTCAAACGAATGGACTGTCGTTTGGCATTTGGCAACTCCAAAGCCATGTAGTTTTTACCCGGAATGGTTTCCACCACACGAATCGAAACCAACGACAAAGAGCGCGCCAAATCTTTGGCCAAGTTCAACACTTGTGAACCCTTCACACCCGTTGCAGGTTCAATTTCATAACGCGTAATCACTGGCCCAGGCGAAGCGGCCACGACGCGAACTTCGACACCGAAATCTTTGAGTTTTTTCTCAATCATTCGGCTCGTCATTTCGAGCGTTTCAGGCGCAACGGTGTCTTGACGGACCAGCGGCTCGTCCAACAAATCAACTTGCGGCAATCGCGAGTCGCTCATGTCGGTGAATAGTGTTTTTTGGCGCTCTTTAGCCACCCGCGCACTCTTGGGCACTTCGACGATTTCGGGCTCAATCAGAACGGGAGTCGGGTGATGCTCTTCTATCTCACCACGCTCTTCGAACACCCCTTCCTCACGTTCACGCGCAGCGACTAAGCCATAAGCAACGTCTTCTTCACGCTCGCGTCTCTCGCGCCAAGCCTCGTAAAGGCCGTCAATAAAAGCGCCAATGTTTTCGGCGGTCTGCCCCCAAGAAAAGCGAAATACCCAAGAAGCGCCCACCACGCCAAACACAATAAACACCAAGCCAGAGCCATTGAATCCGAGCCAGTTCAAACTGGTGGGTCCCACTAAATATCCCAGCACACCACCGCTGACGTTACCGGGCAAGCGATCTTCAAAACGATAGAGGCGCGTCCACTCCAGCCCGGAGCTGGAGATCAGCAACAACACCAGGCCAGACCAAAACGCAAAACGGGTGTAACGCCAGCCTTCATGCTCTGTGACTAATGGATCTTCTTCGCGCAATCTGTCTGCAAGTGCGGCCAGCCAAGCCACCAATCCGGCTGCAAAGCACCACCAAACCGAGTAACCCAACAAAAAGAAACTCATATCGCCCAGCCATGCACCTAGCCGCCCACCAAAATTTCTAATGGTTGGGCCAGCACCCGAAGTTGTCCACGCAGGATCGAGTGGCGAATGCGTCAAGAGCGCCAGCAGCCAGAAGGTCATGAACACGAAGCCGGCTGTTAACGCAATTTCTTGCGCAAAACGGCGAAAACCTGTGGGCTTGGCGTCCTTGTCTGATGCAAGCGAACGGGGATCGTTTTTGAGAGTGTTGAGCGAGTAAGTCATTTCTGGTCGGAGAGCTTACCCGAGAGGCAACCTGAAGCCGTCTGGGGCAATGCAAGGATAAGGTGAGGTTCTTACAATCTTGCCTTTATTGTCTCTTTTGATTGTGCTTTTCTGATGTCTTCTAACCAACACGCCCAAGTTTTGATTCTCGGCTCTGGCCCTGCCGGATACACCGCTGCTGTCTACGCCGCCCGCGCTAATTTAAAGCCCCTGCTGATCACCGGCATGGCACAGGGCGGTCAGCTCATGACAACCACCGAGGTGGACAACTGGCCCGCAGATGTTCATGGCGTGCAAGGCCCCGAACTCATGCAGCGTTTTCAGCAACATGCGGAACGCTTCAATACCCAAATTGTGTTCGATCACATCAATCAGGTCGATTTCAGCAAGCGCCCCTTTACGCTTAAGGGGGACAGCGGTACCTATACCTGCGATACGCTCATTATTTGCACCGGAGCGTCAGCCAAATACTTGGGGCTGCCATCTGAAGAAGCTTTCATGGGGCGCGGTGTTTCAGGATGCGCCACTTGTGACGGTTTCTTTTACCGTGAACAACCTGTTTGCGTCGTGGGCGGCGGCAACACAGCGGTCGAAGAGGCCCTTTATTTGTCAAATATTGCTTCTAAAGTTCACTTAATTCATCGCCGTGACAAATTCAAGGCAGAAGCCATCATGATCGACAAATTGATGGAAAAAGTCGCCGCAGGCAAGATCGTGCTTGAAACTCACAGCGTTTTGGACGAGGTGCTTGGAGACACTTCTGGCGTGACGGGCGTCCGCCTCAAAAGTACGCTTGACGAGAGCACACGCGAAATACAAGTTCAAGGCTGTTTTATCGCCATTGGCCACCACCCCAACACGGACATCTTTGAAGGCCAATTGGCTATGAAAGATGGGTATTTACTCACCAAAAGCGGCTCGCAGGGCTTTGCCACCATGACGAGCGTGCCCGGAATCTTTGCTGCAGGCGATGTGCAAGACCATGTTTATCGCCAAGCCATTACCAGCGCTGGCACCGGTTGCATGGCTGCCTTGGACGCTCAACGCTTTTTGGAACAGGGCGAGCACTAAATCGCGCTACAATCTTTGGCTTTGCTGAATTCGGCAAAAACGGGTTACCGCCACCCTTTTAACTGGCGAGGTGAGGCGCTCGTGGGAACGACCGCCGTTGAAAATGGAGTGTCCAAATGGCACGCGTATGTGAAGTAACGGGCAAAGGCCCGATGACTGGGAACAATGTTTCTCACGCAAACAACAAAACAAAGCGCCGGTTTTTACCCAACCTGCAATACCGCCGTTTCTGGGTGGAGTCTGAAAACCGTTGGGTTCGCTTGCGCGTCTCTAGCGCAGCTCTGCGTTTGATCGACAAAAACGGCATCGACGCCGTGTTGGCTG